>DAOQID010000032.1:0-26416 GCA_035339375.1 Anaerolineales bacterium | reverse complement strand
CGCAACCACAACGCCGAAAGCACAAGTCCCTGCCCCACCCCAACGGATCACAGAAGCAACCTCGGAATGAAAATTGTATTTAGCAACCAACTCGGGGGTTGGGTCTTGGTAGGGTATCCCAGCAAATACGGCGTCATACATAAATCCGCAGCAAAAAATGGATACGCCAAGCAGAATCAAGAAAAAAGGGATCAGCCATTTCATTTTTAAATTTTGCCAGCACGTTAGTGTATGGCCTATTCTCCTTTCGTCCCTCTATCTCGTAACTCCCTCAACACTTCCTCCGTATGCTCCCCCATCAAAGGCGGAGGCAGGCGATACTGCACGGGCGTATCGCTGAATTTCAACGGCGAGCCAACCAGCGGTAATTCACCAATGGTTGGGTGATCCATTTTCACCAGCATCTCCCGCTCCTGCACCTGCGGCATGGAAAAAACCTGCTCGAAGGTGTTGATCGGCCCGCAGGGAATCTCCGCCTCATCCAAAGCCGACAACCATTCACTCACAGGCCGCATCAAAAAAATGGATTTCAGCAAACCGATCAACTCCTCGCGGTTTTGCACACGCGCCGAATTTTTCGCAAACCGTTCATCATTTGCCAAATCCAATCTGCCAATGACTTCACACAATCGCCCAAATTGACGGTCATTTCCCACCGCAATGGCAAACCACCCATCACTGGCTTGAAAACTTTGATATGGCACAATATTCGGGTGCGCATTGCCATGCCGCTTTGGCAATTTACCTGAGATCAAATAATTACTGGCCACATTCGCCAGCCAGCCCAATTGAGAATCGAACAGGGCAATATCCAACTGCTGACCTCGCCCAGTCAAGGTCCGCGCTTGCAAGGCAGCCAAAATGGCAATGACCGCGTTCTGCCCCGCAAACAGGTCCACCACCGCCACCCCAGTCTTCATCGGCTCGCCCTCAGGCTCCCCAGTGATGCTCATCAACCCGCCCAGAGCCTGGATCATAAAATCGTACCCGGGCTTATCACGCATTGGCCCGGTCTGCCCGAAACCAGTGATCGAACAATAGATCAACTTCGGATTCGATTGACTCAAAGTCGCAAAATCCAAGCCGAATTTTTCCAGCGTACCCGGTCGGAAATTTTCCACCAGCACATCGCTTTGCAAAGCCAGATCACGCAAAACCTTTTTGCCTTCGTCGGTCTTCAAGTTGATGACAATATCACGCTTGTTACGATTGACACACAAATAATACGCACTCTCCCCCTCTGCAAACGGCGGCCCCCAGGCGCGTGTCTCATCCCCTTCAGGCGGCTCTACTTTGATCACTTCTGCACCCAGGTCACCGAGAACCATCGTACAATATGGGCCAGCCAACACACGGCTTAAATCCAGCACACGAATTCCTTGCAAGGGTTGCATAAATACTCCTCATTGTCATTGCGAGGAGCGTCTTTGCTCTTTGCGACGAAGCAATCTCCAACGAAGATAAGATTGCTTCGGGCGAAGTGCATCGCCCTCGCAATGACATAGATAACAAAACAAAATGAAACGTGACATCTATTTTAGCAAACCAATCATCAATGCGGCGGGATCACTGGGATTCTCACCCGACCCCCGTGCAGGGATTCCATTTGACAGGTTCGGAGCCTTCATCACGAATCCGATCTCTCTGCGCCCGCGCCTGCCCACTCCCCAACCAGCTTTGATCGAATTCCCCGGCGGATTCCTGCTACACACCGGCCTGCCCAACCCCGGGCTACCAGCCGTGATCAAAAAACACAGTGCCCGTTGGAACCGCGCCGACCTACCCATCATCCCTCACCTCATGGCTGACCGCCCCGAAGAGACCGCTCAAATGGTGCGCATGCTCGAAGGCATCGAAAACGTAATGGCCGTTGAGCTGGGATTTGCCCCTCTGCTTTCAAATGATATTCTCCTGCTTACGCTTGATATGTGCCTGGGTGAAGTACCATTGATCTTCTCTCTACCCATGGAACAGGTGCTTTCGCTGGGGTCAAAAGTGATCGAAAAAGGCGCCGTAGCGATCAGTATTGCCTGTCCACGCGGGGCATTGGTCGCTTCGCGTGACAAAAACAAATTGACCACGGGCAGGGTATACGGACCCTCCATATTTCCACAAGCGCTAAATACGGTCCGCGCCGCTGCCATGAGCGGAATTCCCATCATTGGCGGAGGCGGTGTGTGGACGGAAAAAGACGCCGCCGATATGCTGTCAGCGGGGGCAATGGCGGTCGAAATGGATGCCAGTTTATGGTCACCGAAAGAAGCGGGTGCGGCGCCGCAAATTTAATCAGAAAAATCCAAGCGGGAAGATTCTGCTTGTTAATTAGAATCAATCTACTCGTCGAGCGCGACGCGCCCATTCCCCCATCAAACAAAAAAAGAGCCCCGCTTTTCAGCGAGACTCTTTTTGGTTGGTTACGAATTACAGGACAACGACGTCAGCAGCCTGCAAACCCTTGGGGCCTTTTTCGATGGTGAATTCCACCTTCTGGCCTTCCTGCAGGTTCTTGAACCCTTCGCCGCGAATAGCGGAGAAGTGAACAAAGACATCGGGGCCGCCTTCGCGCTCGATGAAACCAAAGCCCTTGGTGCCGTTGAACCATTTAACCGTACCGATTACACGATCAGACATTTTTTGCCTCCTAGCAAAATAAAAAAAATAAGGTGACGCAGTATGTCTTTCATCGGGCGGTTAAACAAAACGACTCAAAGGCAATGCTTTGGGCCATCATCTTCATACTTCCACAACGAAAAGCTACTTGCATCCTACAAAACAACTTTATCATGAAATTCTAATCTTGACAATTATTTCATGGGTTCCAAAACCATCACAGGGATTTGGCGATGTGCAGCGCGGACTTTGTAAAGCTCGTAGCCTTTGTAATATGAAACCGCCATCTGCCAGTATTTTTCGCGTTCTTCGCCTACAGCCTGACGGGCAATGAACTTTTGCTCACGACCATGGGTCTGCACCACGCATTGCGGGTTGGCCTTCAGGTTGTAATACCAGCCAGGGTTGTGCTGACGGCCAAAGTTTGAGCCGATCAACGCGATCTTCTCACCGTCAAACAAACTTACCAGCGGCATGGTACGCGGCTCTCCACTCTTTGCCCCAATGGTGGTGATCTGGATGATCGGCAGGCCGACCAGCTCGGTAACCGTGTGGCGGCCTCTTGAAAGCTTCAGCACGATCGCATCCAAACGATGCAGACTGACTGCCAAAAAAGCCGAGACCCAGCGCATCATTAAAAAGCGATGGACGAATTTTTGAAAAAAATTAGGTTTAATGGTCATTTTTCCAACCAGATGGTAACGGGACCGTCGTTATGAATTTCAACATCCATGTGAGCGCCAAACCTGCCCGTTTGGGTCGGCACACCATGGCTGCGCAACAGTTCAACAAAACGCTCCACCAGCGGAGCAGCAACATCGGGCAATGCCGCGTCAATAAAAGATGGGCGGCGGCCTTTTCGGGCATCAGCATACAAGGTGAATTGAGAAACAACGATGGCCTCCCCCTTCACATCCAGCACTGAAAGGTTGGTCTTGCCCTGGTCATCTTCAAAGATACGCAGGTTTGCTGTTTTTTCGGCCAGAAAGGCGGCCTGCTCTTCACCGTCGCCATGGCCAATTCCCAACAAAATCAGCAGACCCTTTCCAATTTTGGAAATGGTCTGCTCTTCTACGGTGACACTGGCCTGGGAAACTCGTTGAATTAATAAACGCATGGATTAAATTGGATATAAAAAGTGAGAAGCAAAAGCATTTTATACTTTTTACTTCTCACTTTATGGCTTGTTCAGTAAATTACGGCAACTGCATTGCTTCGCGTACTTCGGCCATCGTCTGTTGGGCAATGGTGCGGGCACGTTTGGCACCGTCGTTCAAAATCTCCTGAATATGATTCGGGTTTGAAGCAAGTTCGGCGCGTTTGGCGCGGAATGGCTCAAGATGTTTGTTGAGGTTGCCGGCAAAGCGCAGTTTGCAATCCACACAGCCAATGCCTGCCTTACGGCACTCTGTGTTGATCATATCCACTTCCTCCTGTGCGGAGAAAAGCTTGTGCATGGTGAACACATTGCACACATCAGGGTTGCCAGGATCGGTCTTACGCTGTCGGGCGGGGTCGGTCACCATTTCACGAACACGCTTGACCGTCTCTTCAGGGGTGGAAGCCAGTTCGATGTGGTTGTTCAAACTCTTGCCCATCTTGTCCTTGCCATCCAGGCCCACCACCTTCAACACTTCCGTATGCTTCACCTGCGGCTCAACCAACGCCTTGGTCTTGTAGCGGTAATTGAATGAGCGCACGATCTCGCGTGCAAATTCAATGTGCGGAGCCTGGTCAATGCCTACGGGCACAACATCCGTTTTGTACAAAACAATATCGGCGGTCATCAGCACCGGGTAGCCCACCAACCCATAGTTGATATTCTCAGGCTGCTGGCGAACCTTCTCTTTGAAGGTCGGCAGGTCGGTCAACTTACCAAGCGGAGTAACCATCGAAAGGTAGGTGTGTAATTCCATCACCTCAGGCACATGCGATTGCACGAACAGAATCGAGTCTTCGGGGCGAATGCCCGCTGCCAGCCAATCCAACGCCATCTCAAAGGTGTTCTGCTTTAATTCCTGTGTGGTCTCCACCGTCGTCAACGCGTGGACATCCACAATACAGTACACACACTCATAATCCGCCTGCATGGCGACATAATTCTTGATCGCACCCAGATAATTGCCAAGATGCTGACGCCCCGTTGGGCGCGCCCCCGAAAACACTCTGCCTTTTTTTGCCATTCTTTATCCTCTTCGTTGAGCGGGATTATTATCCTGCTTTATGATACGATTTTTGAGATGAGATTGACGACCTCGCCTGCTTCTGCATGACGTTTCGCCTGTAATTTTGAATAGATCAACTGCCCGTTCACACTGACCTCGAACCTGCCACCGTCCGAGGGAAATAACGCCACCGATTCAATGACATGCTCAAAGTTCTTCAATAAATCGTCGGCCAGGCTCACGGCCCGGTTGGTGTAATGTCAAACCGCACAATAGACGATCTCGATCTTTAACACAGCGCCCTCCGCAAAAGGCCATGACCATCAAGGTCTGGCCATTAATTGTTAGAAAATTATAACATGAGGCATTCAAGGCTTGCCCCACCCTATCAATCGGGCTATAATCCGCGGCGTTGTCGAGAAAGAACAGCAAGGAGAAAAACAAATGCCAGTTTATACCTACCGATGTGAAGCTTGTGGTGTGCAGTTCGAACGTCATCAATCCTTCACGGACACCCCTCTCAAAACCTGTCCGGAATGCCGTAAGAAGGCGCTCAAGAAGGTGATTACCCCCACCAAGATCATCTTTAAAGGTTCGGGGTTCTATGCAACCGATCACAAGTCGCCTTCGGGAGAATCTTCGAGTACTTCAAGTACAAAGAAGACCAGCAAGAAGGAAAAAGACAGCGCACCGAAAGAAAGCGCGTCCACTGAAAGCAAGTCACCCTCAGGCGGCGACTCGGAATAACTCAGCCGTTTTTGCAAGCGTAGCGCAAATCGCGCTGCGCTTTTTGTTATAAAAAGGAGAAGAACAACATGTCAATGGAAGATATCCTCAAGGTCCTTATTAACTCACGCCAACAGGGCAATTCGGCTCAAGAAGCCGACCCAATGACCAGTTTGGTTGGTAGTTTGCTTGGCGGCGGGCAATCTCAAGGTGGCATCAACCTCTCGGATGGAGTGGATGCAGGTGATGTGGCAGGTTTGGTCGGTAGTTTGCTTGGCGCACAACAAGCTCAAAACACGCCGAGCCAGCCGCAAACTCAGGGCTTGGGCGGGATGATGGGTGCCCTTGAAGGGATCATGGGCGGCGGTCAGCAAGCCAATGACCCGATCATGGCAATGCTGCAGCCATTCATTGAACCGCTGGCCAAGAAGGTCAACATTTCGCCAGAGATCGCAATGGTCATTGTCTCTTTCGTGGCACATAAACTACTCGCCCACCACCCCACCTCGGGCCGCGACTCGAATACATTTGATCTTGATGAAATGCTGGGACAAATGGGCGCAGGCCAGGTAGACTCAAGCCTGTTACACAATAGCGGCATGGTTAAAGAGATTTCGAAGCGCACCGGTCTGGATGAAGCAACCGCTGAGAAAAGCCTCAATGCAGCATTCACTTTGGTTGGAAATCGGGTGGGGTTGGGAAATGCCTCACCTAAACCAAAGATGCCAGGCAACTCACAACCAAATCCAAGTGGACCAAAAACTGGGATGAACAGTAAGTCCAAATCAGGAAAGAAGTAGAAAAAAAGTAGAGCGAGATAACACCTCGCTCTACTTTTTTGATTAAGACGAACTGCTGAGGCTAGGCAATTGCCCGGGGTTTTCGCGCCCGTTTCAAGGTCCAGAAAGAAGCGAGCAACAGGGGGATGAGCGCAAAGATAGCGCTGATCAATGCCATCGGGTTATACCCAAGTGCGGCGAAGATGAATCCACTGCTGAGACTTCCAATGGCAGAAGCGAGACCAACAAGCAGATCGTTGAAACCTTGTGTCCGCGCTCGCTCATCAGGAGAAAGTTGATCGGCAAGTAGGGTGGAACCGCCGACAAAGCAGAAATTCCAGCCGAGGCCAAGCAAAAACAGGGCGACACCAAGCGGCAACACATCAGGCGAAATGGTGGCAGCGATACAGGCAATGACGAGTGTGAGCGAACCAGTGATGATGACAGGTCCACGCCCCCATTGATCTGAAAGACGGCCTGAAATGATGGAAAAGGCATACATGCCAAAAGTGTGTGACGAAATGACAAGTGAAATATCGGTCAGGTCATGATGATGTCCGCGCATGTGCAGAGAAGTGATGACCATGACCAACACCATCACCATTTGTCCGAGCACCATACTGGTGAGTGCCACGAGGGCGGCGGGCTGACTGAAGATCTGCATCATGCTGCGCACCACACGTGAGCGGACGATGGTATCGGGGTATTTTTCGGCGACTTGTTTTCCGATCTCACGCGGGTCGGGGCGGAGGCCGATGAACACGACGATCGCAGCGATGACGAACAAGGCAAGGCTGACCAGATACGCGCCCGCCAATTCATCAATACCCCATGAACCGATCAGGTCTCCTGCTGGCCCAGCGACAAACGGCCCGATCACTGAACCAACCGTTCCGCCAATCACCACGTTCGAGATGGCACGTCCACGATGCTCGGGAGGATTCACTTCTGCAGCGGCAAAACGACCAAGCTGAACAGCGGCATTCGCAATGCCCATCAGCACCATGCCGCCGAGAAAAATAGCAAATGAATGGATCGCGATGGCATAAAAAGCAATCCCTGAACCAACAGCGCCGATCCCTAGACCGATGGTCAAGCCGTTGCGGCGGCCGATCATGTCGTAAACATAGCCCCACATAAAGGCGGCAAATGCACCCGCCAAAAGATAGGTTGCAGAGGGGACGCCCGCCCAGTCAGAATGTCCGCTGAGTTCCTTGCCAACAATGGAATTCAGGGTGGCGGCGGCGATGAACCCTGCCGAAGCAAGGGATTGCTGGGCAAAAAGAATGCTGGTAATTTTTCGTGCGATGGATTCGAGGTTGGTCATGGAACTCCTTGTTGTGAACGAAACAAATTTGAAAACGAGAGATTATAGCTATTAAAAGAGCCGATTTTCAAGGTTTTCCACTCGCAGTGAGTGAAGTGATCATGGGCGTGAGACACACAATAAGTAACCCAGATTGCGGCTTTTGGTAACTGAGTATGTCCCGCTTTTGACCACAAGGACGCTGGGGTTAAGGTTTTTTCTATTTATTCTTTGCTTATTACTCTCGGGCGCTGGTTCAAGCGTTAGGATTATTATTCTGTAAGGAGAATTTTTAGAGACTTCATTTATAATTTCACCATGAGCCCAAACACAATTCGCGTCGTTTTAGTGGATGATCATGATTACATCCATCGAATCGTTACGACCATCTTAAATCAGACAACAGATATTAAACTGGTTGGACATGCAAAAAATGGGGAGGAAGCTATTTGGGTATGCGAAAAACTGCATCCTGATGTGGTTTTGATGGATGTTCTAATGCCTGGTATCAATGGCCTTGAAGCAACAAAAGCTTTGCAGGCCAAAATGCCCAACTCAAAAATTCTTATCCTCACCAGTTTGCAGGATCAAGACATGCTGTTTGAGATGCTTCGAAGTGGTGCTGCAGGATATGTATTAAAAACCACACTTAAAGACGATCTGGCCGAAACCATTAATATGATCCATCGGGGGAAAATGGTTTTTTCGCCTGAAGCCTTTAAAACCACCCCTTCAGACTGGGAACAAACAGGCAGTTCTCTGGGTTTGACGAAAAGAGAATTGGATGTTCTACGCGCCATGGCAGATGGAATGAATATGCCAGAAACTGCCGCTCGATTAAAAATCAGTGCAACCACTGCCAAATTCCACATGGAAAACATCTGCGGGAAGCTGGGGGTACGTACCCGCTCTCAAGCACTTATCATTGCTGTAAAGCTCAAGCTGATCTGACCCTTTTCCCCTCTTTTTAGAGAGTAGCGCTCTACCTGATTACCACATAAAATGCCCGCGCATTTACTAAATTCAAGGTTTTAAGGAGCGCGGCGATGGAAAATACCAACCTGCCACTACTCAACACAAGAATATTTGTAGTTGAAGACGATGTATTAAACCTGAGTGTCATTTCCAGGCCTTTGTCGGTTTCCGGGGCATCAGTCTTCTATAACTACAACAGCATTGGAATATCTCTGCATATTGAGCAGCATCTTCCAATTGATATCATCTTATTGGATATCATGTTAAAAAGAGGTGTCAATGGATACGATACTTTCAAAGAAATTAAGCAAAACCCCAAAACAGCACATATTCCTGTTATAGCCATCACTTCGTTGGATCCCGAAACAGAGATTCCGAAGGCAAAAGCCATGGGATTTTCGGGATTCATCAGCAAGCCCATCCGCGTTCATGGGTTTGCACAACATATTGCAGATATCATCGCAGGCCAAAAGAAATGGATCAGCAGTCAATAATTGCCTTCTACAACTTTCACTAAAAGCAAAATTCAAGTATGAATGCTTCTTCTTTACCTACATTACCTGCCAATTCAATTGGGTATCAGTATCTAAAATGGGTTTCATTACTAATGGTGGGTTTTACACCTTTTGTAACCATTTTACCTATTTATATTTATAGTCAATCACCCTCGTGGCAACTACTTTGCTTTTTCACGGCAGGGATGGTTTATGGGGTTGGAGGCTGGCTTTCATACAGACAAGCTGCAAACAACAACCACTACATCGCACTTCGGGTTATAACCACATTCTACTGGTTTGCCCCTGGTCTAGGGTGCTTTTTTCTCTCCGAAATGCCGCTGCTCATGTTAACAGCTGCAATTTATCACATTATTTTATTTATTACTTTGTATCCAGAAAGACTCCCTTTCAGGAATATCCTTATTCATCTGGGAATCTATCTTTCACTGTGTTTTACCGCCATTTTTTTGGATTTTTCGGTAGCCATTCCAAAATGGGGTTTCTGGATCATTGGCGGTACGGTTATTGCATCAGATATAGCCTATTCAATACCCTTCTTTCTAAATTTCAAACAAATCCAACTTGCAGGGAAAATTCTGGTAGTCCAGATCCAACTTACTTTAATTGGTTTTACTGCTTTCGCGTTTATTGCCAATATTCCAGAAGAATTACACATGATTCTCCTGACCATAGAAGGGGTGATCTGGCTGACAACTGTTTGGGTGTTAAGATATCTTACGACCCCTCTGATACAGTTAACTGAAAACGCAGAAATGATCAAGCAGGGGGATTTTTCCAGGCGTACAAAAATTGAAATGAACGATGAGGTTGGTCAACTGGGGATTGCATTCAATCAAATGGTTGAACAACTCTATAACACTCTCAATGGACTTGAAAGCATAGTCGCTTCTCGTACGCGAGATTTGAACGTAGCTTCTCAAGTTTCGCGGGATATCACCCGAGAATTAAATCTAGAAAACCTGCTCCCTAATCTTGTGGAAAAAACAAGGGCAGCCTTTAATCTGTATGCTGTTTCTCTGTTTCTTTTCAATCCCCAAACCCAGGAATTATTGTTTGAGGCGGGTTCTGGTGCATCCGGGGAACATATGAAAGGTCAGGCAAAAGCCTTTCATATCTCTGCACAACCAAGCCTGGTTTCCAAATCTGCACGAGAACAAAAAGCTGAAATCGTAAACGACACATCCAGATCGGATTCGCATTTTTTCAACCCACTCCTGCCAAACACCAGAGCAGAAGCTGTCTTCCCCATGGTGGTTGGAGAGGAACTTGTAGGAGTATTGGACCTTCAATCAGAATATCCAAATCGCTTTGCCGAAAGCGATATTCAGATTTTCTCCACATTGGCAGAACAAATTGCAATTGCCATTCGCAACGCCCAACTTTATAGAAATCAGGAAAAAGTCGCTGAAGAACTCAAACGTACTGACCTGATGAAAAGCCAGTTCCTGGCCAGCATGAGTCATGAGCTACGCACTCCCATGAACGCAATTATTAACCTTGTTGACATGGTTGCTTCTGAAATGATAGGCACCATCAATGAGGAACAAAAGACATTCCTCAATCAATCCATGCAAAGTTCTCGTCATCTTTTGCATCTCATCAACGACGTCCTAGACATCAGCAAAATTCAGGCTGGACAACTGACCCTCTACATTGAGCAGGATGTTAACATCTATGAAGAAATCGACACTGTCACTACAATCATCTCTCCGCTGATTTCAGAGTCTGTGGAATTTATCCAACACATTGATCCTGATATCTCTCTTATTGAAGCTGACCGCCGTCGTATTCGCCAAATATTATTGAATCTTCTATCCAATGCAGCCAAATTCACCGAACAGGGAATCGTCTCACTAATTATCAACAAGCAATCAGCTCAACTTCTTTTTACTGTGAAAGATACCGGGCCAGGTATTCCCATTACAGCACAGACGATCATTTTTGAACCCTTCGTCCAGACTGAAGATGGCCGTAAGAGAGTTGAAGGTACAGGTTTGGGACTGCCTATTTCAAAAAAGCTTGTCGAAGCACATGGAGGCAGGCTGTGGGTGGAAAGTCAACTTGGTGAAGGGACCGCTTTTTATTTCACATTGCCCTATCTTATGGAAGAGAGTAAAAGCCAAATATGAGCACAAAGATTCTTAAACCAGTTCTCTGTCTTAGCATACTCACCTTGATGGCACTACTTTCTGCATGTCAAGGCTGGTCACAACAACAAACGCCTGAAGCAGAAGTTTCCCCGGAAGAAATAAACTTCTACAATTGGGACAATTATATGGACCCCAATATTCTTTCCAACTTCGAAAAGGAATACAACATCAAGGTCAATTATGGAACATATACCTCAAGCCGCGATTTAAGAAAAAGGCTTAAAGAAAACCCCGAAGCATTTGACTTGTTTATTGATTCAGATTATGCAGTCTCTATCTTACAATGGGATGGCCTGCTTGCTCCTTTAAACAAAGCCAACATACCGAATATGAAGAACCTTGATCCTCTTTTCGTAAGCCCACAATATGACCCTGACAACCGCTATTGTGTTCCATATCAATGGGGAACTACGGCAATTGCCTATAATCGAAAAGCGACAGGGAGAGACCTCGACAGCTGGGGCGATTTATTTGATCCTCAATTTAAAGGCCGCGTTTCATTTGTGGAAAGCAACCGTACAGCTGTGGGTGGGGTGCTTTTATATTTAGGCTTTAGCCCGAACACCACCAATGAAAGTGAGATATATCAGGCCCGCGATTATTTGATCGAACATATTGATCAATTCTATACACTGCGTGGTGATGACGGGCAGGATTTGCTTGTCAATGGCATTGTAGATGTCGCGGTTGAATACAGCGGAGACGTTATGCAAATTGCAGCAGAAAACCCCGACATCAAGTATGTTATCCCCAAAGAAGGGGCTGTCTTATGGACGGATAATATGTGCATCTCTGTTGCTTCTCCGCACAAAGAACAAACCGAAAAGCTGATCAACTATATGATGGACCCACATATCGGAGCTCAACTTTCAAACTATATTCGATACGCATCCCCCAACCAGGCTGCATTGCCATTTATTGAACAAAGCGACCTGACAAACCCCATCATTTATCCACCCACCAACATCCGTTATCGTTTGTTCTATGTTGTAGACGTTGGGCAGGAAGCCAACAATATCTACGATGCAGCATTTGAAATGATCCTTGCCGCTCATGATGCGCTTAAATAATCCATGTTGCCTTTTAAATTTTGGCAAAGGCCAGGTCTATGAAATTAAATAAGTTATCAGTTCGTGAGTTATTGCTTCTGGGCTTTATGGCAATATTGGGATTCAACCTGCTTGGTATGGGCATTAGCCTGATAAATTTCAACAGTTTTCAATCTGCACTTAAAGCCACTTCGCAGGAAAGCAGTCAAATCAGGGAACTCAGCCTGGAAATCCAGACGGAATTTTTGCTGGCCCGTCAGGACGAATCTGCTTTTCTTGCAAACTGGCGGCTTCTTGGCTTTGATAATGCCCGCAAAGAATATGGCGAGCAAATTCAGTTCCATCTTGATGCAGCCCGCACCCACCTCAATGAATTGCAAACCCTTTCAATTAATTCTAAAAATAAAAACTTCAGGGAAATCGCCAATTCCACTGTCCAATTATCTGCTCTATTGGGTGATTATGAAAACTCATTCAATGCAACCTTGGGAAAAATTCAGACACGCATTGGGGCCAATGGGCTGGAAAAATCCCTTGCCAGTGGAATCGAGGAAATGCAAGTTGAGACACGCGGCCTCGACAATCAATTCTTTTTCGACACATTGATTCAGATCCAAAAGAACGAGCAGGGATACTTCAGCACTTACAGGCAGGAATATATAGATTATGTACGTATCAACACCATTGAACTGGTGGATTTAACCCAAGCCACTGAAGAAGGCGGTTTGGAGACGCTAAACGCCGAACAACTTTCCACAAACCTACTCGAACACTACGATACATTCACAAAGATCGTTGCCCTAGACCAGGATATTATTAAGAACACTACCATTTTCAGAGATATCACCATTGACATAAATTTGATCACGAAAACCATTGGAGAGGTCAGCAGAAATGGCCTTATATTGGCGAATCAAGAACTCGACTCAACATACAGAACCACATTGCTAATTCAACTGACAGCAGGCAGTCTATCCCTTCTGTCGGTCATTGGTGTATTTATCATTCTGGCCCGCCAAACCTTACGCCCATTAAATCAACTCACCCTGGCGGCCGAACGTCTGGGGCAGGGCGATTTCGAAAAAAATCTCGATATCCACGGCTTGAAAGAATTTTCCACGCTCTCACAAACCTTCAACTCCATGAGCGCTCAGTTGAGCGATTTAATCGAATCTCTCGAACAGCATGTCGCCGAACGTACTCGTGATCTGCAGATGGCAACTGATGTGTCGCGCCAGATCACACAGGAATTGAAACTGGAGAAACTACTGCCAAATCTGGTCAAGCAGACACGGGAGGGTTTCGATCTGTATTCCACTTCGATATTCTTATACCAGCCGGAAACGGACGAACTGCAGCTCGAAGCTGACGATGTAAAAGAAAATGGAGTGAAAACGGAACCAAAGTCATTTCACATCAATACTCGGCCAAGCCTTACCGCAGAGGTGGCACGCACTCGCAAAACAGAGGTTTTAAACAACATAGATCAATCCTCCTTTGTGCCCACATCACGCCTTCCGTCAATAAAATCACATGCTGCATTTCCAATGATTGTTGGTGATGATCTTGTTGGCGTACTGGATTTACAAGCTGAAACCATCGGCCGCTTCAAGGATAACGATATTCGGATATTCTCCACACTTGCCGAACAGATCGCAATTGCCGTACGCAATGCCCAACTTTATCGAAATCAGGAAAAAGTCACGGAAGAACTCAAACGGACCGATATCATGAAAAGCCAATTCCTTGCCAGCATGAGTCATGAATTGCGCACCCCCATGAACGCCATCATCAACCTGATCGACCTGGTTGCGTCTGAAATGGTTGGCCCAATCAACACTGAACAACAGGCTTTTCTCAATCAATCCCTGCGAAGCTCCCACCATCTTCTGCACTTGATCAATGACGTTCTGGATATCAGCAAGATTCAAGCAGGACAACTCACGCTCAACCTTGAACAAGACGTCAACATTTACGAAGAGATCGATACTGCCCTCAAAATGTCCACCCCATTAATCAAAGAGTCTGTTGAAGTCATTCAGGATATTGACAGCGATATTCCACTCATCGAAGCAGACCGCCGTCGCATTCGTCAAGTGTTGCTTAATCTACTGTCAAATGCAGCTAAATTTACAGATAAAGGGAGCATCACTCTTATTCTCAAAAAAAGAGCCGACTATCTGCTTTTTGCCGTAGCAGACACGGGGCCCGGCATTCCCATTACCGCACAAACGATCATCTTCGAACCCTTCACCCAAACAGAAGATGGTCGTAAGAGAGTTGAAGGAACAGGACTTGGGCTTCCAATTTCGAAAAACCTGGTTGAAGCGCATGGAGGTAAGCTATGGGTTGAAAGCCAGCCTAATGAAGGTTCTGTATTCTATTTCTCCCTCCCTTATCCCCAAATCCCCACATACCCAATATTATCGCAAAGGTAATCATGAAAAACGGACCCATCATTGTATATGTTGAAGACGACGCCCCAAGCATCGTTGTTATGAAAGCTATTATGAACCATGTACTTGGCATCGTTGACAACTTGATCGTCATTGAAAACACAAGTGATTTTCTAGAGAAGGTCAGGGAGATTGGCAGTATTCCTGATATCTTTTTGCTCGATATCCACATACAGCCTTATGATGGCTTCGAACTTCTCAAAATGATCAGATCTGATAATCGATTGCGTTACTGTAAAGTAGTGGCGTTGACTGCAAGTGTAATGAACGAGGAAGTGGAAAAATTACGGGAAAGCGGTTTTGATGGAGCCATTTCAAAACCATTGGACAGGTACGCTTTTCCAAAACTCATTGAAAAAATATTAGATGACCAAAGTGTCTGGCACATTTAATTGGGGTGGCAAAAAACTCCAGTCACCCGTCAGTTTGTTTTTTTGAGACACAGAAAAACACAGATTTTTTACCTGAACCAGGTAGACTACAGGAAAAATTGCAATGAACTCTAATGATATTTTCGTAATTGAGTGGCAAGACCCACGAACAAAGACAGTGTTAAGCGTAAAGTATTTAAAGCCCTGGCAGTGGAGTGACGTAGTAAATGCGCTAAAGGAGGCAGAGCATTATTTCAAATCAATTGACCATAAGGCGATCATCATTCATGACCAGTCTAAATTTCCTCCTGAACAATCCACCATTGGCGCTGTTAAAGATTTGTGGGGGAAACTTCCGCTGCCGCCAGCTAATTTACGTGCCTGTTTTGTTGTCAATCAAAGCAAAAATTATATGCTTGAGGTCGCGTTTGACATTGTAGAAAAAGCTTTTTTTCGAAGAACTGTCACTCATTTTGTTTACACAATGGGAGAAGTTGAAAAAATGCTGGAGGCTTTTGATCTTAATTCAAGAAACAGATAATGTTCCATCTATTCCCAATCGCCTACAAAAACACTCTCAGGAAAAAATATCCTGAGAGTGTTTTTGTAGTCAACTTTCACTTTTCAATATGGCCAGGTAAAACCACTTTCTTTAACCATTCGCCTCACGTCCCATCACATCCATGACGGCAACCGCAGCCATTTGGACAATGGCATTCACATCATCGCCAGTTTGCAATACGTGGATGGGTGCGCCCATACCCAACAGGATCGGGCCAATGGCTTTGGCGTTACCAAGGCGTGAAAGCAGTTTGTAGGCAATATTGGCCGATTCGAGCGAGGGGAAGACCAGTACATTTGCATCCTTCACAGCGCTGAATGGGTAACGTTCTTCGCTGATCTCAGGCACAACCGCGGTATCGGCCTGCATTTCACCATCCACACGCAGATCGGGGCGGCGTTTCTTGGTCAATTCCACAGCTTTGCGGACCTTGTCTGAAAGCGGATGCGGGGTGGAGCCGAAGTTCGAGAAGGAGAGGAAGGCAACATGCGGATCGATCTCAAGTTTCACTGCAAAATCAGCAGCAAGAGAGGCGATCTCTGCAAGATCCTCAGCGGTTGGGTCAATATTGACGGTGGCATCTGTAAACAGGAAGACCTTATCATCCACGATCATGATATACACGCCCGCCGCACGTGTTGCGCCGGGAGCAGTATGGTGAATCTGCAATGCAGGACGGATCACTTCAGGATAATCAAAGGTCAACCCTGAGACAAAAGCATCTGCATCGCCCATTTTTACCATCAAGGGGCCAAGAATATTGGGGTCGCGCACTTTGTTATGTGCATCACTCAACATCACACCCTTGCGCTGGCGCATTTCGTAATAGGACTTGGCGTAGGCTTCCAATTTTTCGAATTTGTTGGGATCCACGATCACGGGCTTATAGTCGAGGCCAAGGACCTTGAGTTGTTCATCAATGACACCCGCGTTCCCGATCAAGACAGGAGTGGCGATCCCTTCTTCCTTGATCTGATAGGCCGCACGAATGACCTTCTGCTCTTCGCCTTCAGCAAAGGCCACACGCTTCTTGCCGCCCGAGGTACGGGCCTTGTTTTGGAAGAAGTAGCGGATCCGTTCACCCTTGCCCTGACGGAAGGCAAGCTGTTCCTTGTATTCTTCAATGTCAATGGTCTTGCGGGCCATGCCGGTCTTCATTGCCATTTCAGCAACGGCAGGCGCTTCCCACAACAAAACACGCGGATCCAACGGCTTGGGGATAATGTACTCGCGCCCAAATTTAATGCTCTCGCCGCCATACGCACGGATGACTGAATCAGGCACATCCTCTTTAGCAAGGGCAGCCAAAGCCTTGGAAGCCGCAAACTTCATTTCTTCATTAATTTGTTTGGCACGTACATCCAACGCGCCGCGGAAGATGAAGGGGAAGCCAAGCACGTTGTTGACCTGATTGGCATAATCTGAACGACCAGTTGCGATGATGACGTCTTTGCGCGCTTCTCTCGCCAGCTCAGGCTTGATCTCCGGGTCAGGGTTCGCCATGGCAAAGATGATCGGATCCTTTGCCATCAACTTGACCATTTCGGGAGTCATCACATTCGCAACAGACAAGCCGTAGAATACATCTGCCCCACGCAGGGCGTCAGTCAGTGTGCGGGCATCGGTTTCCACCAGGAAACGCTCCTTGTATTTATTCATACCCTCTTTGCGGCCTTTGTACACCACACCTTTGCTGTCGCAAAGCATGATATTTTCACGCTTCACGCCCCAGCTGATCGCCAATTCGGCACAGGAGATCGCCGAAGCACCCGCCCCGGAGATGACGAGTCGAATCTCGTCATGCCGCTTGCCGACAATTTCCAACGCATTGGCCAAACCAGCGGAGGAAATGATCGCCGTGCCGTGTTGGTCATCGTGGAAGACGGGGATGTTCAGCATCTTCTTCAGTTCTTCTTCGATGTAAAAACATTCGGGGGCTTTAATATCCTCGAGATTGATCCCGCCAAAGGTCGGTGAGATCGCCGCTACTACTTTGATGATCTCATCCGGGTCGTGTGAATTCAATTCGATGTCGAAAACGTCAATATCCGCAAATTTCTTAAATAAGACGCCCTTGCCTTCCATTACAGGTTTGCCAGCCAATGCGCCGCGGTCACCCAGGCCGAGAATGGCTGTTCCGTTGGAGATCACAGCCACCAAATTACCCTTGGAAGTGTACTCATAAGCGTCGTCGGGATTCTTTTCAATCTCTAAAACTGGCTCGGCAACGCCGGGAGAATATGCCAAACTCAGGTCTCGCTGTGTATCCATCGGCTTGGTTGGAACGATCGCCACTTTGCCGGGCTTGCCCTTTAAACGGTGATATTCAAGTGCATCTTCGCGCGTGATTTTTGCCATAGTGCCTCCAGTGAAATTTTGAAAGTCGAAGAGTTTCAAATACGACAGTTAATGTAAATTATCGCATAACTTGCCTAAAGAGAATAGTTCCTTTTGTCACAACTTTGGAGAGCCACCAACAAAGCTTATCTATACTTACCCCAATCGAGCCAAAAGTTCTGTCATGCAGGCATGAAAAATGTCACATTGAGTGCGTGAAAAAATCCAATATGGTCTGACAAATCCTCACCACCTTTTCTTCGGTCAATTCCGGGTAAAGAGGCAGAGACAAAACTTCACGGGAGGCCCGTTCCGTGAACGGTAGACTCCCCGCTGTATATCCCAGATCAGCATAAGCAGGTTGAAAATGGACAGGCACGGGATAATGTATCAGCGTGGAAATACCATTTCCCTTCAAATATTCCCGCAACGAATCCCGTTGTGCATGGCGAATCACAAATTGATGATAAACATGGCCCGCATTTTGCGCAGGCAAAACCAGATCTGTCCCTGAAAGTAGATGGTGATACAACTCAGCAAGCTGCCTGCGGCGTGCATTCCACCCATCCAAATGACGCAGTTTGACGCGCAAAATCCCTGCCTGCAATTCATCAAGGCGGCTGTTGATTCCCCGAATCGAACTGATGTAATGTTCACCCCAGCCATACTGACGCAGCAAACGCACCTTCTCTGCCAACGCATCGTTATTCGTCACCACCATTCCCCCATCACCAAACGCGCCGAGGTTTTTAGTCGGGTAAAAACTAAAAGCGGCGATATCACCCCACGTACCAACTTTGCGCCCACGGTACGAAGCGCCGTGGGCCTGCGAGCAATCCTCTATCACAAACAAATGATTCTCGTGCGCAAATTGGAGCACAGGCTCCATATCCACCGGGCAGCCATACAAATGCACAGGGATGACCGCACGAGTGTGCGGCATCAAAATTCGATGGAGCAGATTTGGGTCAAGCGTGTAATTTGTGGAATCAATATCCACCAAAAGCGGATGGGCTCCGCCCGCTTCCACCGCGCTGACAGTTGCCACAGCGGTATGAGCCGGGACAGCCACCTCATCATTTTCGCCGATCTCACAAGCCATCAAAGCCAATTGCAGGGCATCTGTACCAGAGGCAACCCCAATTGCATGAGCCGCGCCGCAATATTCGGCGAATTCCCTTTCAAAAGCAGAAACCTCCGACCCCAAAATGAAAGTGCCTTTTTCCATCACACGGGCAAAAACAGCATCCAATTCGGGGCGAATGGACTGATATTGTTTTTTCAGGTCAATGACAGGAATCTCTTCCATTTCACTCACAAATAATGTTCTTTATACATGTGGTAAAAGGCCAGCAAATTTGAAATGCCAGTTTCAAGTTCCACCTGCGGCCGCCAGCCGACATCTTTTTGAATGAGGCTGTAATCGCCGTAATAATCGCCAATATCAATGCGTTTGCGATTCTCAGGAAAAGGCACAAGTGTGTATCCACCTTTGCCATTTACTTGAATCATCAAACGAGCCAGATCCAAAAGATTGATCGGTGCCCCGCCCAGATTGTATATTTTGCCGTTTGCAGAAGGATGCGCCGCGCACAACAACATGGCATCAATCACATCATCCACATAATTGATATCCCTGACCTGCCTGCCATCGCCGAATATCTGAATATTTTCTCCCATCAGAAGTTGGTGAAACCACCAGCCAATAAAGGTCAGGAGATCATCTTTGATGCGCATGCGTGGGCCATACACATTGGTCATCCTCAAAACACAGGTTGCCATTCCATGCACACGGTTATAGACAATGTGATACATCTCTCCCGCCCGTTTGCTGACGCCATTGTTATCAAGAGGGGTCAACAAATGGTTTTCATCCACAGGCAGGTATTTTGGGCGCCCATACACCTGACGAGTCCCCGCAAACACAATACTGATTTCAGGGTTATTCTGCCTGCAAACTTCCAAAAGCCGCAACTGCCCCACGGAGTTGACGTTCAGGTCCTTGAATGGGTCCTGCATGCTTCCCAGGTGGCTGGTCTGTCCCGCAAGGTTGAACATGAACTTCTGTCCTCTAACTGCTTGAGCCATCTGCCTCTCGTCATTGATATCCGCCCGAATCAAGCGGACTGTCTTTTCAATGCCGTTCAAGTTAAAGAGATTGGCGCCAGAATCAGGGTCAAGGCTATCCACAATGGTGACATCTGCACCGAGGGTTGCCAGTTTATGCGCCAGGTTACTTCCAATAAAACCTGCTCCCCCCGTGATCAATACTTTTTGGCGAAAATACGCAGCAGCAATATCCATAATGGTCATCGTTTAATTAAATGCTCTTTTCGAATCACCAGTTTCCAATATAAATCCGCCAGTTGATACAGGGTACGGGCAATGCGCCAGGGGACAAAAAATTGCGAGACTCCGTATTTGCGTGAATAATGGTTGACTGGAACTTCCGCAAAGACATACCCCGCATCCTCAATTTTTTTAACCAGTTCGAGGCAGATCGCGCCGCTGACACTTTTCAATTCAATCTCTTCGAGAATGCGGCGGGGAATCAATCGAAAATCGCAATCCACATCGCGAATATGAATGCCGAAAAGAAATTTGACGAGGTAATGATAGGCCCGCCCGATCACGATCCGCATCCATGAGTCGTTACGGGTCAGCTTGTACCCATTGACCACATCCACGCCTTCGTACAAAGCGCCAACCAAATTCACAAGTTCAAGCGGGTTGTATTGCGAATCGCCATCGGTGTAAAAAACCCAGTCTTTGGATGCGGCAGAAAACCCTGTCCGCAATGCTGCACCATAGCCTTGATTATACGGATGTGTAATCACTCGCAGCTCAGGATATCGAACCGATATCTCATCCAACATGGTGGCTGTATAGTCGGAACTGCCATCATTTACGACGATGATCTCGTAATCAGAAGTGACCTGATTCAAGGCGATCCAGGCAGCAGCAACCATGCTGGCAATTGTCCCGCCGTCATTGTATGCTGGGAATACCGCACTGATACTGGGAAGTTGCTGGCTTTCTCTTTCATGCTTCATCAGGTTTTTCATTTTCTACCGATTGCGATCACGCTCAACCCATAAGGCAGGCCAATACTTGAGACAAGAGGGGCTTCAGCAGAAAGGATGATCTTCAAAGCATCGTTGAATACACCTGCATTCATGGCAAGGTCAGATTGATTGTCTTTGGGAGGGAAAACCCTCTCCCCCATTCTTTTCATCACGGCAAGGGGAAAAAGAAATGTATTGGCATGGGAAAGATGTTCAACCGTAAATCCGCTTTGTTCAAGCAGATGCCTGACCAATTTCTTTGTATAGCGGCGATTGGTATGCACATTTCTGTCGTGTTGTCCACGCAGCCAATCATAGGCAGGCAGGCGAAGCAGAACACACCCGTTCGGGGTCAGGATACGGAAAAATTCCTTCAAGGCGGTCAATTCATCGGAGACGGCCCGCTCGTAAAGAACATCGAAACTGGTGACCATGTCAAAGGAAGCAGGAGCAAATGGCAGGTCCAGCACAGAGGCGCGTGCGAGGCGTGGAGCATTTCGTTCGCGGCAAAATTTCAGGGCTTCGGCATACAAGTCAATACCGGTCACTTTTCCATAATCTGTGAGGTAGGTTGTCATGGCGGCGCCGGTACCGCAGCCTGCATCCAAAATTCTTTGAGGGCGTACTGGAGCCCAGCGTTCAAGCAGAGCCCGTGTGATGGTTTCCATTCCACGATACCACCAGTGACGGTCTTCGACTTGATACATAAGTTCGTATTCGCGCGGATCCAAGTCTCCTCTAGGGAACCCGATAAGCCAACAGGATGGTATTTGAGCAATCGTAGCGATAATGCAATTCGCCGCCAGGGTTCAGACGTGCCCATGCTTCCAACTCGGGGATGCGTTCGGGGTTGGCGATAATTGTTTCTCCAGAGACGGGCTGCAAAGTATCAATCGGGTCAGGAAAGTTTGTGATCACCCTGCTCTCGCTCAAAAAATCGGTTGAGGCGTGGCTGCCGTAGAAATAAATCCCATTACTCAGCAAATAGATGGGAAGTTCGTTATCCACGCTGTGTGCGTAACTGCCAAGGTAGGAAGCAAATCGCCCCACCAGATCACCACCAAAGCGGCATTTACCTGCAAAGTCGCCATAATACGTCCAGAGGTTGAAAATAAGCAGGCTCACAAGAATCGCCGATGCGGAAAGTGTGTAAGAGGTGCGGGCTTTATTCCACCCCAGGCCCAGCAATTCAAGGATCTGGTCAAGCCCCATGGCAGCCATAGTCAACGCTGAGGGAAGCGCCATCAACATACGATAGGAATCTGAATTGGGTGGAATGGCGAACAAACCAACCGAGAAAGTAGCCCCCCAAAAATAACCGTTCAAAAGCAAATAGGCTGGATTTCGAATTCGCCATAAGGCAACCAGCAACCCCACCAGGAACATGGTGCTTGAAATCATGCTCATCATCGGCGAGGATGAACCATAGAAATCAATGGCAGGGTAATAAGTTAGTGAAAGGAAGGCATGTACAAAGCGGCCGAATAAAATTTCGGCAGCGCTTTGCCCCGTAGATTGCATGGTCAACTCAAGCCAGCCCGATTGAAATGTGCCGTTCTGAGCCAGACGGTTAAAAAACTCGTTGGGATTTCGATAAATATAAAAAGCAGAAGGCAGGATGATAATTAAAAAACCACCCCAAAAAGCCATTGCCTGAGCAAAACGCTCCTTGAACCAGGGTCGATAAAACAAAAATGCCAACACCATAAACACAAAAGCCAGAGCAATGATCACCTGTGCGGTCAAATAAATGGAAAAATGAATGGCAATTAACACCCCACCCAGCGCAGCCCGCCATGATTGGCGTTTTTCCAACCCGCTAAGCATGAGATACAGTTCCAGCGGAGCAAGCCACGTCCCGTGGATATACGCAACAGACACAATTCGACTGAAATGAATATGGGAATGTGAAAAAGCAATGATCAAGGCGGTGATCAAAGCAATTCTTCGCCCCCCGATCCAACGAACGAAAAGATACAAAGACGGGATGGCAAGCGTTCCACCAATGGCAGGCCATAACCGCAAAGCAAAGGCATTCACCCCAAAAAAACTGATGGCGGTATTGATCAAATGCAGATACATGGCCCCGAAGTTTTCCCACAGCGAAAAGGGATTCGCCAGCAACCCGCTGGTTGTGGTTTGAGCCGCAAGACCGATCAGACCTTCATCACCATCCAAAATACGCGGAATACCACCCAGCCTGTAAAACCGAAGTCCTGCAGCCAACAGGGTTACAGCCAAAACAGCCAAAAGTTCATTGCGGTTCTTTTTGAACCAATCAAAGATCGCAGATCCACTAATGGAAAAATTCGAAAAGGCATAAATATAAGCCCAGGCGCTTAATAACCAAATGGTGAGGACGGGAATGTAATTAATACGGGCAAACAACATCAGATTGGCCGTTGCCATGGTCACCAAAGCCGACATCAAAAAAGCAGCCAGCACCCAAAAGGTCCGCTCTTGAAAAACGAACCAGTCAGAAATCCGTTGAAAGAACGCCGTTGGGCGGATAAAAAGACCCAAAGCCAAAACAAGCACCCCCACAATTGCCAGCCACGTATAAGGCGGAAACACCAACGTATGATCAACAGGCTGGGAGAATATCAAAAACTGGCTCACCAAAATAAAAAGGATGCCCAGAAAAGCAATGAACCGTCGGATCCTCCCAATATCTCCCCCAGTCGCTTCTTGTTGTTGTTCAGTCATCGATTCCTCCAGTATTTGAGAAACTGCTTTCAGTTAAAAAGGTCAAAACATGGTCATAAACCAGATTGGGAAGAAATTTTATTATACTCAATAAAACAGGCATCATTTCAAGGCCAGCGAGTGATTTAATATGGATTCCAAATGTTAACAAATCTTCAAATTCATGTATAATTAAGGAAATCCGTAAGGGTTTGACATTGAAAACTCCGCCGTTCGCGGCCTTGCTTGAAATCTGACTGGAAATTTGGCGCTCGATCCCTCCCCCGCCCCAAGCGTTTGGGAGTTATTTTGTGAAGTCTTTCTAAATGAATATTACCAACACCCTAGACTGGCTTCACCCCCCACAACCCATGCCAAACGTGACGATTGCTCACGTACTCTGACCTACCCCAATTCATCCGCCTCAAACGGACTTGGGCCTGCTCAGTCAACCCAGACATTTTCCACAGCCAAGGCCGACCTTCCACTGGTCGGAGACCTTGGCTGTAGATTTTTAACAAATGAAAAAGATAACCGCCATTTCGGTTCAAAAGAAGACCCCCAACCGGGTAAACATCCATCTTGATGGAGAGTTCGCCTTTGGAGTGGCGCGTATCACGGCCGCATGGTTGAAAGTTGGCGACGAACTCAGCGATGAAAAGATCGCCAGCCTGCTTTCAGAAGACTCACGTGAACGGGCATATCAACAAGCCATGCTCTTTTTGAGCTACCGCGCCCGTTCTGAGAAGGAAATTCGACAGAACCTGCACAAGCACGAATATTCCGAAGACGTTGTTGAAACAACCATTGAACGTCTCCGTGATGCAGGTCTGGTCAATGACGATGAATTTGCACAGGCGTGGGTGGAAAACCGCAGCACCTTCCGCCCACGAAGTCGGCGGGCTCTGGCAATGGAACTACGCCAAAAAGGCCTCAATGACGAAACCGTCCAAACTGCAGTATCAGCAGTGGACGAAGAAACCCTGGCTTACGAAGCTGCCCAAAAAAGGCTGGGCAGGCTCAAAGGTCTGGAATGGAACGACTTTAGAAAAAAATTATCCGAGTTCCTCGCAAGACGAGGATTCCCCTACTCCATCATCGCCCCCGTCGTCACCAGGGCATGGAGTGAAACTCATCCAACTGGGGAACAAAAAATTTTTGACGATGAAAATGAGGAAATAACATGAGCCCGCTCGTCCTAATTATTGACCTAATTGTGCTCATCGTGGGTGTTTCTGCAGGATATTTCTTTCACCGATATCAAGCCGAACAAGCTGCGAAAGCCAGGCAGGAAAAAGCAGATGACATTTTAAAGGCGGCCAACTCACAGGCCCGCCTGATCGAAAGCGGCGCACGCGAAAACGCCGCAAAGATCACCAAAGCCGCCGAAGCTGAGGTCAAGGAACGCCGCATTGAGCTAAACAAGGAAACCGAACGCCTTGACAAGCGTCGCAGCGAACTGGATAGCCGCTTCGACAAAATGGAACAGCGCGAACAAACGCTGAACAAGCGCCAGTCACAGGTTGACAAACGCGCAAACGAGATTGACAAGCTTTACGATGACCAAATGAAAAAACTTGAGTTCATCGCACAGATGACTCAAGACGAAGCCCGCAAGGAATTGTTTGCCCTGGTTGAAAAGGAAGCGCGCGGTGATATGGCCCGCATCATCCGCCAGATCGAAGCCGAAGCACGCGAAGAAGGCGAAAAACGCGCCCGCAAACTCATTGCCGATGCAATTCAACGTGTGGCATCTGAACATGTCGCCGAAGTAACGCGTGCAGTGGTCACCCTCCCCAGCGAGGAAATGAAAGGCCGCATCGTGGGCCGTAATGGACGCAACATCAAGGCCTTCGAACAGGCCGCCGGTGTAGATGTGATCGTGGATGACACACCAGATTCGGTCACCATCTCCTGCTTCGACTCTGTCCGCCGTGAAATTGGCCGCCGCGCCCTTTCCAAGCTTATTTTGGACGGCCGTATTCATCCCGCCCACATCGAAAAGATCGTGGAAGATGAAACCAAAGCCGTTGAAAAGATCATCAACGAAGCAGGCGAGCAAGCCGCCTATGAAGCCAATGTCACCGGCCTGCATACCGAAGTTCTCCGCATGATGGGCCGCCTGAAATTCCGCACGTCCTACGGGCAGAACCAGCTAGCCCATGCCGTGGAAGTTTCCAAACTTGCAGGCATCCTCGCGGCCGAGCTTGGTGCGAATATCGAGCTTGCCAAACAGGGCGGCTTCCTGCATGATATTGGCAAAGCCATGGATCATAACCAGGATGGTACCCATGCAGGCCTCGGCGCAGAATATTGCAAACGCTATGGCGTCCACCCCACCGTGGTCAATGCCATCGCCGCCCACCACCATGAGGTGGATCAGGAAACTGTCGAAGCTGTGATCGCTGAAGCAGCCGATGCCATTTCTGGCGCCCGCCCCGGTGCCCGCCGTGAAGACTTGGAAGCCTACATCAAACGCATCCGCACCCTTGAAGAAATGTCCATGTCTTTTGAGGGTGTACAACAAGCCTTCGCCATTCAGGCAGGGCGCGAAGTTCGCATCCTCGTCAAACCAGATACCATTGATGACCTCTCATCCGCCAGATTGGCACGCGATATCGCCAAGAAGATCGAAGAGACCATGCAATATCCCGGTCAGATC
>DAOQID010000031.1:15063-34588 GCA_035339375.1 Anaerolineales bacterium | reverse complement strand
TCTTCATTCATCATTTAGATACCGCCAGATACACGCCCAGCAAGCCCGCATACACACCCAACAAAATCAACGGGATGGTTTCGAGCGAGACTTGTTTGGCAACCACACCCATCACACCGGGGATGACGGCTGTCCCCAAGCCAGTGGCGGTCATTTGCATTCCGATGGTGTTGGCAGCAAAGTGTTCTCCCACCCGCTTGCTTGTGCCTGACATCATGGCAGGGAAAATCGGCGCAATAGAAAAACCGATGATCGCCACCGCCAGCAGGTTCACCGCCGAGGATGGATTCCAAACCAAAAAGACCGCGCCAATCAATGCCCCGAGCAGCCCACCGATAACCAATTTATTGATTCCAATGCGATTGGCAAACAACCCAGCGATCACGCGTCCCACCGTAAAGGTTGCCCAATAACTGCCCGCCCAAAAGCCTGCCACCGTTGGGTCAATGCCGCGCGACTCGGTCAGCAGGGTATAGATCCATGTACCGAGCGCCCCTTCTGCACCAACATAGAGGAAGAAAAGCAGAGCGCTCATCCACACACGCGGCTGGCGCATGGTCTCACTCATCGGCGTTTTGTAATCGGTCAGTTTCTTTGGTTCATCATGTGTGGCGGGTTTGTCGTTGTCGCTCCACATGGGCAGAGTCAACACAAAGCAAGCCGCCAAAAAGAGTTGAAAGCCGCCAACGATTCGATAGCCCGTGTGCCAAGTCTCTGTAGTACTTAATCCGAGGGTCATGATGATCGGTCCCAGCGTGATGCCCACGCCCCAACTGGCATGGAGCCATTGCATCAGCCCTTCGCTGAAATGCGCCGCGACGTACGTATTCAAACCTGCATCGATCGCACCTGCACCAAACCCGGCGACCACACCCAAAAGCACCATCATCCACCATTCTGGAACAAAGGTGTAGCCGAACAGCGCAACACCGGTCAGGGTACAACTGATCGCCAGAACCTTGCCTACGCCCAGGCGCGTCACGATGGGTCCACTAAAGAAACTGGAGGTCATGTAGCCGACCACCAGAGCGGTTAAGAACATGCCGAGTGCATCCAGCGGAATGGAAAATCCGCTGCGAATGGAAGGCCATGCTACACCTAGTAAGCCATCGGGCATGCCCAAAGCAACAAAGGCAACGAAAGACAAAATGACCAAACCGATCTTGGGATATTGCTTTACTTTTGTTACAAAGCTCATGAAGATATTCTTCCTTTATGTTTTGTTTTCTGCAATCGATTGCAGCTATTTACAAAAAAGCAATACCCTAGGCCGATTTACGGATCACCAATTCCACAGGTGTGGTTACATTGGTGATCTCACCTGTTTTGATATGCCGTATTAAATTCTGCGCCAACAAACTACCTGCCATGGGAACGTTTTGTCGAATTGTTGTCAATGGCAGATTGTTGTACATGGCAATGGATACATCGTCATAACCAACCACTGCAATATCTTCAGGAACGCGTCGTCCACTTTCGAGAATGACCTTGATCGCGGCAATTGCCATCAGATCACTGTTTACAAAAACAGCATCAAGGTCAGGGGATTGTTTCAAAAGGCGTTGCATCGCATCCAAACCCGAAGTGTAAGAATAATCTCCGTAGACCACCCGTTTTGCGGCCACTCGTTGTCCATTTGCTTGAAATGCATTTTCGTATCCTTGATAACGGTGTTGCACGGTCAGCTCTTCGGGAGGGCCGCCCAGAAATGCAATATGTTGCCTGCCGTTCTGGATAAGGTGGTTTGTTGCAAGCGTTCCACCGGTAATGTTATCCCCATCAACGGAACAATAATTGAAATTTGGAAGTGGCAATCCCCATGTGATGAAGGGTGCATCCAGTTCGATCATTTTGCCGATGATGGCTTGGCTGTTTTTTGATGACAATAGAATAAACCCATCTGCCCGCCCACTGCCAATATAGGAGTTGAGGGGAGTTGTATCCATTGGATTAACGTTTGCAATCAAGAGGTCGTATCCTAGTGAGTGCAGTTCATTTCCGATTCCACCCAATATCTCGAAGCCGAACAGACTTTCAGGGGAAAAGAAGTTCGGCTCGCAATCGGGTGTTACAAACGCAATGGTATGACTTTGGCGTATTCGAAGGTTGCGTGCAGAAACATTGACACGGAAATTATGTTTCCTGGCAAGTGTCTGGATGCGTTCTTTTGTTTGTTGGTTAAGGAGGGGACTGTTGTTTAAAGCACGAGAAACTGTTGACTTGGAAACTTTCGCCAACCGGGCAATGTCGTCAAGGGTTTTTGCGTTTTTTTTGTTCACGGGTGACTTTCTTTGCAATCGATTGCATTATAGCACTGTTCGCTGTTGTATCGGCTCAAGAATTTGAAGGTCAGAGGCCTATTTGTACAGGTGTGTATCGGTGTTCGATTTAGATTCATCCGAACCGCCGTGCCCGTCACTGAAATCCGTTATAATGCTGTCCCTATGGAAGAACGATTACAAAAACTACTTGCTCAGGCTGGGTATGGATCTCGCCGCCATTGTGAAGAATTTATTATTGCAGGACGTGTGCGGGTCAATGGGCAGGTGGCCACTCTTGGCCAAAAGGCCGATTTATCTGTCGACAAGGTTACTCTGGATGGCAAGGCTTTACCCAAAGCCGAATCATTGGCGTATACCTACATTGCGCTTTACAAACCCCGAAATGTACTTTCTGCAGCAGAAGGTCAGGATGACCGCGAAACAGTTCGCGATTTGATTCCCCTGGAAGGCCATTTATATCCCGTCGGTCGCCTGGATTTTGATTCAGAAGGTCTGATCTTGATGACCAATGACGGTGAACTGACCAACAAACTTACACACCCCCGCTATGGGCATGAAAAAGAGTACCGTGTTTTGCTTGCTCGTAGACCTGATGAAGAGCAACTTTCAGCATGGCGGCGCGGAGTTGTCTTGGAAGATGGCGATAAGACCGCCCCTGCCGATGTAAATTTCTTATCCACTTCTGGGAAGGGTGCATGGATTCGGGTGGTCATGGGGGAAGGGAAAAAGCGCCAGATCCGTGAGGTGGGGAAACTGCTGGGCCTGCCCGTGGTGAAGATCATCCGTTTGCGGATTGGAACCTTGAAACTTGGCACACTTAAACCCCGCCAATGGAGATATCTGACCGAAGACGAAATTGCCGACCTGAAAGGCGCAAAACGCGAGCCGAAACCTGCTTTTGCAAAACCTGACAGGCGGTCAGACCCGAAGAAAAGCTGGGCAAGAAATAAAGACTCGAAGGATAAACCACCCCGCGCCCTTCAGCGGACACCCGGGAAGCCCGTTCGAAAATCTTCCAGATAAAAAAACGAAAACCACCCGCAATCAGTATTCACGGGTGGTTTTACTTTTAACCTGGTTTCAGAAAATTAGCTTTGGCGGATATCCCAGAACTTCTTGACCACTTTTTCAAGCGTGGCTTTGACAGCATCTTTTTTCATGCCAGCCACTTTGAAGGTCAACAGCTTCGAGCTTGTGTCTGGGCCAGAGAAAATACCGAAGGAAATGAAGTTTCCGCCTGCATCGGCGATGGCCTTGGTCACCTTTGCCAGTTGACCGGGTTTATCTTCCACCAAGGCACTGACGCGGATGGCCTTTTCGCGGGCGCCCATCAGCTCAAGGAAGATCTTAAAGAGGTCGGTTTCGGTGATCATACCCACGATCATGCCAGACCGCATGACGGGCATGCCGCCGATTTTTGAATCAGCCATCAAGCGGGCGGCTTCTTCAATGGGGGTGTTCGCATCCAGGCACTTAACTTTCTTGGTCATTACCTGTTTGACAGTGACTTTGCTCATCAGGTAGTTCATTTCCCATACGCTCAGGCTGGTGACAGGGGAGGGAGATGCGTTGAGCAAATCGCGCTCAGAAACAATACCAAGTAATTTTCCATCTTTGATGACCGGAGCACGGCGGATGTGTTCCTTCTTGAACATCACCAGCGCATCATGGATCGGGGTTTCGGGGGAGACTGAAATAACAGGGGACGACATTCTTTCGCCGACAAACATTTTTACCTCCAGGGTAGTAAAAGGACGTGTTGTGAAATTTGTTACAAACACATTATAAGAGGATTTCGGGAAAAGAAAGTCACTAAATTGGAGTGAATAAGGTCACTTTGCGGTGGCGCATGGATGTCATATCTCAATTTGTTGGGGTGATTTCTGCGTTAAAACAAAACGGGCGAACCCAAATTGGATTCGCCCGTCAACCTAACTTGATTCAGAAACTTAGTTCACGATGCTCAGAGCGCGGTACAACATCTTGATGTATTCGCCGCGGGTGGCGGGTTGGTCGGGTGAGAAGGTGGTGTCGGAGGTGCCATCAGCAACGCCCCAGCCATACGCCAGTTGAACAGGTTCGGCATAGTAGGCGCCAATGGGAACATCCATCCATGCAGCGGTGCGAAAAACAAGGGCTGTTGGGTAAGCAATGGCAAGGGTGTTATCGGTATCCATGTATCCACCGATGACGCCGGGATTCGAGGAAATTACATTCGCAACATTATTGAAAATGGTGACGATCTGACCACGGGTGAGCAGGTTGTTCGGGTCAAATCTGCCATCGCCAATGCCGCTCATGAATCCATCAGAACAGGCTTGCCAGACCCAACCAGCGAACCAGTCGCTTGCGACTACATCGGTGAAGTCACAGCCAGCAGGGGCGGTGGTGGGAAGCAAGGTGGCATCGTAGCCGTTGGAAATTTCGAAAAGGGTGGCGGCTTCGGCGCGAGTGAGGGTGGTATCGGGGCCGAAGGTGCCATCATCGAAACCACTGACCAGGCCCAGGGTGGCGAGGTAGCGGATGTACACTTCATATTCGTGGCCGCTTACATCAGAGAAGGTTGTGCAATCTTCCAATTCTGCGGGTGCGATGACAAGGGCATTGCGAAAATAGGCCGGAGCACCGTTTTGATTTCCAGCCTGGTCTTCCACTTGATGAGACACTGTCCATGCACCGCTGGCAGTTGAAGGGAATGTGAATTTCCAAGAGAGCAGGTCTTCGCCAGGGCCAACAGGAGCAGGCGGGGCAAAGGTGCCGGTAACCTGAAGATTCCAAGCTCCGATCCCAGAATATCCAATCGTGGATGGGAACATGTAGTGGTCAGTAGCCATGGCCCAATATTCGAAGGTATTGCAGGCGACAGGGTCAATGGTCTTTGGCAGACCTGTGATGCTGGGCGGGTTGGCGTTGAAATACTCCGGCGCAAAAGAGTCGATAGTGGTGTCGCCCATGGGTGCATCGGTGTCAACGGGGATGTCAGGCACGCCAGCACAGGCAGTGCTATCCACGGTGACGATGAATTCCACCACATCGCCGTTATTGGGACCAATGAGGGTCAAGTCATAGGTGAAGGTGCCGCTCGCATCGCTGGAGCCATTGATAGTGGCGATATCCATACAACCGGTGTAGAGAGCGACCGGGGGATCCGCCTGGATGCGGCTCCAGATCAAAATGTACTTGGGGCCGGCCGCCATGCCAGTCACCGACCAGTCCACATCCACGTCAGTGAGATTGGCGAAATCAGGGATGTTGGTGATGGAGGCATCGCCAGCTACAGTGGCTGCGGAGGCCACACTGAATTGGGCCAGCATGAACACAGCCAAAAGCAAAACAGTGAAAAATTTTTTACTCATTCGTTTCTCCTCGAAAAATGAATTTCAAACTAAATTGGTCTGAATACGAGCATTGTATAAGCGATTGAGGAACATGTCAATTCCGTTGCAGAAATTCAGAGGTTACTTTGAAAATTCTTTCACAACCCGTGCCATGTGTTTGGCGTGTTTTAAATACAGATCAAGGCGAATGTTTTCATTCGGTGCATGGGCACGTGTGTCGGGGTGACCCAGGCCCATCGTCGCAACGGGCAGGCCAAGGTCATGGACGAACGGGTAATTGGGGCCCGATCCACCGACAGTGGGGACAAGTTCCATTGGTGCGTCGTAAATATCCGCGGCAGTATCCACGATCAATTTAATGAAAGGATCGTCGGGGTTTGTGCGTGCGGCAGGCTCGCCGCCGAGGAAGTCGATTTTTACATCTGTGAAACCCTGGGCATCAAGATGGGCGCGGAGTTTCTTGACGATATCTTCAGGCATTTGCGCAGGCACAAGGCGGAAATCCACTTTGGCAGATGCGCGTGCAGGCTGCACGGTTTTTGAGCCCGGGCCCTGATATCCGCTGGTGATGCCGCAGATGGTACAGGTGGGGGTGAACACTTCTTCGATCTTCAGTTCGTTGCCGCCTTTGATGCCTTTGATGAATTCCTTTACACCAAAACGTTTTTTGTATTCATCGGCAACATCGGGAAGCTTTTTCATCAATTCGAGTTCGCGTTCATTGGGCGGAATGATGCCATCGTAAAAACCTGGGATGAGAATCCGTTCATCCTGCCCTTTGAGGCTGTTCAATGCCCAAACGAGTCGCCATGCCGCATTGGGGAAGATACTGCCACCCAACCCAGAGTGGACATCTGTGCCAAGTGACTCGACCGAAAGCTCAACATAGCAGATGCCGCGCAAGCCGAGATATTGCATGGGTACTTCGCGGTGATCCACGCCGCCAAATTCCCAAATGCAGGCATCGGCTTTGAGAAGATCCATGTTTTCGCGGACAAAGTCATGCAGGTGAACGCTGCTGGTTTCCTCTTCGCCTTCCACGATAAATTTAACATTGCAGGGAAGTTCGCCATCTTCATCGAGAATTGCATCCAGCGCAAAGAGGCGTGAGGTGAGATGACTCTTGTCATCGCTTACGCCGCGGCCATACATTTTCCCATCGCGGATCTCAGGCGCAAAAGGCGGTGACTCCCACAATTCCAACGGTTCAGGCGGCTGCACGTCATAATGATTGTAGATGAGCAGGGTCTTGTTGCTTTTGCCTTTGCGTTCGCCAAAGACCACAGGCGCCCCCCCCGTGGATTTGATCTGTGCTGTGAATCCGCGCTTTTCAAGCATCTCTTTGACCATTTGAGCGCATTCTTCCAGCCCAATATTTTGCGCGCTGATGCTGGGTTGGGCCACGTAGCGTTTGAGTTCTTCAAGATTTTGATCGAGGTTCTTTTCGAGATAGGCATCTACTTTTTTATAGTTACTCATGATGAATCTCCTTTGTTTTTTGCTGTGTGCGTAAGGAAATACTAAAAACAGAAGTGTTCGTATAAACTGATGTTTCGCGGTCTGCTCGTAATGCGATATTTGACCTCTTGCAAAAGTAAAGTGTTGTAGACCACAAAGTCACCAAGGCACTAAGTCACTAAGCTTTTTTTTCTTTGAGTCTTCGAGACTTTGTGCCTTTGTGGTGAAAAAATGGACTTATGCAAGAGTTCTATTCAATATCATCTGAAAGTGCGGGATTTATCCCGCGCTTTTATTTATACAAGCCCACAATCCAGTCAATGGAATATGCGCCTGCGTAGGCGAACAGACTCATTTTGACGATTTGACCGATCCAGCAAAAGAGCAAAAACTTCCACAATGGAATTTTTGCCACGCCAGCTGCAATACCAGCCAGGTCAAAAAAAGGATTTGGAATTGCAGAAAGAATCAAAATCGCCCAGACGCCATATTTCTGCACCCAGGGCGAAATCTGATCATAGATCTTTGTGTTTTCAATGATTGCCTGACCGCTGAACCCTGTCATGTAACCGGTCAATTCACCGATGGCGCCGCCTGTTCCTGCGGCAAGCCCTACAAAGAACGGGTTGAAAACACCTCCCATTGCAAATACTACTGCCACTCCGGGGGCTGGCAGAATCACTGTGGCATTTGCCATCAAGGTGATGAGGAAGATCCCCGGATACCCATAGTGTGAAAATTCATCCACGCGCTCGCGGATGCTGTAAATGAACACAGTGATTCCGATCACTGTCAGCAGCGCAAGCGCGCGGAGAATATTGATGCCGAAGTTAGATCTCTTCGATTGTGACACGGATGATCTTGACCGCGGGGGCGTTTACATTCATGGGGTCGCGTTCAGGGATGGACATCAACACATCCAACCCATCCACAACCTGCCCAAAGACCGAATGACGGTTATCCAGATGCGGAGTGGGGCCGTGGGTGATGAAGAACTGCGAGCCATTGGTTCCAGGCCCGGCGTTCGCCATCGAAAGGATTCCGCGTTTGTCATGCCTCAGGCTGGGGTGGAATTCATCTTGAAAGCGGTAACCGGGGCCGCCACGGCCGGTACCGGTCGGGTCGCCGCCTTGAGCCATGAAATTTGAGATCACGCGGTGAAAGATGACACCGTCATAAAATCCCTCGCGCGCGAGGAACACAAAGCTATTCACAGTGACGGGGGTCTTGTCTGCAAACAGTTCGATCACCATGGTGCCTTTATCGGTTTCCATGTGTGCCTTGTACTGTTTCTTCGGGTCGATCTGCATTGCGGGTGGGGTGCTCCATTGTTTTGCCATTCCAAACTCTCCTTTGAATTTATTTTTTGAGCAACGATTCAATTCTCGCCACAACCATGTCAAGCGCTGCGACGTTATGTCCGCCTTCGGGGATGATCACATCCGCGTACCGTTTCGAAGGTTCGACGAATTCCAGATGCATGGGTCGTGCTGTTGCCATATACTGTGCAATGACCGATTCGGTTGTGCGCCCGCGTTCTGAAATATCCCGTTTGAGGCGGCGGATGAAACGAAGGTCAGAATCGGTATCCACGAATATTTTCACATCGAACAGCTTCCGCAGTTTTGCCTCTACAAAGATGAGAATCCCCTCTACGAGGATCACATCCTGCGGTTTCACCGTGAAGGTCTTCGCCATTCGGCTGTCTGTGGTGAAATCATAGATGGGCACTTCCACCGCCTCGCGATTTTTGAGCGCAATTACATGCTTGATCAGCAACTCGGTTTCAAGCGAATGGGGATGGTCGAAATTCTTTCCGTCGGTGCGTAGTTCGGGTGGTAACTTGGTCAGGTCTTTGTAGTACGAGTCGTGTTGCAGGTAGGCGATTCTGTCTGCTCCAACCCGTTTGAGGATTTCCTGAGCGACGGTGGTTTTCCCCGACCCCGATCCGCCTGCGATGCCGATGACTAGTGGGACTTCATGACTCATGGCGGCATTATAGCCCAGGAATGAAAAAACGGCTCCGGGCCAACCCGAAGCCTGTTTCGCTAAAGAAAGATATTTAGCTGCGTTTGAACAAACCTGTCAATGCCTGCCAGATCGGGCAGCGATCATAAATCCCCATAAATGCCACAATTCCGCCAAGGACGCCAACGATCCAATTATTGGTGGAAATACCCACCATCACAAACAACAGGCCAGATCCCAGCCTCAAAGAACGGTCGAACGAGGTGAGTGGTAATTTTACTTCCCCGCCTGCTACCATCGCTTCGAACAAGGTGCGGTACCTGGCTTCATTTTGCGCGCCAGTGACACGCCCCACTTCTTTTTCGTTGCGGAACATGAGCACGGTGGGAATTCCAAACACGCGATACTGTTCAATGATTTCGCGCGCTTCATCGGCATTGACTGGCATGAACTCAACCCTGTCGCCATATTCCTTGGCGAGTTTTTCAAGGATCGGTTTGGTCATCACGCATGGTCCGCACCACGGCGCCCAGAAATCCACAATGACGGGTTTCCCCGCCTTGGAAAGTTTTTGTTGAAATTCCGTTTTATTCATAAGAGTAAGGACAAGGCGCGGAGCCCATTTTGTTGCTCCGCGCCTTGTTTTAGTTTATTTGTAGGTGCTAAATTTGAAGGGCGCATACAGCGGGCAGAAAGCCACGATTGCGGTCAGCAGAAAAACCCCGCCGAGCACCACAAGCACTAGGCCGAGGGTTCCGGTGACGATTCCGCTAAAGTACAGATAAGCGAATAAAGCGGCGAGTACGACACGGACGATGCGATCGATATTGGACATATTGCGTTTCATGATAAATCTCCTTTGGTTGTTTGAAGTGATGCCCCCAGTATAGGAGATGGCCGCAAATCTGTCGGTGACAATGTCACATAGCCAGGCGGGATTCCAACAACTCGAAATCGAGCACTTCGACTTTTCCGCGTGTGGAGCGGAGGCTTCCATCGTTGACAAAATCCTCCAGCAGACGGCTAATGACCTCGCGCGAACTGCCCAATTCTGAAGCGATTTCCTGATGGGTGATCGGCAGTGGATTCTGTTTTTGTGCCCGCTCCAGAATCAACGCGGCCACGCGGCGGTCCATGCGTTGGAAGGCCACTTCATCCACCACTGCCATCATGGTGGAAAGCCGCTGTGAAAGCAGGTCGAAGACAAAATCGCTCCATAGATTGTAACGATGCACCCATTCGCGGAAGGTATCTGCAGGAATCATCACGGCTTCAGCATCCTCCTCCACCGTGGCAATGGCAGGGAAGGTCTTCTGGCTGAGGATTGCGTTTGCTGAAAGAATACAGGATGACCCATTGCCAAACCGATACAAGGTGATTTCCCGTCCAGTTTCACCGATCTTGTAGACCCGAACCACACCGGAGAGCAGTAGGGCAATGGCTTCAACCCGGTCTCCCTCAAGAAAAACATCATGTCCGGAAGGGATGCGCGCAAAAAACGCTGCACGCTGAAATTCTTTTTTGAAGGCTTCATCCGCTTGTTGAAGGATCGGGAGGGCGTGTGAAATACGTTCGAATTGTGTTGCGTCAATCATATCTATTCTATTTGAGAGATGAGAGCGCTTTTATAGCGCTCTCATGTTTTAGTTTGCAATTGTTGCTTAATCGGTCATGAAGGCAAGGCCGACTGTGCCCGGTCCTGCATGGGTGCCAACCACCGGGCTCAAGTCTGTTACAAAAGCTTCGGAGGGGTTTATGGATTGCTTCGCACGATCCAGCAAAGTTTTGGCATCTTCAGGTGCATTGGCATGGACCACAGCCAGACGGATATTTGATTTACCTTTCACCTGTTCCGCGACCAACTCAAGAATACGATCCTGAGCCTTGCCCTTGGTTCGAATTCGCTCCACGCCTTCCACGCGGCCCTCTTTCAATGCGAGGATCGGTTTCAGATTCAGCGCTGAGCCGATGAAGCGCTGAGCACTGCCAATACGTCCGCCGCGATGCAGGAATTCGAGGGTATCCACAGCGAAGAAGAGGCCTGCTTTTTCATGTGCTTTTTCTGCGATGGCGGCACATTCCGAAAGGCTGGCACCAGCATCCATGGCGCGTGCAGCAGCGAGCACCTGAAAGCCGAGAGCCATTGAAGTACATTGGCTATCCACCAAAGTGACTTTTTCGCCTGCACTTCCCATCATTTCCTTGGCCTGGATGGCAGATTGCATGGTTCCAGAAAGTTTTGAAGAAATGAACATCGCCAAAACTTCCATACCCTGGTCTACAAGCGGTTGGAAAATAGCTTGCATGGTGGCTGGTGTTGCCTGTGAGGTGGAGGGCATAACCTTGGCTGTTTTTAAGCGGCTATAGAATTGCTCAGGTTGAATATCAACCCCGTCTGCGAACATTTCATCGCCCCAAACCAGGATCAAAGGGACAACGGTGATATTATGTTTTTTAACCAGCTCAGTGGGAATATAAGCGGTACTGTCAGTGACAAGTGCGAATTTGGGCATGACTTTTCTCCAAACAATGGAATATGGTGTTGCCATTGTATCCCAACGGGGAGATTAAGTCAGGGGATGTTGAAGCAGATGTCGGGTGGTGGGGAGGCGGGTTTTCATCCTCATAATCTTGCTTTTGGCGGGCATGGTATAATAGTACTATCTAGTCCGTTTTTGAATGAAATTTCACTTTAGGAGCCTATTTTGGCCTTCAACCCAATTAACTGGCTGTTAGGCCTTTTTTCTCTGGATATTGCCATAGACCTCGGCACTGCTAACACTCTTGTTCATGTTCGCGGCAAGGGTATTGTCATCAATGAACCCTCTTGGGTGACGGTTGACAAGAAGCTGCGCCAGCCTGTGGCAATTGGTCTTGAGGCCAAGGAAATGGTTGGCCGTACCCCAGGCAATGTGATGGTGGTGCGCCCGATCCGCGATGGGGTGATTGCGGAGTTTGATGTTACCCAAGTGATGCTTGAGTATTTCATTGGCAAAGTTCATGAGCAGAGCATGGTTCCGTTGCCGCGCCCGCGTGTGATCGTGGGTTTGCCTACAGGCGTAACCGAAGTGGAGAAGCGTGCCGTTTATGATGCGGTGATGGCTTCGGGGGCACGTCAGGCTATGTTGATCGAAGAGCCGATCGCGGCTGCACTGGGAGCTGGTCTGCCAGTCGGTGAGATTCGCGGCTCGATGGTGGTGGATATTGGCGGCGGTACGACCGAAGTGGCGGTCATGTCCATGAGCGGTGTGGTCTCTTCGCGTTCGCTGCGTGTGGCAGGCGATGAAATGGATCAGGATATCGTTCAATATCTTCGTAACAAATACAATTTGCTGATCGGTGAAGGCATTGCCGAGCAGGTTAAATGGCAGATCGGTTCTGCATATCCGCTTCAACCTGAAAAAACAATGGAAGTGCGCGGCAGGAACCTTGTGACGGGGCTGCCTGAAACTGTCGAAGTCTCTTCTGTGGAAATTCGTGAAGCTTTGATGGGTTCTGTGCAGGTCATCATTGATACGGTCCGCGATGCGCTTGATGAAATTCCACCCGAAATTGTGGCCGATTTGATGGACATTGGTATCTGCCTTGCGGGTGGCGGCGCTCTCTTGCAAGGTCTGGCAGAACGCTTGACCGATGAATTGAAATTGCGTGTGTGGGTGGCTGAAGACTCGCTGACTTGTGTGGTACGCGGTGCGGCCATGATCTTTGAAGACCTTTCGACCTTCAATCGCTATTTGGTTGGTTTGGAACGCGGCAGCACACGCCACATTACCGGTTAATCGCTCCCCCGGCATTGCATGCCTGAGGAAATTAAAATATGAACTCCCGTTCTTTACAAACGACGATTATCTTTCTTGTCATAGGTGGGATTTTAGCGTTGGCATTTGGTGGTTTCTTCGGACCCGCCTCCCGCCAATTTAGCTCCGTGCTGGTTCAGTTTCAAACCTGGGTTTCCTCGCGTTATCTTGGTGTGCAGGATTTTTTCACTGCGCCGCGTGATATTGTTTCACTGCGTGCCCGCAACGCCGAGTTGGAATCACAGGTTTCGCAGCTGCAAGCGCAGGTCATTGAATTGCAACAACGTGTAAATGAAACAGAGATCCTCGCCGCATTGGTGGATTTTTCGCGTTCGAACCCCGAAAGTACATATAAAGCTGCTGCCGTCATTGGCCGTGACCCAAGCCCTTTCCTGCATTACATTATCATCAACCGCGGTTCCAATGATGATATTCGCCGTGGTATGCCTGTGGTGACCAATCAGGGATTGGTGGGCCGTGTGGATGCCGTCATTGCGGATGCGGCCCGTGTCCAACTGATCACCGACCCTGCTTCGGCAGTGAACACCTATTTGCAAAATGCGGATACAACTGCAGTGGCCCTGGGTTCAGTGACAGGCGATGTTTCACTGGATATGATCTCGCAGGATGCGATCGTACAACCCGGCGATCTTATCCTGACCTCGGGCCTGGGCGGCGGTTATCCTGCGGATATTCCCGTCGGGCAGGTGATTACGCTGCGCAGCCTTGAATATGAACTCTTTCAGCAGGCCACATTGCAACCCGCAGTGGATTTCACCCGCCTGTCCATTGTTCTGGTGATCACCAACTTTCGCCCTGTGGATATTTCTCCACTTGAGCCATTGCCTTCCCCGTAAACTTTTAAACCCAATCACATGCGAAATATTGTTGCATTCCCTTTGCTCGTGCTGGCAGTGATTCTTCAATCCTCAATTGTCAGTCAGGTCCGACTGCTTCATGGTTACGCAGACCTGATTCTGATCATGCTGGCTGCCTGGGCCTTACAGGAGCGGGTCCGATCTTCCTGGCATTGGGCTTTGGTGGCCTGCATCCTGCTTGGGATCATTTCCAAATTGCCCTGGGCTGTATCGACCATTGGCTATTTGGCGGTTGTTTTTACTGCTCAGGTCTTGCAAAGGCGTGTGTGGCAGGCTCCATTGCTGGCGATGTTTAGTGTTACACTCATTGGTACCATTTTCATGCATCTGCTGTCTTATACCGTGTTGAGCCTGTCTGGAACGCCATTTTCATTCTCGGCTGTGGCAGGTTCGATCACCTTGCCAAGTTTATTGTTGAATATTTTCTTTTCGATCCCGATCTATGCCTTGATGCGCGATTTGGCGCGTTGGGTATATCCATCAGAGGTTTATGAATGAGTAGCAATTCTGTACCACGCTCCGTTCGTTTTGAAGCCTGGCGGCTTGTAACCGTTTATGTTGTGGTTGTGTTGGTGTTTGTGGCTTTTCTTGTTCGCTTGCTCAGACTTCAAGTCATTGAAGGAGCGAACTGGAAGACCAGCGCCGTTGATAACTATACCTTTGAAGTCAGTGTTCCCGCCCCGCGTGGAATTATCTATGATCGGAACGGCTATATCCTTGCACGGAATGTTGCCTCCTACAACATCATTATCACACCAGCAAACCTTCCCGATGACGATTCGGATATTCAGGCGATTTACCGCGACCTTTCTGACCTGCTGGATGTGCCTGTAGGCGGGCGTGCCGATGACGAAGCCCTGCTCGAAGAAGCCAAGTTGTTCGGCCCCTGTGTGCCGGGGCCGGGCATTACTCAACTGGTGGCGTTGCAAGATTCGCTTGCTCCGTACAGCCCGGTCAAGATCAAGTGTAATGTCACTGTGGATATTGCCCGCATTGTCGAAGAGAAATCGGTGGATTGGCCCGGTGTGACGGTTGAAATTGAGCCGATCCGTGATTATCCGACAGGCTCGCTCACCTCGGCGCTGGTTGGATTCTTGGGGCCGATCCCTGCTTCGCTGGAGGAGGAGTTTCGCGCCCAAGGTTTCATCCCCAACCGTGACAAGATCGGTTATGCAGGTGTTGAAGATTCCTTGCAGGAAATCCTTGCAGGCAGGAATGGTCTCCGCGTAGTGCAAGTGGATGTAGCCGGGCAGGAACTTCGCAACCTTGAGCCGCCCATCCCAGCTGTGCCGGGAAACAATGTAACCCTCACAATTGATACCCGTTTGCAGGCAGTTGCAGAAGCCTCCCTGATTCAGGAAATCAATTTTTGGAACGATTACTTTGACACCATTCGTATTTCCAGCGGTGTCGTGATCGCGATGAACCCGAAGACCGGTGAAATCCTGGCGATGGTTTCCTACCCGACTTATGAGAATAATCGGTTTGCCCGATTTATCCCTGCTTATTATTATGAACAATTAAGTCAAGACCCGCGCCATCCGTTGTTAAATAATGCCATTTCTGCAGAGTTCCCGCCTGGGTCGGTTTTCAAGTTGTCCACTGCAACAGGCTCTTTCAACGAAGGCGTGATTGGACCCGATGATATAGTGGATGCGCCTGGTAAATTGGAATTGTGCGAAAAATTCAATCCCAATGACCCTTGTACTGGTTTGAATACCCGTCCATTCGTGGACCATATTTTCGAGAAAAAGCCCGAAGGGTTTGGCCCGATCAGTTTTTATCAGTGCATTGCCTACTCAAGTAATGTATGCTTTTATAAACTGGGCGGCGGCTATCAAGATGAAATTGAACAGGGTTTGGGCATCGAACGTTTGCAGCAATATGCCCGCGCTCTTGGTTATGACCAGCCATCCGGTATCGAACTAAAAGGTGAACAGGATGGACTGATCCCAGACCCGAAGTGGAAACGCATCAACACCGGCGAAAACTGGTCTACGGGTGATACCTATATTGCCAGTGTGGGGCAGGGATATGTTCTTGCCACCCCGCTTCAAATCCTCATGTCTGGAGCGACCATTGCCAATAACGGAAAGTTGATGCAACCCACCATTATCCGCGAAGTAACCGATGGTGATGGCAAGCCTGTGGACATCTGGTTCAACCCCGATCCTGAGGTCTTCACCGCCACAGATTTTGAAGTGCCTGGCAGTTATCAGATTTCTCCTTTCACCCCCAACCTCAAATGGGACGTGACCGTGACCCCGCTGATTCAAAGTTATTCCTGTGATGCGGGATACTGTGATCTGAATGAAAACGACCTCAAGACGATTCGCCCCGAGGCAGTTGCGGCGGTACGTGCAGGTACAAGGCTTGCCGTAACAGACCCATTCTTCGGCACCCTTTATGACGTATTCAACGATTTCCCGATCGCTGTTGCAGGCAAAACGGGAACCGCTGAATACTGCGATGATGTGGCTCGCAAGGCCGATCAATGTGATTTCGGTAAATGGCCCACCCATTCATGGACTCTGGCTTATGCACCCTATGACGATCCTGAGATCATTGTTGTGGCTTTTGCCTATCACGGTGGTGAAGGTGCCAGTGTCGCGGCCCCCATTGTATCGCGTGTCATCAAGGCTTATTTCGAGTTCAAAGCCCTTGATATTGCGCAGGGAAACCCTGCTTTGGGCCAATAATGACCATTGTCTTCAAATTGCATTTTACGAACAACCAATTCAATTTGCCTGACACGTCAGGTATAATTTGAGCCATTATTTGGTCAAATGTGATATGGAGCAAATTACTTCTCTGGTTCAGATCAAAGGGATTCGTGATGGACTTCTCGCGACGTTTTCAGAAGCGCCGTGGGAGGATCAATGCCTTGCCTTGTTGACGCAGATTGACGAGCGCCCTGCTTTTTTTCAAGGTGCCCGCCTTGCGATGGACGTTGGTACACAGGTTCTGAAGGTCAACGACCTTGTAGATTTGCGCGACCGCCTTTCGGAACGTAATATTGCACTTTGGGCGGTGATCAGCGAGTCGCCAACCACTGAACAAACTTCACAATTGCTTGGGTTGGCCACCCGCATCTCGAAGCCGCGACCGGAAGAACAACGTCAGGTCGCAGACTCGATCTCAGATGACAGGGCGCTTTTTATCAATAAAACTCTCCGTTCAGGCACACGTGTTGAATTTCCGGGGAACATTGTCATTGTTGGTGATGTGAATCCCGGTGCGGAAATTGTTGCAGAAGGTAATGTGGTGGTATGGGGCAGGGTGCGCGGCATGATCCATGCCGGGGCAAAGGGAGATCGCTCCGCCTATATTTGCGCACTTGATCTTTCCGCCAACCAACTCCGCATTGCAGATGAAGTCTCGGCTATGTTGAAGCCTCAAAAAGACCCCAAGCCCGAGATCGCCACCATTAATGGTGAAGGACGATTGCAGGCTGAACTCTGGCACGTCGGTTAAAGAATCTACTTTAGGAAATGATATGACTGCTCAAGTGATCACTGTTACATCTGGAAAAGGCGGCGTGGGTAAAACCACAGCCGTTGCAAATCTCGCCACTGCTCTTGCAACAGATGGCAGGAAGGTCGTCTGTATTGACGGCGATATCGGCCTGCGCAACCTTGATGTCATCATGGGCCTTGAAAACCGTATTGTGTACGATATTGTTGATGTCATCGAAGGCCGCTGCAAATTGAAGCAGGCCATGATACGCGATAAGCATTTCCCGGATATGTACCTGATCCCCGCCGCTCAGACTCGCGACAAGAATGCAGTCTCACCTTCAGACATGGTGCGCATCTGCAATGACCTTCGGCCTGATACTGATTTCATTATCATTGACTCACCCGCAGGCATTGAGCGTGGATTCCGCAATGCCATTGCGGCCGCTGACCGTGTCCTTGTGGTGACCAACCCCGAGGTCAGCGCAGTACGAGATGCAGACCGTGTCGTGGGTATCCTTGAAGCGGAAGAAAAAGGCAGCCCGGCGCTCATCCTCAATCGGCTGAATCCCACCCTGGTGCGTAATAACGACATGCTTTCCCCTGAAGATGTGCTCGACCTGCTTGGAATTCAACTGATCGGCATCGTACCTGAGGACGAATCTGTGATTATCGGTTCGAATCGTGGCGCCCCGGTTGTGACCGATACAAAAAGCCGTGCGGGGCAGGCCTTCCGTAACATTGCCAAACGAATTCAAGGACAGAACGTACCCTTCATGGACCTTGAGCAGCAAGGCGGCTTGTGGGGTGCCATCCAAAAACTGACCGGGAGGAAGTAAGATGAACTTCTTCACACGAAAGCGCAGCGCCGAAAGCGCAAAGGAACGTTTGCAATTGGTCTTGATCCACGACCGCACTGACCTGACCCCAGGCCAGTTGGAAGAATTGAAAGACGACCTGCTCAAAGCGATTTCCCGCTATATTGACATTGACCCTGAAGCCGTGCAGATCGGATTGGAACGTGACGGCCGCTCACAGCGGCTGGTGGCTGATATTCCCCTGCGGAGCGCATCGCGCCATCGTGCAGGTTGATCTGTAAAACCGTACAAGCACGGATCAGCCTTGCGGAAACGTCTGGTTGTATCCGTGCTTTTTTGTTAACTAGGGCTCTCTATGAACCGTGAATTTTCCTGGCGAAATTTCGACTTTATTTTACTGGGCGCAATTGTGCTGGCCTCGTCTTTTGGCACGGCAATGATTCGCTCCGCTGTGGCAGGGAATGAGGTCTTGCAGCCGTTGATCATCCGTCAGGTATATTTTGCAATCCTTGGCGTGGTCTTGATTTTTCTGGTCGGTTCGATTGATTATCGTTATTGGCTGGCCTTGTATCGCCCGATCTACTTTGGGATGATCGCTTTTCTGGTCACATTGACAGGCTTTGGCCAGTCGGCCTTTGGTGCCCAACGCTGGTTTCAAGTGGGTGTGTTGTTTCTTCAGCCAACGGAGTTTGCCAAAATTGTCGCCATCATTGTTCTGGGGCGTTATTTTGAGGTGGCTCAACACCAACCCCGTGACCTGAAATGGGCCTTTGGTGCCATTGCCTGGGCTGCCGGTATCATCATTATGATTTTGCTGCAGCCAAACCTGAGTAATGTGCTTTTGCTTTCTGTCATTCTTGCTGTAATGCTTTGGATGAACGGTGTGCAGGTGAAGCATGTGTTTTCTGCTGCTGCCATCGGAGCCGCAGCGGCTCTTTCGCTGATAGTCCTCTCTGTACTTGGCATATCCATCCCCGGGTTACAGCCTTATCAGCAGGAACGTATTGTGAACTTTGTGGTGCCAGACCCAAACGACACCTACGGTAACCGCTATAATGTACAGCAGGCTTTGATCGCTGTCGGAGCAGGCGGCTTGTTTGGTGAAGGATACGGACATGGAACCCAGACGCAATTGCGTTTTCTGAAAGTCCGCCACACCGATTTTATCTTCGCTGCCAGTTCTGAAGAGTTTGGCATGGTCGGCGGCGCGCTTATCATTATCACGCTGGGAATTATCGTTTGGCGCTGCATCCGTGCTGCGCAGAAATCGCGGGATGTGGCAGGAGCTACGATCGCGATTGGTGTCGCCACCCTGATTTTTTTTCAAGCCGCTGTGAATATTGGTATGAACCTCAATCTGTTGCCAGTTTCCGGTCTTCCGCTTCCTTTCATCAGTTATGGCGGCAGCGGCCTCACCGCTCTCATGCTTGGAATCGGCCTCGTTGAAAGTGTCGTCATGCGCCACAAACAAATGGAATTCTAACCAGCACCTTCAACCTTAAACTTTCAACCTAAAACCTGTAACCTGCAA
>DAOQID010000031.1:0-14963 GCA_035339375.1 Anaerolineales bacterium | reverse complement strand
CTAAATCCTGCAACCCTCCCAAAGGAGTCCACACTTGACCACAAAACCTGCACGTACTCGCTTTGCCCCCTCGCCAACAGGACACTTACATCTTGGCGGCGCACGTACCGCTCTGTATGCTTATCTGCTCGCAAAAAAAACGGGCGGGCAGTTTCTTTTACGCATCGAAGACACTGACATAAAACGTACCGTTCCCGGCGCTGAACAGGAAATTATGGATGGTTTGCGCTGGCTGGGTCTTAATTACGATGAAGGTCCCGACATTGGCGGAAAATATGGTCCATATCGTCAAACTGAGCGCCGCGAGATTTATCAGGCGCATGCAAAAACACTTGTTGAAAACGGCCATGCTTATCCCTGCTTTTGTACGCCAGAGCACCTTGACAAGGTTCGCCAGGAACAGATGAAGCGTAAGGAAAATCCGCGCTACGATGGGACCTGCCGTGTGCTTTCCGCTGACGAAGCCGCAAAACGCATTGCCAATGGTGAGCCATATACCATTCGCTTCAAGGTGCCGTATGAAGGTTCCACTGTGGCGCATGACCATTTGCGCGGCGACATCACCATCGAGAACAAACAACTCAACGATCAGGTCATTCTCAAAACCGATGGAATGCCGACCTATCATCTTGCCGCAATGGTGGATGACCACGAGATGCAGATCACACACGTCATACGCGGCTCTGAGTGGCTGGGTACCTTTCCTTTGCATGTCAACATTGTCCGCGCGTTTGGCTGGGAAGAGCCTGTTTGGGCGCATCTATCCGTATTTCTCAAACCGAGCGGCAAGGGTAAGATGTCGAAACGTGATGCGCCCGATGCCATGAAAGATGGCTATTCGGTCTTTATCAAAGACATGCAAGACCTCGGCTTTACGCCTGAAGGTGTATTGAATTGGTGCGCATTGATGGGGTGGGGCGTTGCTGAAGATGATGTGATGACCGTTGATCAAATGGTGGATCGCTTTACCATCGATTCGCTGACTCCTTCTCCTGCTGCGGTCAACTTCCAAAGGCTGGATCATTTCAATGCGACACATATCCGCCTCTTTACGACCGAAGACCTGGCTGCCCGCATCAAGCCTTACTTTACCCGTGAGGGACTCAAAGTGGATGACGGCATTCTGTTGAAAATTGTGCCGCTTATCCGTGAGCGTCTCACCACGTTGGATGATTGTCTATCGTTTGGAAGTTTCTTCTTCAAGGAAGATGTATCGCCTGCACCCGCAGACCTGATCGCCAAAGGATTGGACGCGAAGCAATCGGCGCAGATCGCCCAAAGGGCGTACGAGATTCTCGTGGCGCAACCAGATATCAGTCACGAAAGATGCGAGCCGCCTTTGCGTGCATACGTCGAAGAGAGTGGACTCAATGCAAATCAAGTCTTCGGGATTTTGCGCGTAGCCACGACAGGGCAAAAGGTCAGCCCTCCGTTGTTTGAAAGCATGGAAATCATCGGCAGGGAGAAATGCCTTGCACGAATTAAATCTGCGATTGAATTGCTGGAAAAAATGTGATCGAAATAAAAAGCTCCCGCCGTTTCTGTATGGCGGGAGCTTTTTTGTTGGGCTATTTATCAGGACGATTGACGAAATAAATGCTGGCCATTACCAGTAAAATCGTCAGGATGACATGGAAGACCGTGTAAATGATCCATGGAGATGGCAGGGGGAGTGATGTTGTGCCAAGCATACCGTTGGTGGTGAAGAAAATACTTTGATCGCTGACAAGAATGGCTTCACTTGCAACGGCTGCAAAGAATGAATTTGTAGAAAACAGATACCAGACTGAAATCCCCAGAACCTCTTCCGAGATTCCCGATAGGAAGGTGTTTGTGGAGCTTGCCACACCTGCAAAGACGAGGATAAAAAAGAAAAGCAGAACCATCACAATAAAGGATAGCATGATGGATGCGTAGGCCGCCACGGTGGAAACCAGGGTGCGCTTTGTAAAACTTGAAAAGAAAAGTCCCAGGGCGCTGAAGAAAAATATGGAAACCACCAACATCACAATGGAAATGACCATTTCGGCCATGCCCACACCGCCCAAAAAGAACGACATGCTTTGGATCGGGATGGCGGTAAAAATAAGCAGAAGCAGAAATACAACTGCCGAACTGAGTTTCCCGAAAACCAGCGCACGGCCTGAAAGCAGCGATGTGCGGAGCAGGTCGAAGGTTTGGCGCTCGCGCTCGGAGGAGATCGCCCCTGAGGTCAGCGCTGGCCCAATAAAACTTACCATGAGCAATTCAAGCAAGACCACTGTGCTGAATATGATCTTGCCGACGATTTGCAGATAACCAGGGTCGTTTCTGGACAGACTTCCATCCACGCTGAGAAAGAGATAGACCAGGCCGATAAAAAAACCAATCAAGGCAAGGTAGGCGCTGAGCAAAATGAATCCCTGCCTGCCGCGCATTCTGCCTTTAAGTTCCTTGGTTATGACGGGGTTATCAAGCAGAAGTTCAAGCCATTTTCTGCGGGTGTTTTTTTCAGGCACAACAGATGTTGCAGATGATTCCATGATTTTCCTTTAAGACACAATTCCACGTGTGGTGCGCATAAAGACTTCTTCAAGATTTTTGGTTTCTTCGCTGAAATGCACCACGGGATAGCCTTGTGCGAGAAGCCCAGCCAGCAATTGGTGGATGGCTTCGTCGTCTCCGATAAAATCCACTTCGAGGGTGGGGCGTTCGGTGTTTTCCAATATGCGTGCCTCGTTGACACCCGCTCTTGATTGCAGGTTGATCTGTGCTTCCTGGGCGCGATCGAGCAGGCTGATGCGCAGTTGACGGTGAGGCATGACACGTTCACTCAATTGCTGAAGTGTGCCGATGGCAGCCAGTTTTCCATCTTCGATGATGCCGACACGTGTGCAAAGTTCGCTGACATCTGCAAGGATATGGCTGGAGAAGATGATGGTTTTGCCAAGCCTCGCGATTTCAAGCAGTAGTTCGCGGATCTCCACTCGTGCGCGCGGATCAAGGCCCGAGGCAGGTTCATCCAGCACGAGAATGTTTGGGTCGTGGATCAGGACTCGGGCGAGTCCGAGGCGTTGTTTTAATCCTGTGGAGAGGGTATCCACCATGTCGTCGCGGCGGTGACCAAGGTCCACGAGTTCGAGCAGGTCATTGATCAATCGCAAGCGTTGATTCGGAGGTACTTTGTAGCAGGCGCCAAAGAAATCGAGGTATTCGTGTACGGTCATATCGCCATATACGCCGAAAGAATCGGGCATGAAGCCGATCATGCGGCGCACATCGTTTGGATTCTTTCTGATGGAATGCCCGCCGACGAAGATTTCGCCTTTATCGGGTCTCAACAATGTGACCAACATGCGCATGGTGGTGGTTTTGCCTGCACCATTTGGCCCGACCAGCCCGAAGATTTCTCCGCTTTCCACGTTGAAACTGATGTTGTTAACGGCAAAGCGTTTGCCAAAATGTTTGCACAGGTCTTTGATTTCGATGATGGGGCTCATGGCTGCACCGTCATGGTGAAATTGATCGCCGTGATCTCAACATAATCGTTGGGGTCACCTTTGAGGTTTAGCCTGACTTCACCATCCATGCCGATGTATTGCTGCGGATTGGGGATGTCGATGGTGTAAAAGGTCATGGGAATGAGGTCCCAGGTTTGGGTTTCAAAATTCCATAAAGAGACAATGACCTTGTCTGGCGTTGTGGTGGATTCGATGTTTAATTCAAAAGTATTCACCTTGCTGAAGCGAATGGTCTGGTTGGGTTGGTAGCGCAGGGTGTAGCCATTGTTCGACATGTTGTAGTACGGGGTGGTGATGGTGTCTCCAAGAGACGAGTCCCATGAGAAGATGCTGGAAGTCAACATGAGCGAGCCAGCCTCGGTTTTGATGCTCGGCGTAAGCCGTTCGAAAAAGAGCATGGTGTCGATCTCTTCCTGGGGTTGTGATTGAAGACCTGTGGGAGTGGCGATTTCATCATTCACCCAGCCCATCAAATATATGCCAGAATTTACGTGGATGCTGCCATTGCTGGTATTGGTGTTGGCCTGGAAAAAGGCGGCCTGTCTTTTCTTTTCAGGGTTGACGTCTGAATAATAGTCATACGTGTCTATATTAAGCGTGGTCATGATCGTGTATTGACTTGTCACTGAGGTGTTCGAGTTGTTTACAAGGATTTGACTCACCTTTTTAGTTTGCCCTGGAGCGATATCGCCCAGCGGTGACCATTGACTGGCTGTGACCAGAACGGCATCCTTGATGGTGTAGTCGCCTGTGTTTGTAATCGTGCCAGAGAGTTCAGGGACGTGACTGCCAAGCGTAATGGTCAGGTCGCTTTGAACGGTAAGCGCAGGCAGGTAACCTGTTGCACCGACGACCTGCATTCCGCCGATTTCCACGCGTATGTCAGGCATGCTTGTGCCATCCTGGGTTTTGATGGATGTCCAATCATCATTGCCCTGCAGGTTCCCGCTTGTGATGGGTGTGGGCCTGAGCATGAATTGTTCCTGTGTTTCCACTGTGTAGGTGGTGCGGCTCGGCGAATATACCCCGATCACAGCGTTGACCTGTGACTGGCTCACGCCTTCCCAGCCTTGAGCCATCATCAGTCGATTCAGAACAGGGCGTGTGCCGCGATAGGCATACCCGGAGAAATACGCCAGCATGGTGAACAGAATCACCAAGATCGGAATGGAAACCCAGGCCAACTCAGGGCGTTTGATGCGGCGCAATACAAAGTAGTTCAATGGCCCGACTACAAATACGTACAAACCAAGCCAGCAGCAGATATAAACAAAGGAAGGCAGGGCCAATTCTGGCATGGAGGAAAGCGCATCATTGATCTGATACGCATCCCAATACCCATTTGCCCAAACGGGTTTGGGCGATCTGAACCCAAGCAAATGCTCATAAATGGCCAGCATGCCAACCCAATTGTTGAGCGGCTCCAGGCCAGGGTCTGCTGCAAAAAAGTACACTTTACCAAAACCGACCTGTTTTTCAACCAACACGGGGATTCCGCTTTGATCAACGAGGGTGGTTGCCCCTTCCAGTAATTGTCCTGTTGCCAGAACTGCTGACTGTTCTTCAGTTAATAATGGGAATTTTGAATATTTGGATATTGCCGAAAGATTTGTAACTTCTTTGGTTGAGGTCAATTTTATTGGCAGAATATTTTCCAACCCTGCTGCAGTTGGCTGCCAATTTGTGCCGCCAGTGACGAATAACCTGCCGCCTCTGGCAAGCCACATTTCCATGGCCTGTTTTTGCTCTGCGCTAAATTTGCCAGTGTCCACATTGGAAATGACCAATGCGTCCATGATCTCCCAGCCTTGGGCCTGATCGGGCAGGTCTTCGACCTTTAATTGTGCTGATTGTGCGTTGACGCCAGACAACGAAATGGTGTTCAAGCCTGCAAAGACAGAAGGGTCATCTGTCACAAGGCCAAACAACAGTGTTTGGTCGTTGATGCAGGCAATGTTGAGGGCGGTTTTGGCAAGGGTTTTATTGCCATCAAGCACGCTGACGTTAAAGTTCCGTGCGGTTCCGTCCAAAAAAACGTAAATAAAAAATTCCTTGCGTGAAGTGGCTGGCAGTGAAATATCCACCCCGTACACCGCATTTCCGTTCATGTCGTTTTTGTAGGAGGCTTGCACGCGTGCGTCAACATCCTTGCCGTTGTTTTCCACCATCACTTTCACGGGCAGCCAGGTGCCGTTCTTGCAGAAATTATCCAACCCCGATTGCGCCTTGATGGTGATCTCTCCCTGCGTTTGGGCGGCGGCTGTTGTACTTGTCCACGAGGTGAAAAGTATTGCCGCGAAAATCATCGCTAGGAAGGCAGTTTGTTTGTAAATAGCTGAGCGATATGGAAGTTTCAAGCGTTTTCCTCCAACGGGCTGATGATGGGTGAAATCATATCATATTTGGTTTATTGCTTTATTGCTCTGCATGTATACTTGGGTCATGCCTGCCATTGAAAAATTCCAGACAAATTCCCTGCGTTCGCAGAAATATGATGCTGAGGTGACGCGTATTTTGGCAGCAATGTTCCAGTCAGTTGAGCCTGGAGCAGCCGTGAAAAGGCACTTGCGCGAAAATCCCCTGCCCGCAGCAAACCGCACTTTTGTTTTTGGATTGGGAAAAGCCGCCTGTGCCATGGCTTCAGCGCTGACGGATGGAATCCACCCGATAGACAGCCTGATCATCACCAAACACGCTTCGCCGCTGGACCTGAAACCTGCCACGGTGATCGAGGGGAATCATCCTGTCCCAGGCAGTTTGAGTCTCGCCGCTGGAGCCGCCGCGTTGAAGTTCCTCTCGCAATTGACAGCAGATGACCTGCTCATTTGCCTGATCTCAGGCGGCGGATCTGCCCTGATGGCTGCCCCGCGTATTCCGCTGGTGGATTTGCAAACTCTGACCTCGGCGTTGCTGGCTTGTGGCGCCCGCATTGACGAGATCAACATCCTCCGCCGACATCTGGATCAGCTCAAGGGCGGCGGAATTGTACGGCACGCCAACGGTGCGCGGGTGGTCAGCTTTCTCCTTTCAGATGTGGTTGGTGACCCTTTGGAAGCGATCGCCTCTGGCCCGACCGCACCCGACCCAACCACCTGCGCAGACGCTCTTGCTGTCATTGAAAAATACGACCTGAAAAACAAAATTCCATCTTCCATCCTGCGTGCTCTGACGGAAACCCTGAAGCCCGCCGACCCTCTCTTTGCGAACGTGCAAAATACCGTCATTGCCAGCAATGCAATTGCCCTGCGGACTGCGCAAGTATGCGCCCAGCAGGAAGGGTTTCAAACCCGTGTGTGGCGGTCTGATATGCAAGGTGAAGCGGCTGTTTTGGGGCGTGAAATGGTTTTGGAGTTGAGCGAGATGCTCAAAAATACGCCGCGTCCATTTTGCCTGTTGGCGGGTGGCGAAGCGACTGTCACTTTGAATTCGGTGAAAAATGGAAAAGGGGGCAGGAATCAGGAATTTGCCTTGGGAGCAGTGGATGAGTTGGCGGGCATGGCTGATGTTTTGTTGATCTCGCTTGCCACAGATGGAGAGGATGGTCCTACGGATGCCGCAGGTGCCATGGTGACAGGGGCTTCTGCTCAAAGGGCTGAGTCGCTTGGGGTGAGCGTGGCAGACCACTTGTCAGGGCATGACGCGTATCCCTTTTTCGAGATGCTGGGTGATCTGGTCAGAACTGGCCCAAGCGGTACGAATGTCAATGACATCGTCCTCTGCTTTGCGTTTTGATTCAAACTATGGCAGGGGAATGTCTTTTACGATTTCCATCATTTCACGCATGCGCCCTGTGGCTGCTTCTATGCCTTCGGGGAACTCATCGAATCGTGTGGTTTGGAATTTTTCCAAAGCTGTTTGGCTGTTTGGGTCTTCGTGCATGGTGGTCAGGATCTGAACAATGGCTTGCAGTAACTCGGGTTCGAGGCCTGCGCGTGCCAGTCCCACTTGTCGCGGCGTGGATTCGGTGCGTGCCAATTCCACCAGTTGCGCAGTGGCCTCGGGGGGAAATGCGTGGTCAAAATTGTAATCATCGGTGACGCCTGCGGGGGTATGTCCGCTCAAGACCCATTGCAAAATATTTTCATCATCGTAGGCAAATGCAAAGCCGACTTCGTTGCTGTCAACAGTTGCGGTGCTTTCAGATTTGCCGATGAGTTTTAGCCCATTTTCAGTAAGATACACGGCTGGCAGCATAAACCCCGAAGTGGAATATGGTGTATCCATTGCGATCATTTTCCCCTTGAGCCCTTCAATGCTGGTGATGCCGCTGGCTTTGCTTGCAAATATGACGCTGTTGTACGTTTCCACCCCGAAACGCCAGCGGCGCAGGATGATTTGCGCGCCCGAGGCATCGCTGATCAATGTGGCGGGGTAGGTGCTGTCGAAATACACATCCACTTCGCCGCGTTTGAGCAGCTCGATCATTTCTTCGGTGGAGGCCACTACCTTTACATGACCGCCTGTAATGCCGTATGCGGCAAGTTTGGCGGCCACGTAATCTGCGATCGGCTGAGTCCCTTCAATGACTTCGGCGGGGTCGTCTGAAATATCGCCGAAGACGATGAAATGCTGTTCCTGCGAAGGAGTGTTGGTTGCAGGTGGGTTTGTTGTGGGTGATGGATTGGGGCTGGTGCAGGCAACAAGCAGGAGAGCAAGGGCGAACAGGCAGCGGAATGCGCTTTTTGTCATGAACCTCATCCTGAAACTGGATTTGGTTCGATTATAGTTGTGCGAGTGCGAAGGCTCCGAATGTTGTAATGATAATGCCAGAGAGGCGATTGATCCACATCATGTGGACGGGGGTAAGACGATCGCGCATCAGCCCAACCCCGAAACTGAGTGCCAGCCACCAACTGGCCGACCCCGCGAAAACCCCTGCCACCAAAACCATGGGTGAGCTTGTTGCTCCAATGTTCATTGTCCCTGCAAAAATGGCCGCAAAAGACAGAATGGTCATGGGGTTGGTGATGGTCAGGAAAAAAGTGGAAAGATACGCGCCAAAATATCCGCTCTGTTTGACCTGTGCGGCATGGTCGGCGGGTTTTTCAAGGAAGGTTTTGATTCCAAGATATATTAGAAAGCAGCCGCCGATCACCCGAAACCAGAACTTGTTTTCAACCAATACGTCGGTGATCATGGTCAGGCCAAAAGCCGCAACCGCGCCATAAACCATGTCGGCACTGGCGGCGCCCATGCCAGAAAGAAAGCCCTTGAACCTTCCCTCTGTCAACGTGCGGCGGATGCATAGCACGCCGATCGGCCCGACGGGTGCGGCGATGGAGATGCCAATTAGAAATCCTCGGAAAAGGAGGAGCAGGGTTTCCGTCATAAATTCTCCAATGTTTGAATTAGAATCAAAAAAGGACATCGAAACTCGATGTCCTTTTTTGTAAAAGTTAGATCGCAGTTTCTTCTTTGGGCTTAAACCAGGTTGTCCATTCGCGGTTTTCCCAAACCACTAAAATGGGGGCCGCATTGAAGATGGAAGAGTAGGTTCCGCTGAAAATACCGATGAGCAGAATGACCACGAAGTGACGAATGCTATCGCCGCCGAAAAGAACCAGCGCAAACAGGGTGAACATCACGGTCAATTGTGTGGTGATGGAACGATCCAGAGTCTGCACGATGGAATGGTTGACCATCTTTTCGTATTCGATCTTGCGAAGCAGCAGGGAGTTTTCGCGGACACGGTCAAACACCACGATGGTGTCATGCACCGAGAAACCGATGACGGTGAGCAGGGCGGTCAGGAAGAGGGCATCCGCCTCCCAGCCGAGGTAATAGCCAAGGATGGCTTCCACACCCAGTACCACCAACACGTCATGAAGCATGGCGAGGATGGCGGCGGTGCCGTAGCGGTAGGCATGTTCCACACTGCGGAAGGCCCACCAAATGTAGATCAGGATCGCGATGGCGGCGAACAAAATAGCCACACCAGCCGCCTGAGTTACTTCGGCACCCACTGAAGCGCTGACGGAGGTGAAGTTTTCCACCGTCACTTTGGAGCCGAAGCGGGATTCCATTTCAGCGACGATCAAACCTTTGGTTTCATCGGTCATCGCCTTGGAACGGATGGAGATTGAACTCTCACCCAAAGACTGAACCACAGGGTCGGCGATGGGTTGTTCTTCTGTGGAGAAATCGCTGTAAAGTGCAGAGATTTCCTCCGCAGTGGGGCGTTCGCCTTCGAATTGCACTTCAAGCAGCGAGCCGCCGCGGAAGTCAATGCCAAGCTGCAGCGGACCAGCCTTGGTTTGCTGCCAGTTGATACCCATGAAGACAATGCCAGGGATGATGACCAGCAGGGAGATGAGGAAGTAAATGTAACGATTTTTGATGATATTCATGACGCGCTCCTAGAGACCGAACCAGCGCGGATGTTCGGTGGTTTTGACACTGTCAAGCACGCTGTGAAGGAAGGTGCGTGTGACGATGATGGCCGTGAAAAGACTGACCACAACACCCAGTGAAAGTGTGACCGAGAAACCCTTCACAATGCTGGCGCCAAAGGTATTGCCGAAGATGAAAAGGATCGCACAGGTGATCAATGTGGAGGTGTTTGAGTCACGGATGGAAGGCCAGGCGCGGCTCCAGGCGAGGTCAATGGCCTGACGCAGGTTGCGGCCGGAACGGAGTTCTTCCTTCAAGCGTTCGAAGATCAACACGTTTGCGTCCACTGCCATACCCAGACTCAAAATAAAACCAGCGATACCAGGCAGGGTCAATGTGACGGGAATTAACTTGAAGAGCATCAGGGAGAACAGCGTGTAGCAGACCAGGGCCAGATCGGCGATGACACCCGGTAAGCGGTAGTTGAAGGCCATGAACAGGATGACCACGATCATACCGATGATACCGGCCTGAACGCTCCTGCGAATGCTTTCTTCACCGAGGGTGGCGCCGATGGTGCGGCTCTGAACCACCTTGATCGGAATGGGCAGGGCGCCAGAGCGCAGCTGCACAGCCAATGTTTGAGCTGATTCCTGAGTAAAGCCGCCGGAGATCTGTCCCTGACCATCGGTGATGGCCTGATTGATTCTCGGCGCAGAGATGACACGTTTATCCAGTACGATGGCGAGATACTGCCCGACGTGGGAGCTGGTGTATTCAGAAAATACATCGGCTGCGTCAGAATCCAGGGTGAAGGCAATTGCGATCTGGCCCGAGCTTGGGTCACGTTGAACGACGGCGCTATCCAAACCGGCACCGGTCATGACCGTGTGGTAGATCGTTTCGCCGTTTTCATTGGTCGTTTGGCCGGGGGTTTCAAGGCCGAAATCGGTCAGAACGATGGTCCCATCGGGAACAGGGGCGCTGCCCATGTCCACAAATTCCAACAGAGCGGTCTGTTTGAGGGCGGCCACCATTTCTTCCGGATTGGTAAGGCCCGGGAATTCAGCCACAATACGGCGTTCGCCAGCAGTCACCATGGTAATTTCGCTGACGCCGAGGGCGTTCGCGCGGTTTTGCAGGATGTTGGTGGCGTTTTGCAGTTCTTCTGCAGAGACGGTGGTTTCTGCGGGTACATCGGCTTCAAGGAGTGCCTGAAGGCCTCCACGCAGGTCAAGGCCCAGTTTAACATCCACGTTGCGTTCGACGAGCGGCGTATTGTTAAATGGGTTGTAGACTACGATGTCCTTGCTGAGGTCTATCCATAGCGAGAAGGCTACGAGTAGAAGGGTTATGATTAACCAGCTATTTCTATTGCGCATGTTTTAACTCCATCCACGAAAATGCCAGCTTTGGGCTGGCGCGGACGCCATTATACTCCGAATGAATAATTTATGGGTAAATCCAGCTTTTAAAGAGATCTGTCAGGTCACACGTGCAGTTTTGTTCGGCGAGTTGTTTCATCTTTTCGGGGGTGGCAATGTCCCAGGCGTTTTCATTTACATATGCCTTCATGAATTGGTCAAAATTTTCAGAACCCATATCATCGCGCAGGGCTTCGAAGAAGAGTCCGCCGCGGCCGTAAACGATGCTGCCATACTCGATATCCTTGTAATCGCGTACGGGCATGCCGACAGGGATCGCTGCGTTGTTGGTCCGCGCCCATCGGCCTTCCAGGCTGAAGCGAAAGCCTTCGTAACCCGATTGCCCATATTGATCTGAAAAATATTGCAGGGTGGCAAACTGCGTGAGGCTTTCATCGAGCCACGGGTCATCCAGTTGATCATTGCCGACCAGGTTGTAGAACCACTGATGTCCCACTTCGTGTGCAACGGTCCCTTCAAGGTATTCGTGATACGGTGAGACGATTCTATCGGCAATGGCGATCATGCCGGGGTATTCAATTCCCAGTGCGAGTGTGGGTGTGGAGACAAAATCCAATTCGGTGTAGGGGTAGGCGGCGTAGCGATTTTCGTACACTTCGATGGATTTGGCGGCGATTTCAAGTGTGCGTTCAGCGCCAGATCTTTGGTCGGCGGGCGCATAGAATCGAAGTGTGACTCCATTTGATTCTTTCGTGACGACTTCATAGTTTGGACTCGCCGCCAGATAATAATCACGCACAGGCCCCGCAACATACTGGACCGTTTGCCTGTTTCCGTTGCGCTCCGCTTGACGAAGAATCTCCCGCCCAACACTGACCAGGACCAGATCCTTCGGCGCATCCACAGTGACATTGAAAAATGACATGTCGGCGTAAGTCACATCGCCTGATTGTGGGGGGATCTCGGCGTTCCAGCCTTCGTCGTCGTAGACTGCGATCATGGGGTAGGCGTGTGCCAGTGTCAGCACGTCGTTGAAATAGGCTTGCACACCGTAATTCAATTCAACCGATTGCGGCACAGTGACGGTAAACCCCATGCTCAGGGCGATGGACTCTTTCGGTTGGAGCGGTTGTTTCAACGGCACGGTGAGCAGGCTGTCATCGAGGGTGTAATTGGGGACGACGATCGTTCCGCCTGCATCCACTTCGTCCACGTGCATTTCGCCGCCGAGGATATTGGGAAACAGGCGGAATTTGACTTCATTTAATGCGCTATCTTCTGCGTTGGTGTAGATGACGGTTTCATGGCCTTTCACATGGTAAAGGTCATCTTCGATGGTGAAGTGGATTTCGTAGAGACTGGCTGTGGGGAGTTCATTTAATACGCTTTGATAGGCAGGCGTGAGACCATCTTTATAAATGGAACGGTCGGCGGGGTCTGCGGTTGGGTTTGGATTCTGCTGCGGGGTTGATTCTGTTGCTTGTCTGGCTGGCAGGCAGGCGGGTAGGAGAAGAAGCGCAAGCATCAGAAGCAGGAAAATCTTTTTCATTGGGTAAATTCCTTTAAGAAGGTCAAAGCCCGGGCGAGGACATCGTCAGGTTTCAACAGGTCGGTATCAATGATGATGTGGGCATGGGTGCGGGCATGCGAGAGCCTGCGCTGCTGCTCTTCGTAATCGGCGAGCGACCAGTTTAGTTTTCTGCGTTGGGTGGAGTTTTCGAACGAGGAGTGTAGAAAGATGAGGATATCTGGATTGGTGATGACCTGCCACATGTGTTTGACGTAGGAATGTTCCTGTGCGATGTGGCGGCAGCGATAGCCATGTGTTTCCAGCCCAGCCATGAGCGTGGATTTTCCCGACCCGCATGGGCCGACGATGCCGATCAGCGGGGTACTGTCTTCATCCTTCATTGTCATGCAACAGGTGACTGAGCTGCTCAGGCACACCGAGGACTGCGATCGTATCCCCCGCATGCAGTGGACTTTTATCGGTGGGGTGCATTTCAGATTGGTGGTCGTGGCGGAGGAGGACGATGTTGAGGCGGTAGTTATCTTCCACGTAGCCGATGGTTTTGTTGGCGAAGGGTGCTTTTTCTGAAACGGTGAGCCGCGCCAGGCTGAGCAGTTGACCTTCCACCGAAATGGGATTCGTAATGTCGACACCTGAGGCGGCGGCGGCAAAAACGGGTGCGGCCATTTCGGTGGCGCTCAGGGCCACGAATCCGAATTGGTCTTGCAGGGAGTGGGCGAAATCCTCATCGAAGATGCGGACAACGACTTTGATGTTTTTATTCAGGGTGCGGGCTTTGAGGGCGATCTGCAAATTCATGGCGTCGTTTTGGCTGGCCATGATGATGGTGCGCGCCGATTTTACATTGGCGGCTTCGAGCGAGGATGGGCGTGTGGCGTCTTCATGAATGACGGGGATGCCCAGCCCACGCACGACGCTGAGTGTGTCGGCGTCGGCGTTGAATTCGATGGCGGCGATCTGTTCGCCCATTTCATGCAGTTTGAGCGCGACACGATAGCCGAGGTGTCCCAGCCCGACGAGGATGATGTGATTTTTCAAAGTGGATGCGACGGCCATTTCCCATTCCTTGTTGCGCGAGCGGCGATTGAAGAGCAGGCTGCCGAAATCGGCCAATCCCTGCGCGAGCATGATGATGCCGATGATCGGCATTAAAAAGTGAAATAATTGCAGAACGATATGGGTTGGAAAACTTCGATTGGGCGGTTGTAAAAACGTGATGGTGAGGACGGTGTAAATGGATTCGGCCAGGCTGCCGACGGGTTCATTGAGAAGCCTGGACAAAAAATCGTAAAGAATGCCTCCGCCCAGGATCGCCACAGAAAACCACAAAATGGCGGAGCGGAATTCGCCCAGCAGGATCATCGTATCGCGGATGGATGCCTGAAAATGACGCCAGCGATGTTTGCGTGAACCTGAATGATGAGAGTGGGCCGTGCTAGCCATTGAATGGGAGCCTGACGTTCATGCGCCGTACGTGGTCGCCTGCGCGTGGAGAGACTTTCAACACCAGCACGCTGATATCGTCGGCGGGGCGGCCATCATCGAGTTGTACGGCATGGGCGAGGAGCGAATCGGCAAGTTGCTGTGGGGAGGGGTCTTGATCTTCGATGAGGGCGCGCAGGGTTTCAGCCACGTCCATGGGTTGGCCGCGGCGTTTCCCCGCGTGGACAATGCCATCGGTGAAAATGACGATGGCGAGCTCTGGTTCCACGGCCACTTCGGTGATGACGGGCCGTACGTTGCGCGAGGTGCCGAGCGGTTCGCTTTCTTCGGTGTGGGCGTCCACTTGTTCACCCCGACAGATGAAGACTGGGGAAGGATTGTTGCGGGTGAGGACGATGGTGTTGCTGTGCAGGTCAACGGAGGCGATGTTGAGGGTGGAAATGACCTTTCCCTGTTTCTCAGCAAACAGCGCGTCCGATGCGGCGCGGGCGGCGGCTCCATCGCGGACGCCTTCGGCGATCAGCCCGATGACCTTGCGCACGACCATCATCGAAACAGCTTTCGCGCCCCGTCCGCTGGTTTGACCGTCTGCCAGCACAACGGAGAGTCCGCCGGTGGGGCGTTCCACCACTTCGAGCGTATCTCCGCTTTCAGAGACGGCGTATTTGTTGATCTTGGCGACTGCGATTTGAATTTCCACGAGGATGATTTTACTATCTGTTCCCTGTTTCAAACAGGTGATGGGATTTTTGGAATTTGGATGAACCAGAGATA
>DAOQID010000030.1:9668-35187 GCA_035339375.1 Anaerolineales bacterium | reverse complement strand
CAGGATCGCAACCCAGTTGATGACAAACAACAGGATGATCCTGCCAACACCAATGGCCTGCTCGGAAAAGAAGCGGCGCAATGCATCCACATCGGAGGTGACGCGTTCGATCAAGTCACCGGTCGGTGTGGCGCTGTGATATGAAAAGCTCAAGCGCTGGATGTGGTCGAAGAGGAAGTCTCTCAAACGGCGGGTAATGCCCTCGGCGGTGTAGGCAGCCAAACGTCCGGAAAGAAACGCAAATCCGCCTTCGAAAAGCGCCAGGATGAAGAATCCCAACCCGATGTAAAGGAAGGTTTGGGTCATCGTCGTTCCGATCATTGTGCCTTTTTTCAAGACATCGTCTGCAAAGAAGCGCAACAAAAGATAGACGGATGTTTTCGCCAGAGCTGAGACTGCCAGGGCCAAAGTTGCCGCAACGTAGGACAAACGGAAATCCGTCATCATGCGCCATAGACCGACAAGGCGGTTCGTATGCAGTGCATCGCGGAAGTCAAAATATGGGGAGGTTGTAGTGGTGGACATGTGTGGTTCTCCGATAAAAAGGGAAACAAAAAGGCTGTGGTGAGTGCACCACAGCCCATAAACGAACAAGGGACAGAAAGAGACCTAGCGGCGGTCTGCAGGCGCACTCCGAGAAGGCAAAATGCCAACGGCTTCGGGGAAGGTGTAGAAAATGGTGTTGAACATCAAGAGTGCGCTCCTTTCTTTGGATTTTTCGTACTGTGAGGCTGAGTTTACACCTTTGATTTGAGATGTGTCAAGGAATTTGTGAAAATTGTTTGCAGGTTTCATGGGGATGATTCTAAGAAATGCCTGCTTACGACGCAGATGGCTTGGTCTCTGCTGGTATCTGTGCATTTCTTTTTTGAACGTTGCGTGTTGCCATCAAGGTTAATCCGATCATGACGGGGTAAATGGCGATAAAGCCAAGGGTCAGGATCGTTTTAACCCGCCTTTTTGTTTCCTCGACAAGGTTGGCATCGAAATCGGCACACAAAGCGCCAACCGATTCGCCATTGTCATTGTAAATGGGCGCGCATGAACACACCCAGCCGCCATTCTCATTTTGGTAAATGGTCTGTGGATCTGCCACCGTTTCGTTCATGCCGACAGCGTGGATATCTGACGGGTTATTGCTGGTGATCGAAAATCGGAAGGGGAGGTCTTCCATGGTGGAAACAAGCACAGAAAACTCCCCGGAATTCCCTCCCTTTACGATCGTGTACAGTACGATCTCTCCGGGAATGTTTGTGTTGCCTGCCCTGATGCCATCCACATAGCGGGTGAGCCTTTGATAATACTCATCGCTGTACACGGCTGTGTCAGATGGGTCGGCATATGCGCTGGCAAACGATTGATATTCATTTCCGTCCACGATGCTTACGCTCGTTTCCACCAATGCAAGCATCTGGTTCTTAATGGAATTCAGCGCCAGGTCTGTGGTGACGCGGCTTAGCCAGGCATAGAGCGCAAAGAAGGCGAGAGTAAAAACAGCCAACACCAGGAAGGTAACTCGGCGCAAACGCAGACGCATTTCCTGCTCAAGTTTAAGTTGTTCCGCCTCCGCCCGTTCTGCTTCGATAAACTCATTTTCTGCCACTCGACTCGCTGAAATATAGGTGCGCTGCAGGCTGGTGGGGAGGGGTTGCTTTTCCCCGTTGACCTTCAACTGCGCCTCGGCATCCAGCAACTCCATGCCATGCAGTAGAAAACTGTCCTCGCGCTTGTTGCGATCCCATTCAAGAGCCTTTACCTGCAGGCGGTTATGGGTTTGCACCCAATCGTAATCGGTGCGGATGGCGGTCAGCAGTTTATTGAATGCTTCCTCAAATGTATCTGGAGGCCGTGAAAAGAAGACCCAATTCAAATGCGAGAGCGACTTTGGTGCATCCTTCATGTCGATTTCGCGCGCAACCACAGGTGCGATACGCTTGCCGTTTTTGATCGCATGGGCTATTTCATCTGCGCACACAGGGGAAAGGATCGAATCCGGGCTGACGACAAAAATAAAAACATCCGCCTCTTCGATGCCTTTTTCGATTTCTTTAAACCAATCCACACTGGGAGGAATATCCTGCCAATCGATCCACACGCTCATTTTTTCAGACTCAAGACTGTTTGTAAGCTTGCGGGCAAAATCGGCATCTTTTCTTGAATAGGAAACAAAAAGCTGGTTCATAACATTAAATTCCTTCCATTTGACTTGCAAGATTGTGGATCCACTTACGCGACCGCCAGCGGAAAATTCCCAGGATCCATTTGGTCACTTCCTCGCTCATTACGCAGAGATAGACAAAATAGACAGGCAAATGAAAATAAAAAGCGCCCAGTGCCGCAAAAGGTACGCCCACCAGCCAGATGATAATCCCATCTAAAAACAGGGAGAAGCGTGTATCGCCGCCAGCACGCAGAATGCCCACGACAATGGTCATGTTGTTGACCCGCACCCAAAGGAAAATGGAAACGATATTGACCATCACACTGGCATTTTGCAGAACCTCTGAAGATACATTGAACAGGGAAAGCGCGGGGACTTTGAATATCTGCAACAGTAGCCCCAGCAGCACTCCGCCGGCAATGCCAAGGCCGATCGAACGGCCGCCATACAGATAGGCTTCATCGTCCTTGCCTGCGCCGATGCGGTTGCCCACCAAAACCGAGGTTGCATTTGCCAGCCCTACGAAGACCACAAACGCTATTTGTTCAATGGGCGAAACAATATTGACCGTGGCAAGCGCCTCCGTGCCCATCCGCCCGTAGATGGCATTGTAGGTTGTGATTCCCAGCGACCAGAACAACTCATTCAGCATTACAGGCAGCATGGGTTTGATCACACGGGCGGTGAAAGCCAGGTCAAAATCGGTCAGTTCCTTGATCGAGGCCGCCACAGGGAATTTATAGGCATAGATCACATACAAAAGGATCACGCACTCCAGAGCACGGGCGATCACTGCCGCCACCGCCGCCCCTTGAACGCCCATTTCTGGCATCCCAAAATACCCAAAGATCAACACATACGAAAGGAGCGTGTTCAAAGAAAGAACTCCCACGCTGACGTAGGTGGGGAGTTTGACACTGCCTGTGGAACGCATCACAAAAACATAACTGGCAGAAACCGCCATGAATAAAAATGTCCACGAAAAAGTGCGGACATATTCCGCCCCCATGGCGATCACCTCTGGGTCTTTCGAGTAAATCCCCAAAAACCATTCAGGGACAAATTGCGAGATCGCAAAAAATACAGCACTGGCTGAGATCGCGAACATCAAACACAATCCCAACACACGCTTGAGGTTTGGAATATCCTGCCTGCCCCAAAATTGAGCGGTGAACATGGCCGCGCCGCTGATAATTCCAAAGTGGACCAGATTCAAAAGGAAAGCGATCTGGCCTGCCAGCCCCACCGCCGCCACAGCCGTATCGCCTTTTTGCCCTACAAAGACCACGCCCAACATATTCAACAAGGCATACACAAACTGCTGAAAAATGATCGGCAGCGCGATCTTGAAAACATTGTTGAAGTATTCACGATCACTATATAAAGCTACGATTTTATTGAACACATCACCTCAAGGTTTGCCATTATAGCAGTAAGAGACCCTTCAAACCGACCATCTAAAAGCCCAAAGGAGAACCAATGAAACGACTGTTGATTTTATTGATATTTGTGATCGCCGCCTGCGCACCTGCTTCCGTAGATATAACCCCGACTCCCGCTTCACCGTTGCCTGATGCGTCCCCAACAGAAACAACCTCCCCGCAAGTGGATTCAGCCACCAACACCCCCGTTGAACTTGAATCCAATGTGGATATTCTTGCCAACCTCCCCAACCCCGATTGCGCCGCTCTCACCCCTGCAGACCAGGAAGGGCCTTATTACACACCTGATACCCCCGAGCGTAATTCCTTGATCGACGAAGGGATGCAAGGCACCAAACTGATTCTCGCAGGCTTCGTCCTCACAGCCGATTGCCTCCCTGTGCCCAATGCCTGGCTTGATTTTTGGCAGGCCAATGCAAATGGAGAATACGATAACGAAGGCTACACCCTGCGCGGACATCAATTCACCGACAACAAAGGCCGCTACTACCTTGAAACCATTCTGCCTGGTGAATACCCACAACGCCCCATTGAACATATCCACGTGAAAGTGCAACTCCCTGCTGGGGAAGTGTTCACCACCCAGTTATATTTCCCCACCCAACCTGTCAACGGCCTTACCGTGCAGTTGGAAGATAAAGGCGATCACTTTATTGCCTACTTCAATTTTGTGATGAAATAACAGAAGCATGATTCACAACAAAAAAGAGCGGCAATTTTCTTGCCGCTCTTTTTTGTTGTCTTTATGGAATATACACTTCGCAAGTCCCTGCGCTGATGTCACAACGGGCCACTTCTTCGCCAACCCACACCACACGGAATTGAGACGAGCCCTCTTTTGGAGTCCAGAAGAACAACTCGGCATCCAAATCCATACGCGGTTGAATGATGCTGACATAGCCGCCGTGGCAATCGGGCGGGTCAATGTAGGGCGGGTCTTCGTCTTTGTAGATCTTGATGCTCACACAATACTTTGAAGGGATATAGTTGAATTTGAGATTCTCCCAAAGATGACCAGCGAATCTGTCATTTGGTTTTCCGTTTTCATCGAGGCGTTCAAAGGAAAAACCCGATAAACTGCGCGGCTGACCCGATCGGTTAAGCATGTGAAAACTGGTCTCATTCCAGAACAGGGTGAGGTTGTTACCGTCACGGTATTTGACGGTTGGAATGGCTGTGGGTGCTGCCTCCTGTGCCAGGGTTGGGATGGGGGAGGCCTCCACCGTCGGCGGCGGGACGGGAGTGGCCGAGGCGGAGATCAAGGTTTCAGTTGGCAGGGCAGGTTCAACGGTCGAATTAAGAGGCGCGGGAGAAAATGCTGCAGTGGGGGAGTCTGTTTGTGATGCTGGTCTATTCTTGAACAGGTACCAGCCTCCGATCCCCAAAAAGAGGAGAAGCGCCAGCACAACCAGCCAGCCGTTGATCTTTTTCCTGTTCTGATTTGCCGCACGGACAGTAGCGGGCAATTCCACGGGCTGATGGATGGTGTTGCCTTTCACCTTGCCAGAGTTGCGCTTGGTGATGCGGTCCATCGGAATGCCGCTGCGGCGGACAGTGGGTACGCCAACTGGCAGCGGCGGCAACGGAATTTTCGGCGATGAATTTGCCGCCTGAAACGCTTCGTCAAGCGCCGACATTAATTGCGCGCCAGTCTGGTAACGATTCTTTGGGTTTTTATCGAGCGCCTTCAACACCACGGCTTCCACGGCTGGGCTGATCTCAGGGTTGATGCTTCGCAGTGAAGGCGGCGGCTGTGAGATGTGCTGCAGGGCAATGCTGGCTGGTGATGGATCGTTGAACGGCACTGCGCCTGTGAGAATTTCATACAGGATGACGCCAAGGGAATACAGGTCCGATTGAGGCACCGCATCTGCCGACCGACGGGCCTGCTCGGGCGAAATGTAATGCGGCGTACCGAAGATATTCCCCATGGAGCCGTCGCTGACTTCCATGGCCATGCCAAAATCGCCGACCAAAACGCGGCCATCGTTTGCGATCAACACGTTGGAGGGTTTTACATCACGGTGGATCACTCCCTGGCTGTGGGCATAATCCAGTGCGCCTGCCACAGCGTTGCCGATGCGCAGCACATCGGCGATGGGCATCAACTCACCTTCCTCGGCGTACATTTCCATGACGGTCGAGAGGTCGTTTCCGTCCACATACTCCATGACGTAATAGGAGTAGCCTTTTTCTTCGTCGGCGTAATAGATCTGGATCAGGTTTTGGTGGCGCCATTTCGCCATCATGCGCGCTTCCTTGATGAAGCGGCTGGTATAGGCGGGGTCGTTCTTGTAGCGCTTATCGATCACCTTGATGGCAACAGGCCGCTGAAGTTTCACGTCCTGCCCAAGGTACACGGTGGCCATGCCGCCCTGCCCGATCAAACGTTCCACGCGGAAGTTGGCTAATTGCTGGCCGATCATTTGATCTGTCATCGATTCTCTGGATTTCGCTTTCTTGTTTTGGATGTGGGCAGCGTTTCTCTGCTGGCTTGGGTAATTCTCGAAAGGTCACCGATGAATTTGTTGAATCCGTCGGCATAGGCATCAAGATAATCCTGAGTGATTAAATTCGCAAGGTCTTTGCGCCCGATCGAGAACAGGGTTGCCACTTGCGGGCGGAAATCGCGCAGGGAGATGTGCATCACAGATTTGGCATCGGTGAGGACGCCCCAGGCAAGCTGCTTTTGTTCGTTGTCATCTTTGGCGGTGCTGAAACGGGTAAGGGTGCTCATCGGCACCACCGCGCCGACGTTTGAAAATACTTCGCGGCCTTTCAATAAATTGTTCAGCAATTCGAAGCGTTCGGGAATCTTGTTCAAGATCCGCTGGATGGGGGAGGGGAGATGGGCCAACAACTTAATGGCGCCCACGCTGGCGCTTTCGCCTTGAATGGCAATTTCCTTTGCCCGATTCAAATACAGGCCAAACCCAGCCAGAGAAGCCAGATACATTCTTTGCATCTGGTCAAAGCTTGAGTAGATGGCGGCGCGGTCTTCCTTTGAATCTTCGTAGGCGGCAAGCAGCTTCATGGTTTGGGCGTGCAAGCTAAGCAGATTCAATTCGTGGAGCGGCACTTCCATGTTGAGAGGATAAATCCGTTCACGCGGGACCTTGAGACTGGCATCCATCGGAATCAGGATCGCAGGGTTGGTGCGACTCCCTTCCTCAACCACCTGGCGGATGGCTGCGGCGACATCGGGTTTGGTGGCGCCGAGTTTTGTGATCTCCTCCAGCAAATGCGCCGACGGTTTGTACGTGGCGGCATGGATGGCGCGGTACAAAACCAGCAGGTCGTTGATGGTTAGTTGGATCTGGTCGTTGCGCTGTTTGAATTTTTTCCGCAGCAGCAGACATTCCTTGAGCTTGACCCTGTCGGTCTCTGCGCCTGACTCTGGCGAAACGTGCGGCGCTTGTTGCACAAGGTCTACATCGGCGGGTTGGAGCTGAAGTGTGAGCGCCGTGTAAACGCGGGTATCGGCTGGAGTCGGGGAGGGGAGCATGCTCAAATACCGCGCCCATGAAAGCGCTTCGTTCGTCATGATCTCTGAAAGGGCTGTGCCCCAGGCGCCATCAAAGAAAATATGTGACTGGTCAAAGACCATGGTTTCGCCCGTATCGAAAATGGTCAGTGCGTGTGAGCCGATTCCGCGTTCGGTTTGGCGCAGCTCTGAGAGCGGCAATGCAGGAGAACGCATGTCGGTGGAGATGAGGATGGGAGCAAACTTCAGGTTATCGAGTTCGTTTACCAGCATGGGGTTGAGTTTGCCGCGTAACTCCGTCAGCGCCGACCGTTTGATTCTCGTCAGCGAAGCAATTTGAGAGGGGGAAGAGAACGGCGACCTGAGCAAATTCGCGATCTGTGCGCGGGCGGTCATCACATTCAATGGCTTGTTCGAGCCTTGTTCACAAACTGGAAAGAGATAATAACTATCGCGATGGATAATACCGATCTGGGCGTCTGTCAGGTCAAAGGGGATACGCGATTCGCCGTATGACCCAGGCTCCAAATAAGCAAGGATGGACATCTGGCGTTGATAGGCAGGCAGGCTGTTCTGGGTAAGTAAATTCAACCGTGCTTCCCATTTTTCGTAGGTTTGCTTCGGCAGGGAGGTTAGGTTGGCTTTCAAAAATTGGTCAAATTTGAAGCGGCGATAGGCGGGGTAATCGAGGTCGGGGGCGTCTTCTTCGCGGCGATAGGGCAGGTGAAGCTGCCAGTCACGATGGAGACGTTTTGCGCGTTCACTGCTCGATTCTTCCAGCGTGGAGATCGAGACGCGCTCACGCCATTCGTTTTCGAGCAGACGGTCATATTGATGCAGGCAGGTGACCGAAGCCATCAGCCATGCGGTCAGTCGGTCAACAGGGCTCAGTTGAATTTTGTGCGCACGAAGCAGGGAGTCGAACCCGTGGGTTTCGTTGGTGTGGCGGGCTGTATCTTCACGCAGGGCGTAACTTGCATAGAACTGCCAGACGCCTTCTGGAAAGGCGGTTTCGGGATCTTTGCCAGCCAATTTGAGCAGGTGCTGATATCCCCAAATGATGGCGGCAGGGCCAGCGAAGATCGCCCCGTACATTGCCGAATCTAGAATTTGTTCAACGCCGCTAAACAGGGCGTTGATATCCTGATGCATTTTCTGCACAGGGATGCGGCGCCCGGGCAGGCGGGCCAATCCGCTCAGGATCATGCCAGGCACATTGCCGGCAGGAAGAACCTTGGAAACGAGATCTACAACCGCTTCCACTTCTGGCAGGGAGAGGCGTGAAAGCTGCTGGACGGAGATCGTTTTTGCAACCGTCCGCAGGTTGGTTGCGGTCATTTGAGATGCTTGCTGTAGATCTGATTTTTTTCCACTCATGGCTGGTGCGTAATTATAATTGCACTTGTCCATGCTCGTATTTTTTCTTTCAAAAGTGTAAAATCAACTTATGACAATCTCTGTTTTTCAACTTACCAAAAGGGGACCACACACCATTGCCACCCATGCGCGGACTCTCGATGAGATCACCCGTGAATTGCCGCAGGGTTTCTACACTACATTCTCCACCCTCAACGCAGGGACAGAGGTCCTTGGTTTGCACATGCATTTGCAGAGGTTGTACGTCCCTGCAAAGGAGCTGAGCTTTTCGCCTGCCGTGGATGAGCCAACCTTGCGTCGGGAAATCGCCGAACTGGCCCGATCCTTTTTGCCAAAAGAGGCGCGGATCCGTTTGATTCTGGCGAAGAACGATGCTTCCATGTATATCGTCCTTCAACAGTTTGATGCGCTTCCGAAGAAAGTTTATGAAGAAGGAGTGCAGGTGGTGACAGCGTCGCTGGCACGCATGGCCCCGCGAGTGAAGGACACGGGTTTTATTTCATCGAGCAATCACCAGCGCAGGCTGGTGGGCGGAGACATATTTGAGGTGTTGCTCACAAAGGAAGGAAAAATTCTGGAGGGGATGACTTCGAACTTCTATGCCGTCAAAAAGGGGACGTTGATCACATCCCAGCGCGGAATCCTGCTTGGGGTCACGCGCCGCGCCGTGCTGCGCCTCGCAAGAGGGGAGGGGATGTCCGTTGAATATCGTCCCCCGCAGGTGGATGAAAACTTCAACGAAGCTTTTCTCACGTCCAGTTCGCGCGGCGTGGTGCCGATCGTTTCCATTGACGGAAAGCCGGTAGGGCAGGGGAGTGTGGGGGAATGGGTGAAGCGGTTGATGAAGGCGTACGCGGAATATGTGGAGCGAAAGGCTGAGAGGATTGATGGCTGGTAAGGTTGGAACTTACGCAGGGGGCAATTCAATCATCATGCTTCCATTTCGAGTCTTTTTCAAAAATATCGTAATATGCCTTATCCAACTCCTCGTCAGCCAGTTGGGTATATCTGTTTGTGACTTGAATATTCTCATGCCGTGCAAGGCGTTGGGCAATGGCAAGATTACCTGTAGCTCTTAGGGTTGTGGTCACAAAATAATGACGGAACGTGTGTGGCGTGATTTCGCCAACCAGGTCTTGACCTAAAAAACGCTCCACACATTCATTGACGATGTTTCTGCCAGTGGTTGTAGTGATCGGTTTGATCTTTTTTCCTGCACCTTTGTCGTGCCGGGCAAAGAGGGGGAGGGAACTTAGTTGTTTACCGGAAGCTCCGTCCAGTTCAGCGCGTTGCGATAAATATTCTTTCACAACTTGCAAAGCATATGTGGTGAATCGAATCACAGCTTGTTTGTTGCCTTTCCCTGTAATGATGGCTCTGCCTTCGTTCCAATCGATATCGCCGCGCCTTAGATTGCAGGCTTCATGAACACGGAGCCCAGTTTCAGCCAGCATGAACAAAAAAGCGCGGTCGCGATATGCGCGTAGCTTAGCATTTTTTTCGCCTTCTTCTGCACCTAAATTGACCAGATTTTGAACATTTCGTGCTTGCTTTAGAATTTTGTCAATCTCGTCAATCTTATATGGCGGAGCATGTTTACCCGGACGCCTTGCACGCTGTCGCATAAACACTGTGAGCCGTGATTGATTGACCTCGGTCAATTTTTCAGAATCCAGAAAAAGGTAGAAGCCCTTGACGGCCTGCAAATACAATTGCTCTGTGGCAGTAGTGTAGGGACTGAGATAGTCTATAAATTTTGAGAACTGTTCTTCGTTGAGTTGTGTAATGGGGGTGGTGTTTGGATTTGTAGATTTTTCATTCAGCATTTGACAGAAAACATTGAGCGCGTTCTTATACGCAAGCATTGTCTTCCTGCTGCGAGCGCGTTCCACCATGCGCAAATATTGCTGAATTGCTTCTGAAATGCTGACGTTTTTTTGTTCAAGGTCTGTTGACATGGCCTCATTATATGGGTTTTCCTCAGGCTGTCAATGCTTTCGCTAATAATACTTATCGAAAGCATAAGAGGTGAAAACGAAACGATGGAAATAATTTCACCCGCCCTGCTCCCCCACGCGGATTTTTGCGCAGGCCAGATCACAGCCCAAATTTCACTGACGCAGGGAATCGGGCGACGAGCTTTTATTCATCCTTTTGCCTTCATCGTTCATCCTTGCGTCCCTCCCCTGCCCCACAGATGCGGACGTGGAATTCTTGCAAAATGACGCATCCCCCGCATTTCTGCCGGGGGATGCAATATGGGTTACTTTCAAATTTGGTCGGGAAAAGAGTTACTTCTTGGGCGGAGCGGTCTTTTCCTTCTTCTTCTTTCGCTTTTCCTTGTTCTTGCCTTGTTCCTTGTTTGCCATGGATGGCTCCTTTCGTGAAATGATTGGATCCTGTATGAAAACGCCGCAAACGTGACCGTCAGAACAAATTATACACCCGCGAGATTGTATCGTCCGTGCCAATTTGCTACAATGAATGCAACCAATTGGATGAAACACAAAAAAGGAGAACACCATGCCCCCTGCCGGACTCAAACTGCTTTACCCGGTGAAACCCACCTTCCCCATCACCCAGCGCTTCGGTGAAAACCCGCAGTGGTACCCGATCACGAACGGTCACAACGGCATTGATTGGGGCATTCCCCTGCGCACCCCCATCTATGCCACCCTGCCGGGCAGCGTGGTCCGCGTGGCGGCTGATAACAGCGGTTACGGGAATCACATCCGCATCAGCCATGATAACAACCTGCTTTCGCTCTACGGCCACATGGATGAAAGGAATTACGCCCTCGTCAAGGTTGGCGATACGGTCACAGCGGGCCAGCACATTGGCTACTCTGGGAATACGGGCCGCAGCACGGGGCCGCACCTGCATTTTGAAGTCCGCGAAGGGAGCACGGCCTTCAACCCCGAGCCGTACCTCAGCGATAACATCAATATTCCGCCCGCCAGGACGCTTTTCAAAGCCCGTGTGTTGGAGACCACGCAGCCCTTCCTCAACATTCGGTCGGGCCCGGGCATCCTGTACCCGGTCATCGCCAGGTACAGCCCCGGCGACGAAATGGAAGTGACCGACATCGGCGGCGATACGGTCTGGCTGCAAACCAAAAAGGGATTTGTAGCCTACCGCATTGACAAAAAGACCCTCATCGAGATCCTCGGCATGGAAGATGAAGGCTGAAGCATAAAATTTGTCCGCCACACAAAAGCCCACCCCGAAACATTCATTTCGGGGTGGGCTTTTCATTAGGCTCCGGCCTGCCGTCAGCGGTCATTTCCCTTTCAAAAACCGCGCGATGGACCGTGCCGCCTGCTGGCCTTCAATGGCGCAATGATCGGCGGTTTCCACGCCGCGCAGTAAATTCCCTGCCGCGAAGACTCCATGCACCGACGAGCGGAAATCCGCATCGATCCGCGGACCCTTCGTCTGCGGGTTGAGAATCAGGCCGCCGGTGCGAGCCAGCTCATGTTCGGGGATCCAGCTTCCGGTGAAGATGACCGTATCACATTCCACGGTTTCAGTTTGTCCGCTTGCGTGGGTCAACTCCACGGCTTCCACCCGCCTGCGGCCGAAGATGTTCGATATCCGCGCGTTGGGTGTGATCGGGGTGCGGGTGAGGATATCGGCAAGCGCCCACTTCATCACGATGTATGGAAATTCGATCTGGTGCCGCGCTTCTTCCGTGACCATCCTTTCGCATTTCACCCCGGCATGCATCAAGGTCATCAACGCCGAAAGACTCACCAATTCCGCGCCGACGATGACGGCCCGCTTCCCCACTGGCAGCCGCTCCTGATATACAAAGCGCTGTAACGACCCCGTGGTAAACACACCCTGCGGACGTGTGCCCGGTATCAACCGCGCCGCCCGCGGACGTTCGCGCACGCCGGTGGCCAGCAGCACTGCTTTTGCATCCACCTCCCCCACCCCACTGGGCGAAGTGAAAGACAACTTTGCAGGGCCAGCCCATCCCAAAATCGTCGTGGAGGTTTGTACTTCCACATCCATTTTTTCGGCGAGGTCGCGGTAATACTTTGCGTATTTCGGTCCGCTCCACATACGCCACAGGTCTTCACGGCCAAACCCCGTGTGCTGACAAAAACGCGGCATGCCGCCAGCCTCAGGTTCGCGATCCACAACGAGGATGTTCTGGATGCCTTGCTTCTTCAACTCAACCGCCGCCGAAAGCCCCGCAGGCCCGCCGCCGACGATCAAAACATCTTTTTGCACAACGGGCACAGGGCGCGCCGTTTCTTTTTCAAAAGTGATTTGAGGCGCAGGTTCTGCAGCCGCCAGCCTTGTCAGCGCGGCATGGCAATTGAATCCCTGGCACCTTCCTTGCGAGGCACGGGTGCGCCTTCGCAGGGCATCCACACTGGCAGCGGGAATGGGCGCATTCAAAGCGTCCATCAATTCGCCGCGTGAAACCCGTTCGCAGTGACAAACGATCTCTGCATACGCCGCGTTCCGCGCGATCATCTCCGTGTTTTGATGCGGGCGCATCGAAGCCTGCCCAATGCTCGGGAGTTTTACTTTTTTGAATTCGGGCTTCGGTTTCAATGCAAGCCCGGCACCCTGCAATAACTCCACGCCGTATTCGGCAATGCCCATCGCACCGGAAATGCCCGTTGAGCGGATTCCACCCAAACACAGATAACGAAGCGCCGAATCCATCTCGATCTGATAATCGCTGTGTTCCGTCGCCGCGCGCAAGCCTGAGTAGGTCGCCGTTACTTCCTCCTCCAACAATTGCGGCAGGATCTGTTTGCCCTTTTCAAGCAAAAACTTTAATCCGCTTTCAGTCGTTTCGGTTGCAGATTTACGCGAAGCGGGCAGGTCTTCTGCGGTGGGCCCCAGCAAAATATTTCCGTACACCGTCGGGCTGATCAACACACCTTTTGTGATGGATGTCGGCACCGGCAGCAGTACGTGATTAACAAGCGGACGCGCCATCTTGTCATAGACGATCAACTGTCCGCGTCGCGGCGTGACCGTGAAACTGGTCTTTCCAAAATGGGCATTGATCTCGTCTGAAAACAATCCCGCCGCATTGATGACATAGCGGGCCTGCACCGACGACGAGCCGCTGGCTATTGACCATATCGGGCCGTCTTCGGTTTCCTGCCGTTGAATTTCCTTTACTTGAAAATTCAGGAACAACTCCACGCCGTTCAACACAGCCTGATAAGCCATCGCAATGGGAACGGAAAACGTGCAAAGGATTCCCTCCCCGGGCACAAAGAGTCCGCCCAATGCGCCTTTGTTGATATGTGGTTCACGCTGGTAGATCTCTTCCGCAGAAATAATGCGGACGTCCATTTCACCGTTGGCATGGGCCTGATTCAACAATTTGGGCAGTGTGTCCAGTTGATCTTGATTCCATGCGATCAGCAAGCCTCCCAATAATTCGTGGGCGATGTTCGCTTCGGGCAGGTACTCCTGCATCAGCTTGTAACTGCGCTTGAGCAGGCTTGCCTCCAATGAACCTGGTTTCGCGTCATACCCTGTATGCCAAATGGCCGTACTGGCCTTGGATGTGCCCATGCCGACATCTGAGTTGGCTTCGAGCAATGCAATGTTGAGTTGATAACGGGAAAGCTCCCGCGCCATGGCACACCCCACTGCCCCCGCACCGATGATGGCAATATCGTAAGTCGTTGTCATAGTGATTTCCCAGGGCAGGCAACAGGGTCTGCTGCCTGCTGTCTATCATCCATTTCCGTGAAAAGCCTTCACTGCGTTTAGCGCCCTTCCCCACTGCTCCAATTTCTTTTCCCTGTCTTCTTTTTTCATCTGTGGCTGGTAGGAAGTTTCCGATTTCCAATTCTGTGCCAATGCTTCGAAACTTGTCCCCAGGGCAGATACACCGGCCAGGTTGGCAATTCCAATGGCAGTGGCTTCCAGCGCCGCAGAAACGCGCACCTCGATGTTCAACAAGTCCGCGATCATTTGCATGAGGTATGGATTCCCCGATGGGCCGCCATCCACTTTGAGATGCGGCGGGCGCTGACCGAGGTCTTGAGACATGGCCGTAACCACTTCGTACACGCGGCAGGCAATTCCATCCAACGTGGCGCGGACAATGTCATCGGAGGTGGTGCTGCGGTTCAAGCCGAACATCGCGCCTTGTACATCGGTGCGCCAGTGCGGGGCGGCGAGTCCTTGCAAGGCAGGGATCACCACCACACCTGCATCTTTCGACCTTTGGGCAGCACTGTGGCTGGAAGCAGAATCGGGGATGAATTTCAAGTTATCGCGCAGCCATTGCACCGCCGAGCCCGTGACGAAGATTCCGCCATCAAAGGCATAGGCTGTCTGCCCGTTGAAATTCCAGCCGACCGTGGTGAGTAGTCCATTGTTCGAGAGTTTGGGTTTGTCGCCGATGTTCATCAACAGAAAACTGCCCGTGCCGAAGGAGCATTTCATTTCACCTGCGTTGAAACATGCCTGACCAAACAAAGCGGCCTGCTGATCGACCAATAACGCATGCAACTGCAATGGCTTTCCGTTTCCAAAATCCACATCACCAATATGCCCCGCTGACGGTTTTACTTCGGGGAGCATGCTGCGAGGCACGTCAAATAATTTCAACAGGTCATCATCCCACTGGAAGGTGTTCATGTCGAAGAGCAGAGTGCGCGAAGCAGTGGAAGGATCGGTAACATGAAGCTGTCCTTTGCTCAGTTTCCAAATGACCCAGGTCTCTGTGGTTCCGAATTTCAACCTGCCATCATGGGCCCTTTTGCGAATCTCGGGATGGTTTTCGAACACCCATTTGAGTTTGGGCGCAGAAAAGTAACTGTCGAGCAGGAGACCTGTCTTTTGGCGGAGCAGGTTCGGGTCCACACCGGGAGCGAGCGCATCACAGATGGATTGTCCGCGGGTATCCTGCCACACGATGGCGGGAGTTACCGCTTCACCCGTCTCTGCATCCCAAACAACGAAGGTCTCACCCTGGTTATCAAAACCGACCGCTGAAATATCGTACTTGTCGAGCAGGGGCGCACAGGCCTCAATCACAGTTCGGACAATATCCACGGGATCCTGTTCCACCCAGCCTGCCTGCGGAAAACGCGCGGGCAATTGAGCGGAGTTCTTTTCAAGCATCTCCCCCATTTCATTAACGATCACTGCTGTTGTTTGTGTAGTTCCTTGGTCGATACCGAGCAGGTACTTCATAAGCATCTCCTTTTATGACAGCCGATTCGTATTTTTTGACTTGCATTTCCCTTTGTTTTATGTCACAATATGTTTGTTCCAGTTAGGGTGCCCCCCTCACCCTGGCTGGAACATTTTTTATTCTTTAACTAAAAAGATAAGAGCGGTATCCAATTGGATACCGCTCTTGATTTTACTTCACGCTGAATGGTTTAGTGTTCGCCAAATTGCTTTTCGATCTCGGCAATCTTGGCCTGGCGTTCCTTGATCTTGTCGCCTTCGGGGACGCCTTCGAAACGATTATCTTCACCACCGGTCATAAAGGTGATGATTGCGGCCAGAACAGCCACGCCAATGGCGATATAGGAAGTTGTGGCATCTGGAATGAGGAAGTGCATCACATTTTCCTCAGAGATGGGGATGAAACTCAATGCCAGCCCTACAACAGCCACTACAACGCCGATCGGGGCGGTCTTCTTAGACCAGAAACCCAACAAGGCAACGACAAAGACGATCGTAAAGTAGAAGACTTTTTCATTGGGCGGGAAGAAACCGCTGATCGCCAACACGACACCAAATATGATCGCAAGAACAGCATTTGCCTTGGAGAATCCGCCAAGATTGAACGGACCTTTTTCCTTCCACTTGGGTCCGCCTTCAGCCATCAAACCTGCGGCGATCGGCATCACCATGGATAGGTAAAGGAATACAGCACAGGCGACTGCCAAAATCAGGTAAGCGGGAGCATACAAAGTGCTCGCGAACGCCAGAATGGCTGATACCCAAACTGCTGTACCAGGGGTGCGGTAAACAGTGCTTACCTTGGAGAGAGCAGCGGAAGCCGGCAAGCCGCCATCACGGGCGAAAGCATACATCATGCGAGAGGTGGAAGTGAGACCAGCCAAAGCACAGACGTAGTTCACAAGCACCATGCCAACGGCAAGGAAGATGCTCAACCAACTCGGCATGCGGGATGCACCCCACATATAGAAGAATGATCCCCAGCCTGCGGCGGCAGCTTCATTCAGGTCTGGCATCGTCAGCACATAGGCCGCAACAGCCACCAAGCCAAATACCCAGGACCAGAACACAGCGGTCCACATGCCCTTCGGCACGTTTACCTGAGCGTCTTGGGTTTCTTCAGAGGTGTGCGCAGAAGCATCAAAGCCTGTAATGGTGTAACAAACGTAGGAAAGACCAAGCAGGAAGGCGAAGGCCACACTTTCAGTGCGGAAAGGAACCACTGCCCCACCCGCATCGCCAGTCACGTTTTGGAAGGAGGTAAGGCGGGAGAAATCCAAAGCAACAGGGCTGAAGGCAAAGAGGGTGATGATCAAAATCACGGTCAAGCCAAGGATGACATAACCACTCCAGTCGGTTAACTTGGTGGTGATGTCAATGTAGTAATGGTTCAAAAGCGCCTGAGTTCCAAGGGCAATGATCAAAAAGACCGTTTGGTGCATGGTGCCAAAACCTGAAACATCCACACCGAGGGCGGTGCCGAGCAAGAGGTCTTTGAAGAACACGGTGTAGAGCAGCACGTCCACCGAGGAGACCACACAGATCAAACCAATGAGATTAAACCAGGCAGTAGCCCAACCCCAGAATTTCCCGCCGAGGTGGGAACTCCAGTGATACAAACCGCCCGCCGTCGGGAAGGAAGATGCGATCTGTCCCATGCCAACAGCCACGCTCATGGCAAGAACACCACCGACCAGCCAGATCAGGAATGCACCGCCTGAACCAAGGGCATTGAAAGCAGCAGGAAAAGCAGAAATACCGCCAGCCAAAATACAGATGATTGAAAATGAAATTGCAAAGTTCGAGAAGCCGCTCATACGGCGTGAAAGCTCTTGTGCATACCCCAGCTTATGTAGTACCTGTTTGTCGTGCGCTTGACTTTTGTTACCAGCCATTTTCGTAATTCTCCTTGAAATGATTTTTTTACATCAAGAAACCGAACTTACGAAGAGCAGTTTATTAACTATCAACGATACACATCCTCCTCCTCCCTTTCGGGAGCTTCCTCTGAATGGTATGTGGTGATAACACTGACAATAGGACAAAGGTACGAATTAATTCCTGCCATTATGACACAAAATGCCTCTTGATAAAATAGACCAAATGTTCTAAAATGAATATATGGACTCTCTTGATACTTTAAAGTTACTCTCCTCACAAATGACTTTCGAGCCAGATGGAGAACCACGCATCAACTCCGACACTCCCACCTGCTTCAGTCCGAAAGAAAGGGATCACGCCTTTACTCATCCCGCCCAACTGCCAAACGGACAGAAGATCGTTCTATTGAAGACACTGCTGACCTCTGCGTGTGAACGCGATTGCTTCTATTGTCCATTTCGTGCAGGCAGGGATTTTCGCCGTGCCACGTTTAAACCCGATGAATTCGCCAGCCTTTTCAGTAAAATGAATCGGGGCGGAATGGCTGAGGGTATATTTCTCAGCTCCGGGGTAGCGGGAGGCGGTGTTCGGACTCAGGATAAACTCCTCGATACGGCAGATATTCTCCGCAGGAAATATCAATTCAAAGGGTATCTCCATCTAAAAATGATGCCTGGCTCGGAAAAAGATCAGGTCTATCGCGCCATGCAGCTTGCAGACCGTGTTTCGGTCAATCTTGAGGCTCCCAACACGGAGCGGCTTGCCAAACTTGCCCCCCACAAGGTCTTTATTGAAGAATTGCTTCGCCCTCTGCGCTGGGTGGAGGAGATCCGCAGGAGCGTGCCTGCCTACAAATTCTGGAATGGCCGCTACCCATCTACCGTGACACAGTTCGTGGCAGGCGGTTCCGATGAAAGTGACCTTGAGTTATTGAATACAACAAACTGGTTGATGAAGAATGTAAGGCTTAAGCGTGCTTATTTCTCTGCATTTCATCCCATTCAGGATACACCTCTTGAGAATAAACCTGCTGTTGACCCCATGCGTGAACATCGTCTCTATCAGGCGTCGTTCCTCCTGCGTGATTACGGGTTTGATCTGGAAGACCTGCCTTTTACAAAGGACAACAACCTTCCGATCCATGCCGATCCCAAACAGGCTTGGGCACAAATGAATCTGCTGCATAATCCAACCGAAATCAACAAGGCTGATAAACATGAATTACTTCGCATCCCCGGTATTGGTTTGAAGGGTGCAGATGCCATCCTTTCTGCAAGAAGGGCGTATCGCTTGCGCGATCTCGCATCACTGAAGAAGCTTGGCATTATTGCCGAGCGTGCCGCCCCCTATATTCTTCTAGATGGAAGAAAATCTGCATACCAACTTCGTATTTTTTAATTAGGTCAAATCGGCAAAAAACGGGCTGCAAATGGCACATGCCATTTGCAGCCCGTTTTTACATGAAATCATTTACCCCAGAGTCACAGCCAGTACATCATAATACGTGCCCGCCCCAAACCCATCGAAAAGGACATTGTCGCCAGGTTTGATGTTTGGCAATTGGCGGAGAAATGCGATCATATTGCTTGCCGCACTGACGTTTCCAAAATCGCTCAAGAGCCACGGCATGGGGAATTCAATGCCGGCGCTTTGTAGTTGTTTCGCTTTCAATTGATTGATCTTGTAATTGGCATGGTGGACAATGCCAACTGCAATTTGCTTTTCCGGGGTACCGAGTTTTTTCATCAACTCGGCATATTCGTAGAACACCTCAGTCACCACTTTAACACCCGTACGGACAAACAACTTGACCATTCCCATTGGGCCAGCCATTGAGATCGGAGAGCCATCTTTTGGTTCATGCATCAAACCAGCCACACGGATGTGCGACGGGTTTTCCTGTGTCACTTCGATCAAAGAATCTCCCACATTTTTGCCAGGGTGCGGATAATACATATGAATGGCAAGGACACCTTCCCCATCAAAGGCTTCATGATTCCTGCCAACCAAAAACTTGAATGTTTCCCCCGGGATAACCCCAATCACACCAGCTGCATTGGCAAATAATTGCAGGGCATATTTATCGTGTGAATGGCTGGTGAAACGGCTCAGTCCTTCAATTCCGCCTACCAAAACCTTTTTACCGAGTAGTTCTTCTGCGATATTGATATGTCCCTGGCGCGTCAGGGCTGGGTTTAGGGCCAAATGCAAACCCGCCACAGAGCTGTCACAGGCTTTGTGTACACTTACCTTCAATGCGGTTTCCGGGATGCCTGCTCGGCGACAGATCTGCTCCACATAATCCGGGATGACGGGCCCGCCTGCACCGATCAACACTGCATCCACTTCGCCAACTTGCCAGCCGTTTGCGCGGGCGGCCTCCTGCAGCATTCTTGTGCCGATTTGCATCTCCAACTCGATATCCTCAGGTTTGTCCAATGGAGGAATGTGGTGACGGCTTAGGAATCCCAGCTCTGCCAGATTCATAATATCCTCGTCGTCCAAGGGCTCGCCATATCTTTGCGCCACCAAATCACGCAGGCTGTGGTTGTCATAACTGTCACCCCATGCGCCATATACCCCGCCGATGCCAAGCGCAGGGTTGTACACCGTGCTAAAGCCAAAGGGTATGCCTGAAGCTACAGGAATGATCTCCTTTTTGATATTGGGAAGTTCAAAAAATGATCGATGTTTGTTCATGTGATTGATAATCTCCTCTCTTGCGCGTCTTTAAAGCTTGTCTCTATACAGCAAACAACACCCATGACGCAGTTAAGTTACTTGTATGTTGAAGAAAATTTATTTATTCATTCGCTGTTGTTACCTTAAAATATTTTGAAAACTTTTCATAAACTCTTGTAATTAATTTTATTGTTGCTATACTAAACAACAAGTAAATGGAATATCAAAGGAGATATACAACATATGATGATGACAACAACTACAACGATGGAAACGCTTGCAATAAAGACTGAAAATAAGTTCAGGACACTTGTGACCAAGCAATCCTACAAAAAAGGCGAAATGATTTGCGCCATGCCGAGTGAGAACATCACAGATAGACCGAACCGTTTCACAGTGCAGATCGGGCGGGAGGTTCATACGCATGTTGGGAAACTTGCGGCCTTGAATCACTCATGTGACCCCAATGTTATTTTGGACACGAAGAAGATGGTCATGGTTGCCCGCCGCGATATTGAAAAAGGTGAAGAGCTTTCCTTCTTTTACCCCTCTACAGAATGGGAAATGCAGGCGCCATTCATTTGCATTTGCGGATCAGCGAACTGCATCCACGTTGTAGCGGGCGCGCGCTTCCTGCCGCTCTCCACACTTGAAAATCATTACCTTAATCCGCACATTCGTGAAATGATGATCGAATTACTTAACAACACCCAGGAACACCTCAAGAGCTTGAAGTAATTCTCAGAACAAAACTGAAACATAAAAGAAAAGGACATCGGCTACTGCGATGTCCTTTTCTTTTATAAAAAACTATAATTTTCGGTGTAAAGCCAGCAGGGCGTAGGCATTTTCCCAGGGCTTGCCAAGCCGGTGGTTGTCTGAAACTTCGATTTTATTGAGTTTCATTGCTATTTGCGGCAAAAGCGATGCAATGGTAGCCCAGTCATCACCCAGCACGGCAGACTTCATTTTATCCGCAAGCTGCCCCGTCCACCTCCATTCCATGCGGAATTTATCGGCTTTTACCCAATAGTCCCGCTTCTCCCAGGCTGCCACTGAGGCATCCACCCCATCTGAGATGGATTGCAGCGCCAGTGCAATAAATGAAGCCATATCCTTCGCCTCAGGCGTCACTTGAGACATTTTCATCATTTCACGGATGCATAGCACGATGGATTTTGTCAAACGGGTTCGTTCTTTTCCTACAGAATCGGGGTTGATTACACGGCTCAAGGCAATTTCTCCAGTTGTTTTTTGACACAAGCGCGGGATTATACCGCTGATTTCAGGGGGATGGACAAAAACAAAATTTGTTGACGCACCCTCTCCCCTGCTTTATAATTCGGCCCGCTCAATATTTGAGTTGGGGACGTGTTGGAATTGGCAGACAAGCATGACTTAGGATCATGTGCCGAAAGGCATGTGGGTTCGACTCCCACCGTCCTCACTATTTTACAAGACCCGTCGTAAGTGCTTTTATCCAGGGTCTGGAGGAAACTTTGAATATCGAAAAACAAATTCAGGAAGACCATTCAGCCAAGCTCATCGTTGATGTTGAGCAGGAAAAAATGGATGTTTACAAACGCCGTGCAGCTACCAAGATTTCGGCGCGCAGCAAGATTCCCGGGTTTCGCCCGGGTAAGGCTCCATACGATCTTGTTGTAAGAACCTTTGGTGAAGGTGCTGTCACCGAGCAGGCCATTGACCTGTTTATTGATGCCGAATATGGAAATCTTCTCAAGGAAGCGGATGTAAATCCTGGTGCAGCTGGTTCGCTTGAATCGATCGACAGCCTCACACCCCCCAAGTTAACTTTCCGCGTACCGCTTGCTCCGGAAGTGGACCTCGGCACCTATCATGATATCCGCATGGAATACGAATGGCAGGCTCCCGATCAGGCGGCAGTTGATGCCGCTTTGGAAGACCTGCGCCAGATGTATGCATCCACTGAAACGGTTGACCGCGCCATTGAACTCGGCGATTATGTGCTTGTCGATGTGAATTCGGAAACCGCTGAAGTAACCCGCAAGGGATTTGCCACCTTTGTCCGCAAGGAAGACCGCGACACCGAATGGCCCTACAACGGTTTTGCAAAAGAGCTCATTGGGCTGAAGGCTGGGGAGAGCAAGACCATCCAACACACCTTCCCTGCTGATTGGGAATTGGAAGAGCTTCGCGACAAGGAAGTGACGATGGAAGTCACGGTCAAGACTGTGCGCGGTGTAACCCTGCCCGATATCGATGATGCGTTTGCAAAGATGACCGGCGCTGGCGAAACCGTAGATGAGTTGAAGGAAGCTGTTAAGAAGGACGTGGAAGCCCGTTCACAGGCCGAGTATGATGACAAGTACTTCGTAGAGTTGATCGAAAAGATCAAAGAAGTTGCCACCATTAAATACCACGAACACACCCTCGAACACGAAGGGGAGCATGTTCTTTCAGATCTGAGCAATCGCCTGGCTCAACAGAACATGGATCTTGATACCTACTTCAAGATGCGCGGAACCACCCGTGAACAATTCATTCAAGATGAAGTGAACCCCGTGGCAAAGAAGCGCCTTGAGCGCGGATTGATCCTTGATGAGATCGTTCGTCAGGAAAAGATTCAGATCGACAACGAGGCTCTCGAAGCTGAATACAACGTTACGCTCAATGGTCTTGCCCAACAAGGCATGGACTTTAGCAAGATTCGCGGCGGCAGAAAAGGCCAAAAGCAGTTGAGCGAAGCCATTGCAATGGAATCCGCCAGCCGTGTGATGACCCGCAAAGCATTGGATATGATCAAGTCCATTGCCACCGGGGAGTATAAGCCGATTGAAGAGAGACAGGCTGAGGCGAGTCCTGAAGCGGGCGAAGCTTCTGAAACAGAGTCAAAACCTGAGTAAACCTTTCAAGGGCGGGTTAATAATCCGCCCTTGAAATTTTAATAAAAATCCAATACACGCTGTGTATGATTGTCCCAATCAAAAAGGAGACAAAAATGATTCCAGACTTTAAGAATGTAGTTCCAATGGTTGTTGAAAATACCGGCCGCGGCGAGCGCGCTTATGACATTTACTCGCTTTTGTTGAAGGAGCGCATTGTCTTCGTGGGAACACCCATTGACGACCAGGTTGCCAATGTGATCGTGGCCCAGTTGCTTTTCTTGAACCATGAAGATCCTGAAAAGGAAATTCGCATGTACATCAACTCGCCTGGTGGTCAGATCTATGCAGGTCTTGCCATTTACGACACGATGCAGATCATCTCGAACCCGATCAGCACTGTGGCTGTAGGCGTGACCGCTTCTTTCGGGACCGTACTGCTGACCGCTGGTACGAAGGGCCGCCGTTACGCTCTGCCCCATGCCACCGTCCACATGCATCAGCCTCTTGGCGGTGCGCAAGGACAGGCCACCGATATTGAGATTCAGGCCAAACAGATCCTGCGCTTGAAGGCTTTGTTGAATGGTGTTCTCAGCAGCCACACTGGCCAGCCGCTTGAAGTGATCGAACGCGATGCAGACCGCGATTTTTACCTTGATGCCCAGCAGGCTGTGGATTACGGCTTGATCGATCAGGTCATTGAGATGCCAGTGAAGAGCAAATAAAAAATTAAGCACGTAAACATTAAAAGGCCTCGAGGAGAAATCTTCGAGGCCTTGCGTTTATAATATCGTCACAACCCACTATTTTTGAAGTTTAGACTCGCTAAACACTTTAAATCAAAAATCAGAAACTGGAAATTGCCATGACTTTTTCAATTGTTGCATGTGATCTGAAAGAAAAGACCTGGGGGATTGCCGTAGCCTCAAAATTTCCTGCGGTAGGCGCTGTGGTTCCATGGGCGGCGGCTGGTGCTGGAGCGGTTGCCACTCAATCGTTTGCAAATACTTCCTTCGGCCCACGCGGACTGGAAATGATGGCTGCAGGCCTTTCAGCGGATGAAACACTGGCTAAACTGCTGATGGATGACCCCGATCGTGAATTGCGCCAGGTCGGTCTGGTGGATGCAAACGGCAAATCTGCAACCTACACAGGCAGTGGATGTTTTCCGTGGGCAGGCGGGGTCAACGGGAAGGGCTATGCCATTCAAGGAAATATCCTTGCGAATGCGAAGGTGGTGCCTGCGATGGAAAAGAAGTTCCTCGCTACAAAAGGTGACTTGCCGACACGCCTCCATGCCGCGCTTTTGGCTGGTGACCGCGCCGGTGGTGACAAACGCGGACGGCAGTCTGCTGCCATTTATGTAGTGAAGCCGAATGGCGGCTACGGCGGCTACGTAGACCGTTGGATTGATTACCGCGTAGATGACCACGAAGATCCTGTTCCACGTTTGGGCGAATTGCTTGAACTGCACCGTCTGTATTTTGATAAAAGCCCTGAAAAAGAGCGCGCCGCCTTGAAAGGCAAAACTCTGGAGCAAATGACGTCCATTTTGAAACGTGCAGGGTATCTATTAAAGAAAAACACCTCTTTTGTAGATGCATTCAACGCTTTTATCGGAAACGAAAACTTCGAGGAACGCGCCGACCCGAACGGCCAATGGATTGACAAGCCTGTGCTGAAATATCTAGTGAAGAAGTTTGGGAAGTAACCAGCGTATGGCGCTGGAAAATCGCAAATCAAAATCATAAAATAAAAAAACACTCATGATCCCTTCAAATATAAAAGCTCTCATTCTTGATATGGATGGCGTCATCTGGAAAGCCGATGCGCCCATCGGCGACTTGCCATCCACGTTCAACCGTATCCGCGAGCGCGGATTAAAATTCGTCTTCGCAACCAACAACGGTACAAAAACACCTGAGGATTATCAGCAAAAACTGGCCGACCTGGGTGTGGATATAGCCCCCTCACAAGTAGTGACTTCAGCCATGGGCATCGCGTTCATGCTTGCCCAGAGATTTCCACGTGGGACGAAGATCTTTATGATCGGCGAAGATGGCATCCGCGTGGCTTTGGAGGAAAAAGGATTCGAGATCCTCAGCGCAGAAAATGCTTCACAGGCGCAAGCCTTTGTGATGGGCATAGACCGTGGAATCAACTTCCAAAAAGTTGCGGAAGCAACTCTGCTTGTCCGCGCTGGAATTCCCTTTTACACCACCAATACGGACAAGACCTTCCCCACTCCACGTGGAGAAATTCCAGGGTCAGGCGCTTGGGTCTCGGTCATTCAAACAGCCACGAACGTAGAACCGATCATCGCGGGCAAACCGTTTCCATTCCTGATGGAACTCTCTCTCGAAAAACTTGGTACGAAAAAGGAAGAGACCCTCGTTGTCGGTGACAGGCTTGAAACGGATATCGCCGCTGGTCAAAGTGT
>DAOQID010000030.1:0-9568 GCA_035339375.1 Anaerolineales bacterium | reverse complement strand
ACTGTACCGATCTTGATAACCACCGTCAGAGAATCGCCGAAGGCGACCGACTTATCGTTTGAAAGGCGCCAGGTGCCTTTGATCTCACCAGATTTTGCTGGAGCGGTCAAGTTCACAGAGATGTCCACGCTTTCACCAGGCTTTACTTCCTTGCCGATCGGGGTGGATTGTCCATTCATGCCATCCCCTGCAACAAAAACAAGTTTGTATGTCGCGGTCCAGGTACAGGCACCGGTATTGGTCACTTTCCAGGTTTTGGTGAAGGTTTGGCCTGCTGTCATTGCAGTCCCATCTGGTACGGTCACATCAGAAACATAAATGGACATGTCGCATCCACTGGTAGGGACAGCTTTTGTGGCCGTGGCAAGGATCGTCAGCGGTTGGGTGGTCACAGTTGCCAACGGAGCAACCGTGGGGGAAGGAACAAGCAAGGCTGTATTCAGGGTTGCCGTTGGGGTTACAGAAAGCGCGATCGCGGTCTGCCCTGCATTCACTGTAGCTGCTGCATTGGTGTAGATCACATTGATGTCACCCTCGGAAGCCTGTTCACTTTTTCCGCCTCTGAAGGCGTACACCAGTGTACAGATCCCAGCCAGAACCAGAACAGCCACAAGTCCCCACAGAATTGCTGGCCTAGATTTCAAAGCATTTATATCGAAATTTTTCAAATTCATTCAATTCTCCTTTTTGACAAGGCACAAATTATAGTGTGGGTAAATTAAAAGAAATTAATCGTTTGACCTGCGAATTCCCTACTTTTCACATACTCAACGAGCATACTGAATATTTCGGCCTAAAAGATGCAAAAAGAATGGCATCAACCATACGGTAGAGTAAAATCAGGAAATGCTAATTTATGATTTCGACCAAAAAACACTTCTAGACCTCCTCACCCGCTGGGGTGAACCTGCTTACCGGGCCAAACAAATCTGGCAGGGACTATACCAACATCTCTATAATTCACCTGAGCAATTCACCAATCTGTCCAAGCCGTTGCGCGATAAACTCGCCGAAGGGTTGAACTTTGCGCCGCTTAAGCCGAAGCTTTACCTCGATTCGTCCGATGGACAAACACGCAAGACTCTTTTCGAGTTAGGTGATGGTCAAGTGATCGAATCCGTTTTGATGCGCTACGGTGACCCTGCCGACAACCACGACACCAGCGGAAGAGATATCCGCTCACGAAGGACGTTGTGTATTTCCACACAGGCAGGGTGTGCCATGGGATGCGTCTTTTGTGCCACAGGTCAAATGGGGTTCAAACGCCACCTAAGCAGCGGTGAAATCGTGGCCCAGGTGATGTACTATGCCCAAATGCTCAAAGAGGAGAACCTTTCGGTCACGAACATCGTCTTTATGGGCATGGGTGAACCGTTCCACAACTACGAAAATATGATGGCCGCAATTGACCGCCTCAACGATGCGGACGGATTCAACTTTGGCGCGCGTCGAATGACCATTTCCACGGTTGGTCTGGCCCCGCAAATCAAACGCTTTGCCGACGAACACAGACAGGTGAATCTTGCGATTTCCCTTCATGCCGCCGATGATGATGAGCGGCTTGCCATTATGCCAGTCAACAAGCGGTACAAGATCGCCGATGTAATGGAAGCCTGCAAATATTATGTGGAAAAAACGCATCGCCGCGTGACCTTTGAGTGGGCTCTGATCAACGGAGTCAACGACACCCCGGAAACAGCCAAAAAACTCGCTGCCAGACTTAGAGGTCTGTTATGCCATGTCAACGCCATTCCCCTCAACCCCACTACTGGATATGAGGGCGAAGCGACCTCACGTGAAAGGGCGAACCTGTTCAAAGAATCGCTGGAGCAGGCTGGGGTTCCGTGTACGATTCGTATGCGCCGCGGCATTGATATTGCGGCAGGTTGCGGTCAGCTTGCTGGTTCTGTTAATTAGAAAAATTTCTATTGCTGATTACGAGAGTAATAAAAGTAGGGATGTTATTTTGGCTACACGAAATTTCAAAGAATTAACTTCCGCTTTAACTTAAACGCATATCATTTCTTGTCAGAACAATTTGATTGATGTATAGTGATGCAACTTTTGACTTAATAAGGTGACGCTCAATGGAACAAAAACAAAACTGGCTCGAACGCCCCATTCATCCTGCATTACCAGGCCTTACAAATGAGATCGCGATTTTTATTGGCGTGATTCTGCTTGCCATAATCACAAGGTTTTACGACCTTGGCACACGCGTAATGAGTCACGATGAAAGCCTGCACACCTATTTCTCATGGTTACTCTATCGCGGGCAGGGCTACGAACATTCACCCATGATGCATGGGCCGTTTCAATTTCACATTGTCGCATTAACTTATTTTCTGTTCGGTGCGAGTGACTTCACTTCCCGTATTCCTGCGGCATTATTCAGCATAGCCATTGTAGTAATGGTCTGGTATTGGCGGCGATATCTTGGTAAATGGGGTGCATTGATTGCAGGTCTTTTGCTGGTCATTTCCCCTTACATGTTGTATTACGGGCGCTACGTCCGCAACGAGTCGTTTGTAGCATTCTCGGGAATTGTGATGCTATATGCCATGTTGCGCCATTTTGAAACAGGCGGAAAAAAATATTTACTGATCATGGCAGGCGCCCTTGCCTTGCATTTCACATCGAAAGAAACTTCGTTCATCTACACGGCTGAAGCGCTGATTTATCTGGCCGTTTATTTTATTGTCCAGGTAACACGCCGCCCATGGGGCGAAGCGGAGCGCGATTACCGCTCCTTTATCATTTCGCTTGGGGTTGCTGTTTTACTGGCTGGTGCTGCTGTTGCATTTGGATTGTACTCACGTGACGCAGCCACCATCTCTGCGACAGAGACGGCCATGCCAAGCGACCCTGCCCTGCAGGCAACGCCTCCAACCGAACCTGAAACTGGTGCTTTTTCCCCAAGCTTGATTCTCGCCGCAGCAGCCATCGCTGCACTTGTAGCGGCTGGTGTTTTCCTTATTCGCGGTTACACATGGGATCGTATTCGTAACGAACGGTCTTTTGAAATGCTCATGGTGGCAGGGACGATCGTTCTCCCCATGCTCACTCCATTTGCGATCAAAGGGCTGGAGCGCTGGCTTCACGTCAGCATCCCTACAACTGCCCCTGAAGTGCAAGCCTTAAGTGGAGACATAAAGTCAGTACTGACCATCGGCGGGCTTTTGATCTTGATGTTTATCATATCCACTGTCATTGGCTTGCTGTGGAACAAGGAAAAATGGTGGAAGATCGCCCTCGTATTTTGGGTTCCATTCACCATCCTTTACACCACCGTTTTTACCAACAGCGACGGCTTCTTTACAGGCACCATTGGCTCGCTCGGCTATTGGATTGTCCAGCAGGATGTCCAACGTGGCAGCCAACCCTGGTATTACTACCTTCTGATTCAAATCCCAGTGTATGAATTTCTACCTGCAATCGGCTTCCTGCTTGCTCTTGTGCTTGGCTTCCGCAGAAAGATCACGACCAGCATCGAAGAAGATGTGGTCGATCAGAACGAGGAATTTGTCAACCTGCTAAAACAAGAGCACGAAGGAGAAGAAAACACAGAGGAAAAAAACTTTTCAAATACATTCAGCCTGCTTGTTTGGTGGAGCATTATCAGTTTGATCGCTTTTACCTATGCAGGCGAAAGAATGCCCTGGCTCACCGTCCACATCACACTGCCGATGATTCTTATTACAGGCTGGGCGTTGGGCCACATCATTGACACCGCAAATTGGGAAAAGATCCAAAGCCAACGCGTTCCATTAACTCTCGCCGCACTGACCGTCTTTATCGTCAGCGTCATGGGTATGGTACTTGCTCTGAACAGCCCCACTCCCCCATTCCAAGGCAAGGAGTTGGAGCAATTGCAAGCCACCAGCGCTTTCCTGCTGCCAACCATTATGACACTACTCAGCGCTGTGGGTCTCACTTACTTGTTTAATGGCTGGACCTTCCATGAAGCGAAGCGAGCTTTTGTGTTGCTTGTATTTGCATTCCTTGCAGTACTGACTGGCCGTGCAGCATTTCGATCTTCTTATATCACTTACGACCAGGCAACAGAATTTCTTGTCTACGCGCATGGAGCTACTGGAATAAAAGAGATCATGCAACAAGCGGAGGAAATTTCCAGACGCACTACAGGCGGCATGGGAGTAGCCCTTGCCTACGACGCCAGTGCTCCCAACACTGGTGTTTCATGGCCTTTCGTTTGGTATCTCCGTGATTACACCAATCAACGCTCGTTCGACCAGCCAACCCGCGCCTTGCGCGACTCAGTTGTGGTTATCGTCGATGAAAAGAATTTCGATAAGATCGAGCCAGCTCTCGGCCCGGGTTATTACCGCGTGGATTACATCCGCATGTGGTGGCCGATGCAAGACTATTTCAATCTGGTGGATGAGCGTGATCCCACTCAACCATTCCCTGAAGATTACGCGTGCAGCGGAGCGTTGAGCTTTCTAAAACTTGTTAAATCAAAAGATTACACAACATTTTGTGAAGGGTTCACCAACCCACAGATCCGTGCAGGTATCATTCAGATCTGGCTTAATCGTGACTACACTCAATATGCCGAAGCCAAAGGCCGTACAAACCTGACTCTGGCCACCTGGGACCCCGCTGCAAAAATGCGCCTTTACATTCGGCAGGACGTCGCCGCTCAGATATGGAACTATGGCCTGGCGCCTTCTGCAGTTGTACCTACTGAAGATCCGACTGAAGGAAAATATATTCCGCTTTCATCAGATCTGATCTTTGAAACCTTTGAAAAGACACCTTTGAATGCGCCTCGTTCGCTGGCTTTTGCCAAGGATGGCTCGATGTATGTGGCCGACTCGCGAAACCATCGTATCGTCCATATCAGTCCATTGGGCAAGGTTATTAATGAATGGGGAACCTTCGCCGATGGTGTCAGCGTTACAGTTGGTGATGGAACATTCAACGAACCCTGGGGTGTTGCCGTTGGGCCTGACGGCTCGGTATACGTTACGGACACATGGAACCATCGCATTGAAAAATTCAGCGCCGACGGGAAGTTTATTAAAGCCTGGGGCTTCTTTGGTCAGGGAGAAACACCCGAAGCTTTCTACGGCCCGCGCGGATTGGCGGTGGATGCTCAAGGGCGAGTCTATGTCACTGATACAGGGAACAAGCGTGTGGTCGTTTTTGATGCGGATGGTAATTTCATCACCCAATTTGGTTCAGCAGGTCTGGATGCAGGTCAATTTGATGAACCAGTGGGCATCACAGTGGATAAGAATGGAACGGTCTATGTCGTTGATACATGGAATCAACGCATCCAAACCTTCACTGCTGTGGAAACCGCAGGCGCACTTACATTCCTCCCAGCCAAGCAATGGGACGTATACGGCTGGTTTGGTCAGTCTGTAGACAATAAACCCTTTATTGCAGTGAACAATGCATTTCATGTCTTCATCACCGACCCGGATGGCTACCGTGTGCAGGAATTCGACCAAAACGGCGAACTGGTCCGCACTTGGGGCGACTTTGGAGACTCGCCAGCGAGTTTCGGTTCGGCTTCGGGCATTGCAGTAGACAACGAAGGTTATGTATGGGTTACAGACAGTGTCAATAACCGCATTATGAGATTTACACTGCCATAGAAAAGTATGGTTTCAGTTTCCACAAAATGCGCATCGAAAATTCGATGCGCATTTTGTCTATATCTTTTTTCTATCTTGCGAGGATTTTTTTCTGGTGTATAATCGCGATGCTTTATAAAAAAACATCCCCCGAGGGAGAATAATGAAACTCCACGAATACCAATCAAAGACAATTTTTTCAAAGTATGGCATCCCGATTCCAAAGGGAAGGGTTGCGGCTACCGCTCAGGAAGCAAGACAGATTGCTGAAGAGTTGGGTGGCCGCGTTGTCATTAAATCACAAGTACTGGTCGGCGGACGCGGTAAGGCGGGCGGCGTAAAGCTTGCCAAAGACTCTGCCGAGGCGGAACAACTCGCCACACAGATTTTAGGCATGGAGATCAAAGGCCTGCCTGTTCGCAAAGTCCTTGTTGATGAAGCCTCTGCCATTGATCAGGAAATTTATTTTGCCATCACCGACGACCGGGCAGCCAAGAAACCCGTTATGATTGCTTCTGCAGCAGGCGGGGTTGACATTGAAGAAGTAGCTGCCAAGACTCCTGAAAAGATCATCAAGGTCAATATTGACCCGCTGTTGGGATTGCGCGAATATCAAGCCCGTGACGTAGCCGTCGCCATTGACCTGCCGCGCGAACACTGGAAGGATTTCGTCAAGATCGCCATGGGGTTGTGGGAAGTTTACAAGAACTCAGATGCATCTCTGGCTGAGATCAACCCACTTGTGATCACCAAAGACAAAAAGCTGATTGCGCTTGACGGAAAGATGATGATCGACGACAACGCCCTTTTCCGCCAGCCCAATCTGAGCGAACTGCGCGACACAGATGAAGATGCCCCTTCCGAGATCGAAGCTCGCAAATACGGCCTCTCCTTCATCAAACTTGACGGCAACATTGGATGCATGGTCAACGGCGCCGGCCTGGCCATGACCAGCATGGATGTGATCAAACTTTTTGGCGGCGAACCAGCCAACTTCCTTGATGTAGGCGGCGGTGCAGGTGCTGAAAAAGTGGCAGCTGCCATGCGCATCATCCTCACCGACCCGAATGTGAAAGCCGTACTCTTCAATATCTTCGGCGGCATCACCCGCTGTGATGAAGTTGCCCGCGGTATTCTCGCTGCAATGGACGAAGTCAAACCAAAAGTTCCAATGGTTGTCCGCCTTGTTGGCACGAACGCCGAAGAAGGTCGTCGCCTGCTTGAAAATGCAAATATGATCACCGCAGAAACCCTCGCCGACGCGGCGAAGAAATCTGTTGAAGCCGCGAAGAAAGGGAATTAATCCATGAGCATTTTAGTAGACAAGAACACACGCCTGATCGTGCAAGGGATCACAGGCAACGAAGGTTTATTCCACACAACTCAGATGGTTGCCTATGGCACCAATGTGGTGGGCGGCGTCACCCCTGGTAAAGGCGGTGAATGGGTGCTCGACGGAAAACTCCCCGTTTTCGATTCGGTCAAAACTGCCAAAGAAGCCACCGACGCCAATGCCACCATCATCTTTGTACCCGCCCGTTTCGCCCCAGATGCCATGTTTGAGGCCGCAGATGCTGGCATCCCCCTTGTCATCTGCATCACTGAAGGTGTAGCCGTTCAGGACATGATGCGTGTTCGCAATTACCTTGACCAGAAAAAGGTCCGCTTGATCGGCCCCAACTGCCCTGGCTTATTAACTCCCGGTGAAGCCAAAATCGGCATCATCCCCGGCAATATCGCCATCCCCGGCAACATTGGCGTGGTTTCCCGCTCTGGCACCCTCACCTACGAAGTGTTGTATGCCATGAAGAACCTTGGCATGGGCGCCACCACCTGCGTTGGTATCGGTGGTGACCCTGTCAACGGCACCAACTTCCTCGATGTGCTTGAAATGTTCGAACATGACCCCAAGACCGAAAAGGTCATCATGATCGGCGAAATTGGCGGTAGCGAAGAAGAAAAAGCCGCAGAATACATCGCAAAGAAGATGACCAAACCCGTTGCAGCCTTCATCGCCGGGCAAACCGCCCCTCCCGGAAAACGCATGGGCCATGCCGGTGCAATTATCGAAGGCGGAGCAGGCACAGCCGCCGACAAAATCAAAGCCCTTGAAGCCGCTGGCGTCAAGGTTGCCAAGCACCCGGAAGAGATTCCCACCCTTCTGCAATAGCTTTCAATCTCTATCAAGAATCAATAGAGCCGCCTGGCGACCACGTCGTCGGGCGGCTCTAAGGTTATAATCTCATTCAGTAATTGCGGAGTTTCTACTTGCTGCCGCGGTGAGCATCAATGTATGCAACAGCCTCACCCACAGTGGTGATCTTCTGGGCATCCTCATCGGAAATTTCGGTGCCAAATTTATCTTCAAACGCCATGATCAACTCGACCAGATCGAGCGAATCGGCTTCCAATTCTTCGCGGAAACGGGCTTCAGGTGTGATCTTCGCCTCATCCGCACCAAGCAGATCCTTGATGATATCTTTCAGTTCACTAAATGTGTCACTCATGACAACCTCCTGTTCAAATTTTGACTGGCCTATTGTAATCCGTCCACTTGACATGTCAAGCCGGGTTCGGATCATCATACTCAGGAACACTACCTTATGAAAAAAGTTGCGCCCATTGATCAAAGAAAAGCTGACCACATTAAAATCAACTTAGAACAGGATGTTCGCTCTGCACTGACCACTGGACTTGAAAAGTACCGATTCATTCACGAAGCCCTGCCAGAACTGGATTTGAACCGCATCGACACGACCCTCAGCCTGTTCGGCAAAAAATTGGCATCCCCCACCCTGGTCAGTTCCATGACAGGCGGCACTTCTGAAGCAGAGACCATCAACATGCGCCTCGCTGAAGCCGCCCAGGAATGTGGAATTGCCATGGGGGTTGGAAGTCAACGCGCTGCAATTGAACACCCGGAACAGGCTGCCACATTTCAGGTACGCCGTGTTGCACCGGATATTCTGCTCTTTGCCAATATCGGCGCCGTGCAATTCAACTACGGTTATGGCATTGACCAATGCCGCAAAGCCATCGAGATGATCGAAGCAGATGGGCTTTATCTGCACTTAAACCCTGTGCAGGAAGCCGTACAAGATGCAGGAGATGTCAATTGGGTTGGTCTCGCAAAGAAAATCGAAGAGGTTTGCAAAAAACTTGAGGTACCCGTTATAGCCAAGGAAGTGGGTTGGGGAATTTCAGAACACACAGCCAGGATTTTGGCCGATTGCGGCGTACAGGCCATTGACGTGGCTGGAGCAGGCGGCACAAGCTGGTCTCAGGTCGAAATGCATCGCGCACCCGATGAATTCACCCGCCAACTGGCAGCGACTTTTGTCGGGTGGGGAATTCCCACAGCAGAATCAATTGTCGGCGTGAAAAGAGCCGTGCCCGAAATGACCATCTTCGCCAGTGGCGGCATCAAAGACGGTCTTGATATCGCCAAATGTGTTGCCCTCGGTGCATCCCTGGGCGGCATGGCAGGGCACTTCCTCAAGGCAGCGGCCATCTCCACTGAGAATGTCATCGAAACCATGGAACTGGTCAAAAGGCAGATCGAGGTCACCATGTTTGCCACAGGAGCAGGAACATTGGCATCATTGCGCAATGGAAAACTTGCAAAAGTTTGATAGTATAATTTCACTGTTCACAAAATTACATCAGGGACAGCACACACCACCAGTAGGAGAATGGAAAAGAAGACAGGTGCCTAACCCTTCAGCAAAATCCCCGGCAGTCCAAATACTAATCGTGGACGATCACAGGTATGTTCACGATGTTATTTCAAAAATCATGGTCAATGCCCCAGACATGACCATTGCAGGTCATGCTGCCAACGGGCAGGAAGCCATTCAATTCTGTCAGACCCACCAACCTGACATTATATTGATGGACGTTGTCATGCCTGTCATGGATGGTCTCGACGCATCTCGCACCATTCACAGCCTTTACCCTGAGGT
>DAOQID010000029.1:29424-35680 GCA_035339375.1 Anaerolineales bacterium | reverse complement strand
GGGGTGTTTATTGTGCCAAAAGGGAATATACTAGAAAAATATCATAAATATTTGACAATTTCGGTCAACCCTGCTATAATGCCGCCAACTTAATCAAAAACGCCAGAAATGGCTTATTTCAGGAGTAAAAGAATGGCGCAGCTCGAAATAAAGGACCTTCACGTAAGCATTGAAGATAAAGAAATTTTGAAAGGGCTTTCACTAACGATTAAACAGGGCGAAACTCACGCAATCATGGGGCCGAACGGTACAGGTAAATCTACACTGGCTTATACATTGATGGGGCACCCCAATTACACAGTCACCAGCGGCGAAGTGCTGCTTGATGGTGAAAATATCCTTGAAATGGAACCTGATGAACGTTCCCGTGCGGGAGTTTTTCTTGCTTTCCAATACCCTGTTGCCATTCCCGGTGTAACCGTGGCAAACTTCCTGCGCTCGGCGATTAATTCCCGCCGTCGCGCTGAAAATCCCGAAGATAAAGGCATGCCCATCCCCGAATTCCGCAAAATGCTGAAGGAAAAGATGGATATGCTCAAAATGGACCATAATTTTGCAGGCCGTTACCTCAACGAGGGTTTTTCAGGTGGTGAAAAGAAACGCGCCGAGATTCTGCAAATGGCAACCCTAAAACCCCGCTTTGCAGTTTTGGATGAAACCGACTCAGGTTTGGATATTGATGCCCTGCGCATCGTTTCTGAAGGCGTCAACGCTCTTTCTGGACCTGAACTTGGGGTGCTGGTCATCACACATTATCAGCGCCTTTTGAATTACATCAAACCGCACTTCGTGCATGTGATGATGAATGGCCGCATCGTTGAATCTGGCGGGCCAGACCTGGCACTTCACCTTGAAGATCAAGGCTATGACTGGGTCCGCGAGAAATACGACGCAGTTGCCGAAGGGTAGAGTCTGTTTGTTTATCAGTAGCAGGTGACAGGTCCGTGTGAAGCGGAGCGTCATCCAGAAAATGGTGAATCGAATGTCTGAAGATACTAAAATCCTCGATGAGATCGGCGAATACAAATACGGTTTTCACGACCGCGATGACAACTACACCTTTAAGTCTGAAAAAGGGTTGAGCCGTGAGGTTGTGGAAAACATCTCACGCATGAAGGGCGAGCCGAAGTGGATGCTTGAATTTCGCCTCAAGGCGCTTGAGCATTTTCTAGCGCGCCCCATGCCCAATTGGGGACCTGAACTCAGCTCGCTTGATCTTGATAATATTTATTATTACGTCAAGCCCACCGAGAAAAGCGAAAAATCATGGGACGATGTTCCCGATGATATCAAGCGCACCTTTGACAAGCTGGGTGTGCCAGAAGCCGAACAGAAGTTTTTGGCCGGCCTTGGCGCGCAATACGAGTCTGAGATGGTGTACCACTCGATTCAAGAACACCTTGAGAAACAGGGTGTGATCTTCCTGTCCATCGAAGATGGGTTGCGCCAACACCCCGAATTGTTCCGTGAATATTTTGGCACGGTTGTGCCGATTGAAGATAATAAATTTGCCGCATTGAACTCTGCTGTTTGGTCGGGCGGTTCCTTCGTTTACGTACCCAAAGGCGTAAAAGTGGATCTGCCTTTGCAGGCGTATTTCCGCTTGAATACCGCCAATGTCGGTCAATTTGAACGCACGCTCATCATCGTCGATGAAGGCGCGCAGGTGCATTACGTGGAAGGTTGTACAGCCCCTCAATACACGACTGACTCATTCCACTCTGGTGTGATCGAGATTATTGTCAAAAAGGGTGCGCGTTCCCGTTACTCCACCATTCAAAACTGGTCAACGAACGTGTACAACCTTGTGACCCAGCGTGCCAAGGTTTTTGAAAATGGCACCCACGAATGGGTGGACGCCAACCTCGGCAGCAAAGTCACCATGAAATATCCTTCCTGCTATCTGATGGAACCAGGCGCGCACGGCGAAATGCTTTCGATGGCGTTTGCGGGCACGGGCCAAATTCAGGATGCGGGTTCAAAGATGGTTCACTTCGCGCCGAACACCACCAGCAAGATCACTTCCAAATCCATTTCCAAGAATGGCGGACGTGCTTCCTATCGCGGCTTGCTCAAAGTGTATAAAGGTGCCAAGGGTGTCAAATCCAATGTGGTTTGCGATGCGTTGTTGCTCGACCCCAAATCGCGTTCTGATACTTATCCCTACATCGAAATTGATGAAGATGACGTCACCATCGGCCACGAAGCCTCTGTCAGCAAAGTGGGCGAGGAGCAGCTTTTCTACCTCATGTCTCGCGGCTTGAGCGAAGAAGAAGCCACAACCATGGTTGTTTCTGGTTTCATCGAGCCGCTCGTCAAAGAGTTGCCGATGGAATACGCTGTCGAAATGAACCGTTTGATTCAACTACAAATGGAAGGGTCTATCGGTTAGAAAGTTAAATTGCTGGAAGGTTTGAAAGTTGAATCCTCCAGCCAGTGAACTTTCCAACTTTGAAACGGAATTGAACATGCAAGAGAAACCAAAAGTTACTGTAACACGACAACGACGCGCAGATACTGCCGCAAAGGAATTTGCTTTTACTCAGGCAGATGTTTCCGCCGCAGGCAGCCTCGCTTCTTTCCGCGCCTCGGCTTGGGAAGCATTCAACAAGCATTCTCTCCCCGTAAACACAGACGAAGCCTGGCGCCGCACCGACCTGCGCTTGCTCCCAGCTTCTGATTTCAAGCTGCCGAAGATCGGAGCCTTTGATGACCTGCCTGCCGTGCCCGAGTATCTGCTCCAGCCGTTGACCGGTGAACAGCATGGCGGACAGATCACCCTGCTCCCCGGCGGCTCCAAAGTGGACTTGGACGAGTCTCTGGTGAAAAAAGGTGTGGTCTTCACTGATTTCCGCACTGCCGAGAAAAATCATGCCGATTTGCTGGCGAAGTTGATCGGGCAGATCGTTAAACCTGATGATGGCAAATTCGCCGCGCTTGCTTCTGCTTTGGCTCAAAATGGTGTTTTGCTGTATGTTCCCAGGAATGTACAGGTGGAACAGCCTTTGCATTCTGTCTTGTGGGGCCCGGGCTCTGAACTGGCTCATTTCTCGCATCTTCTTGTTTATGTGGAAGATGGCGCCTCGGTGACCTATGTCCATGAAGCGGCTTCACCTGATGAGGTGGGGCATGCCATGCATGCAGGTGTTGTCGAAATTTACGTTGGCAAGGATGCCAACCTTCGTTTTGTTGAATTGCAGTCGTGGGGTCGCCATGTGTGGAATTTTTCGCACGAGCGCGCCCGCGTGGAGCGTGGTGGCAACCTCGATTGGATTTTTGGCGCAGTGGGTTCCCGTCTGACCAAAAATTTCTCTGACCTTGACCTTGCCGGGGAAGGTTCCGTGGGCCGTATGTCGGGTTTTTATTTTACAGATGGAACCCAGCATCTCGACCATGATACCCAGCAGAATCATCTTGCTCCGCACACCACCAGTGACTTACTGTTCAAAGGTGCTTTGAAAGGCAAAAGCCGCTCTGTGTGGCAGGGCATGATCTATGTGGCCCCCGGCGCACAAAAGACAGATGGGTATCAGGCCAACCGTAATCTTGTCCTTGATGACAAGGCGCGCGCTGATTCGATCCCAGGTTTGGAAATCCTTGCTGATGATGTCCGCTGTACGCATGGGGCCACTGTCGGCAAATTGGAGCAGGAACCGCTCTTCTATTTGAAATCCCGTGGTATCCCGCAGCGTGAGGCGGAACGATTGGTGGTTGAGGGCTTTTTTGACCCGATCATGCAGCGTATTCCATTTGAGGGAGTGCGTGAAAGGTTCCAGCAGGCGATTCAGGACAAGCTATCAGCGTAATCTAACGAAACCTGACAGGTCCCTTTGGGGCTTGTCAGGTTTTCGGGCAAAATTATCGGCGGTGGGAATGCCGATTTTGCCGGGGCAATTGTCAGTTAAGTGAGAGGCGGAGGGCGTCTCTTCCATTCAAAAGAATAGGATGTGAGTTATGGCAGTGAAATCAAACAGCAAGCGTATGGTAAAGCCCAGTGCGAAGGCCAAGACAGCCAGGACAGTTTCGAAAAAACGGGTGGCAGTCAAAACGAAAACGACCGTAAAAACAAAAGTGATCAAGACTGAAGTAAAAAAGAAACCGATGCAGGCTTCCAAGGTTGTAACTGCTGCGCCTAAAAAGGAAGTTGAACAGCAAACCTCGAACCATCCAACAACGGCGAAACCAGCCGTTACACCGGTGATCAAACGTGTTGTAAATCAAATGGTGGAACGCCGCCGCCCTGTTGCCCGTCCGAGCAGGACAAATCAGTTTAGTTTTATGAAGGCACCCGGTGCCGAGCATGATTACGAAGTGGGTGGAAGCGTGGAAGTGTTTTGCGACCACGAGAAGAATCGCGAACGGATTCGTGGGTGGGTGAAGGGGATCGTTGTGCAGGTGGACAACAAAATGGTGGCCGTGCAGTTCCGTTCAAATGTGTACCTCACGGACGGTTGGATGGTTCCTGACCGTATTTTGTGGTTCCCGTTGAATTCCGAGCACATGCGCCCCGTACCGGGAAAGAAGCCGCCGGTGAAGGATTTCATTCCAGAATATTAGGCCAGCGAGTCGCCAAATCTAAAAGTTGATGAAACGATCATGAAGCTAAATGTATCCCAGGTAAGAAAAGACTTTCCGATCCTTGAGCGTGAAATACGCGCAGGGGTCGGTTTGACATATTTGGACTCAACCGCCACTTCGCAGAAACCGTTGGCTGTGATCGAGGCAATGAACGAGTATTACCGCCTTTCGAATGCGAACATTCATCGTGGTGTCCATGCTTTGGCTGAAGAAGCCACCGCAATGTACGAAGGTGCGCGTGAGCGGATCGCGAAATTTATCAATGCCGCATCGGCACGCGAAGTTATTTATACCCGCAACACCACTGAGTCGATCAATCTGGTGGCGTATAGTTGGGCGCGCGCCAACTTGAAGCAGGGTGACCTTGTCATCCTGACCGAGATGGAACACCACAGCAACCTTGTACCGTGGCACATGCTGCAAGCGGAGCGCGGTATCGAGTTGGAATTTATTCCTGTGACGGAGGACGGTGTACTCGATCTTGAGGTGTATAAAACGCTTCTTGACCGTCGCCCGAAGCTGGTTTCGTTTACGCACATGTCCAACGTTTTGGGTACGATCAACCCAGCCGCAGAGATGATTCGTTTGGCTCATGCAGTGGGTGCAATCACATTGGTGGATGCTGCACAGTCTGTGCCGCATTTGACAGTGGATGTGCAGGCTCTTGATGCAGATTTCCTTGCTTTTTCCGCGCACAAGATGTGTGGGCCGACAGGCATTGGCGCATTGTATGGCAAGACCGCTTTGCTGGAGGCGATGCCCCCATTTTTAGGCGGCGGCGATATGATCAAGGAAGTGAAACTGCGTTCGTTCCGCGCAAATACCCTGCCGCATAAATTTGAGGCTGGCACTCCCGCCATCGCAGAAGCCATTGGCTTTGGTGCAGCCGTAGACTACCTTTCAAAAGTTGGCATGGATGCAATTGCGGCGCACGAGCATGAAATCACCGAGTATGCACTTGAACGGCTGGAAGAGATCCCCGGTGTGAAACTATTTGGCCCATCTGCCGATAAAAAAGGCGGCGTGGCGGCGTTTACCCTTGAGGGTGTGCATCCGCATGATGTGGCGCAGATCCTTGATCAGGATGGAATTGCCGTCCGTGCTGGGCATCATTGCGCCCAGCCTTTGCATGAAAAATTCGGCATCCCTGCCACGAGTCGTGCTTCATTCTATTTGTACAGCACAAAAGAAGAAGTGGATTTGCTGGTGAATGGGATCTACAAAGTGAAGGAAATGTTTGGGTAGACCGTTTTCAGGTTTGCCTGTTTGGAGCACAGATGGACGATCTCTACCGTGAAGTAATTATTGAGCACTATAAACACCCTTCGTATCGGGGAAAGCTCGATCCGCATGACATTTCTTTTGCGGATAACAATCCCCTTTGCGGGGACCATATCCAGATCGATTTGCGAGTTGACGCAGGCGGCCTGGTGACCGATGCCCGTTTTGACGGTCATGGCTGTGCGATTTCTCAAGCCTCCGCAGATTTGTTGATGGAAACCATCATCGGCAAACCGCTGGAAGAAGTGAAAAAATTAAACAAGGATTCTGTCCTTGAAATGCTTGGTATTGATCTGGGCCCTGTGCGCTTGAAATGCGCCTTGCTCTCTTTGAAGGTTTTGAAAGCAGGTGTGTATGGTCTTGGTGAGGCAAGCGACTCTTTGGTTGAATAAAAGGA
>DAOQID010000029.1:2598-29324 GCA_035339375.1 Anaerolineales bacterium | reverse complement strand
AATAAAAGGAATTTATGTTTAATTACACCGCCCTTGATGAATCCAAAGTCGAATTTCTTGAGATCGCACCCGAATCCGAATTGCCCAATGGCGAGCGCCTGTTCGTTGATTTGGGTGACAAGCCGATCGTTATTTTCAACATAGCTGGCCAGTTTTTCGCGATAGGTGATATTTGTACCCATGATGATGGCCCGCTGGGAGATGGGGTGATCGAAGACCATAATATTGTCTGTCCGCGGCATGGTGCCGAGTTTGATGTGCGGACAGGGAAGGTCATGTCCATGCCTGCTGTGGTGGATATCCCTGCTTATCCTGTGCAGGTGCGGGATGGAATTATTTTCATTGGCGTGCCGAAAGAATAGGCCGTAAGATCATAAAAGGACGCTCTCAACCGAGAACGTCCTTTTTTATTGTTTGGGTATCTAAAATACATTTTGCGTCACCGCGAAAAGCACCTGCGGGGTTTTTTGTCAGCGCCAAGTAAATAATCTCACGGTTCTTTGTCCCAAAGCCTTACAACCGCCCAAGTGGCGAAATCGTACGGAGATGGATCCAGAGATTCCACTTCGAGCCTGAATTCATAGGTGTTTGCAGCCAGTCGGATTCGACTTCCCGTCTGTATCGGTTCGCTGCCAAAGTAATATGGCTCTTCAATATACACCTTGCCATTCACGTACACCCTGAACATAACACCCTCCACCGGTTCAATAACAATGTCCTTAAACCCGGCGGTCAATTCGAGGTATGCTTCCGGGGCAGGTCTGCCGATCTTTACTGTGTAATCTCCGAAGACCTTGAAATGCTCGTAAAGCGGGTAGGTGAGCAGGACTTTTTCATATCTGTTGCCATTGGTTAATTGTGTATCGAAAGACCAACCAACGTAAGCACTGTCACTTTCAGGGAGGTACGATTCAACATCTGGAACAACCGGCTCGAAGAAAAATGGCAGGTCTTGAGTAAACTCACCGTCAGAATTACTTGTGGTCTGGTACCAATAAACCTCGTGCGCGCTTTCAACAAAATCGTACAACAGCACTGGCATTGGAGTGTCTGTGGGTCTTGGCGTCCTCGACGGTCGAACTGTCGGCGTTTCTGATGGTCGAGGCGTATTTGATGGGGGAATGGTCGACGACGGTCGCAAGGTTGGTGTGTTTGTAGCAGTTGGTAAAGCAATGGGGATCGGTGGAGAAAATAGAATATTGATCGCGAGCCAGGCGATTCCCGTCAGTACGGTGGTGCCAACAACAGCACCGACAAAATAGGAAACGAATTTTGCACACCCCGATCCACCTTTGATGGTTTTCAAATTATGTTGTGTAACCCGTAAACCGGCTTTGTCTCCAATGGCTTTGCGGATGGTTTGTGCCTGTGCCAGGAGCGAGTTTGCTTCGCTGGTCTGACCAAGATACAGGGCGCGGGTTCCGAGTTGATGCAGGGCCCAGGCCTGTGTTTTGCTGTCGCTCAAGGCTTTGGCGGCCTCGATGATCAACTTCAAAATATCGGCCCATGCCTGCCAGCGTTTGTAATAGACCAGAAACTTTTCGAGCGCCCGCCCAAGCTGGATCACTTCACTCCATTTTTTTCTTTCCCCCGCTGTTTTGATGGTGTGGATCAGCAGGTTGGTGGATTCATCCACCAATGCCGATGCTGGCTGTTGACTCAACCACTTGATCGAATACTTCAACAGGATATCATGCCATGAAGATAGATCCCAGGTCGCGGCAAGGGAAGAAGCGAATGCCTCGGTCACACTGAACTTTGGGCTGTGTGCCTGTACAAACCCGAGCTGGATCAGCTTTTGAATATCTGTCTGACGGCTGTCCCCTTTGAAGATGCCCTTGATATGCTCTGCCAAAACGATGGTTCCGCCAGCGGCTGCCAGCAGGGCAATAACCTGTTTTTCCGAGTCTGTAAGGCTGGCCAACCCCATGTATGCCATGGACTTGTCATCCTTCTTTTCATTGGTCAATCCGTTCAGTATCTCTTCAAGGGGTTTACCGCTTTCACGCGCCAGTGAAGCCGATTGCAGGATGCTGAGCGGGTGACCCTGCAGCAGTTTGCAGATTTTTGGTACTGTGATTTTTTCTTCCGTTTCAAGCGGACGTGCCAATTCTTTTTCGAACAACCGCACCGAATCCCCAACAGGCAACCCCTGCAATTGAACCGCTTCGCCCTCCCCCCAGAAACTGCGTTCACTGGAGATCAGGATAAAAGTGGAACTGGGAGCTGCGTTCAGGATGGAAATGGTTTCATCACGGCCAATTTGCAGATCATCAAGAAAAATAAGTGCGGAGATCTTCTGCAGCCCATGAAGGATGTCAGCTGTGGTTGGCTTGTAAGTGCTGTCGCTTTCAAAAAATGCATCGAATAAAGCTTGAAGCAGGTCTTCATGCCCAAGGCTGGAAACATTCAGATAGACTACTCCATTTGGATATTTGTTTGTGGGAAGGATGTGTGCCAAATGGCGGATGAAAGAGGTCTTTCCGATGCCTTGTTTTCCCCAAACAGAAACAGGGACTGCCAGCTCTGCCGCCTTTTTAACCGTTTCAGCTTCATCGACACGGTCCATTAAAGAGGGAAAGGCGCGCGGCTTTATCATGACCGGGGCAGGGCGTGCCGAGACCTTGGGTTTGTCGGAAGGCTTGACGATATTGACCACGCCGCCGTTCACATCCCCGATCTTGACAACGTAGTTGTTGTTTCCGAAAACCAAAACACTGTCTGTTACATTGCCGCCAATTGAAACATTTGCCATGCTGACCTCTAAAAAGACGGAACTTCTGACTGATTATTTTTCGATCTTGTTGTTATCGCCAATGAACACATTGCCGCTTGCACTGCCGCCTATTTCTATATTTCTTGTGCCAGTTTCGTCTTTTTCTATTTTTGCGGGTTTGCTCGGTTTCTTGGGGCGGGCGGACTGGGGCTGCCCCAACCTTTGCTCAATGGCGTTATACAGATCTTCAAAATCAGTGTCGCGGTGTGTTTGTGGTGAGAGGGCATTCATGTCTTTTAGGGTGCTTGCCAGCCCGGAAATCATGTCGCGGATACGGTCGTACAGATCCATGTCTTCGCGAATGCCCTGCAGGTTTGCCGGGTCAAGTTTTTGGATGGCCCTGGCAAGCTCATCCCTTTTGTTTTCCCAGAAATCGACATATTCCACTCTTTTGACAGGGTCGTAGATATTGGCATCTGACAAAATGATCGGAAAAACGCGCTCTCGAAACTTTTTATTTTCAGCAATTTCGATCAGCTCAAACATGCAATTCGGTGACCGCAGGTATTTATCGCTGATGACGACAATGACACAGTCGCCGCGACCGATCCGCTCCATGAATTCAGAAATGGACCCCTTGTATTCCAGTTCGCGTTTGTCGCGGATAATCTTGACCCCTCGCTTTTGCAGAGCCTTGTCAAGTTGGTTGACGATCTCTTCGCGTTCATCGCCCCAAGCATATGAAATGAAAACTGCCCGCTCGTACTTTTGCATGATTTTTTCTCCTTGCGGCGGTTGAGGGGTATTTTGCCTGATTATAGGGTTTTGAAGAATTGATGTCAAACAAGATATGTCGTCACTCCCCGAATTTGCCGACAATCCTCAGAATGTCAAATCCTTCTGCCAGTGGCCGCTCTGCCAGGGCTCCGTGCCGAACCATGATGGAACGGGTCAATTCTGCGTTGAAATAGTAACGGTCACGGTAGGTCTCGTATTTTGAAAGCGCTTCGATCTTTGCAGCCGCATTTTCTTCAGAAACCTCCACCAGAAAGCTGGGGAAAAAGCCGTAAGAGGACCGCACAACATCGAAACCCAAAACAGTGATTCCACGAAAGGCGCGCAGGGCTTCATCGGTCATGGTGTTGTGGTCTTGGTGTACATCCTGTCGGGTATGGGTAAAGATCAGGTCGGGGTTGAAATCCTTGCGGAGTTTCAGAAAGTACTCCAAAATTTCCTGCCGCGCATCAGGGAAAACCCGTGTGGTGAACGGTCCCAGTACGATCTTTTCTTCAGGCACATCCAACACTTGCATGGATTGAAAATGTTCGCTTTTTACTTTTTGCAGGTCGGGGTTTTTCTGATTGTCAGAGAGTGTAACACACAACACATCTGTCTTCTTTGCGATCTTGTGCAACAGCGCTCCACACCCCAACTCAATATCGTCGGGGTGGGCGCCTAAAAAGAGAACTCGTTTTCCGAAAAAATTCATGGTGAATGTGGGGGACCCGAAGTAACTGGCTTTCGTCAATTATCTTCGGGTCGTGATTTGGTTTATTTCGTCGCGAGAATTCCGCCGACAACCTTGGTCATGACGAGTTTTCCATCTCGCTCAAACCAGCGTGTAGCCACAGCCTCGATCTTGCCGATCAGGGCTTCGTACTCATCTTTGCCGTTAAACATGGATGTCCACAGTCTGCGGTCTTCACCCAAAGAAGCGCGGACGTAATCAATGAACGGGGCTACTTCGGGGAAGGTGAGGTGGTTTTCGAACTTGTGCAGTTCTGTTTTGGCAAATATCTTGTCAATGGTGTTGAAAATATCACCTTTGAAGCGCGATGACCCGGGCATGGGGGGGATGGGAGCGCCTGTGGCTTCCTTGATGATGTCATAGAACATTTGCTTGTTCTCAGGCAATGGCCCGGAGACGAAAAGCCGTCCGCCTGGATTCAGCACTCGGTGGGCCTCACCAAATGTAAAGTCAAGATCGGAGGCGTAATAAATGGCAAATGCGCTGGTACACAAATCAAAGGTATTGTCGGCAAAGTTAAAACGTTGATTGAAATCCAAAAATTGAAAATCAATATTGGCGCCGACGGTTTTGTTCTTCTCGCGGGCCTTATCGAGTAATTCATTTGAAAAGTCGCCGCCTGTAATTTGCGCGCCGCCTTTTGTAAATTCATTGAAAAGGAAGCAGAGCTTGCCAGCACCGCAGCCCACATCCAGAATTTTCATGCCAGCCTGAGGTTTGAGCAGGTCGTTCGTCCAAACGTCGATATTGGCCGAGCCATATTTTTCATGAATGTCAATGCGCATCAGCAGGTCTTTGCTGGGTTCTTGATAATCAATTTTCATTTTATCTCCTTGTGTATGACAACTTTAATCGTGTTAGTGCAGACAACCAAAGTCCGCACTGCAATAAACGTTTTGAGATTATACCAAAACAAAATCAAAATTCAATCGCTGAATTTTGGGGGCATTTGAAACCCATGATAAAATTTGCACACTGGAGTCAAAATGGCGAGCAAAATACAACCTGTAAAAGGCACAAGAGAATTCTATCCTGAGCAAATGGCGCTGCGAAATTTCATTTATGAAAAAGTTCGCATGGCTTCTCAGAAATTTGGGTATCAAGAATGGGACGCACCCTTTATTGAGACGATCGATCTATACGCGGCAAAATCGGGGGAGGAGCTGGTGAAGAAGCAGTCCTTCACTTTCACCGACCGCGGCGGTGACTTTGTGACTCTGCGCCCCGAACTCACGCCCAGCCTGGCGCGTATGATTGCAGCGAAGCAGGGTGAGTTAACCTTCCCTGTGCGTTGGTGGTCGTTCGGCCCATGTTGGCGTTACGAACAGCCGCAGAAAGGCCGTACACGTGAGTTCTTTCAGTGGAATATTGACATGCTGGGAGTCAATTCTCCCGAAGCGGATGCGGAACTTATTGCTGTTGCGGCGACATTCCTGCGTTCGGTCGGACTCACCCCGGAGCGGGCTGCCATTTATGTAAATAATCGGCGCCTCATGGATTCTGAATTCGACGCCCTTGGTCTGGCTCCCGAAAGGCGCCTTGATGTTTCCAACCTGGTAGACCGTCGTACAAAAATGGATCCTGCCAAATGGGATTCGTATGCACTTGAACTGGGCCTGACGCAAACCCAACTTGATGGGTTGAAGGGCATCCTTGGAAATTTCGATCTGTGGAAAAATAGCGAGGAGTTGGTTCGCCTGTTTTCTGCATTGAAAGCCTTGGGCGTCAGCGAGTATGTCAAATTTGACCCGAACATCATGCGTGGTCTCTTGTATTATACGGGGACAGTTTTTGAGGCTTTTGAAACCAGCGGTTCATTGAAGCGTGCCATCCTGGGCGGAGGGCGTTACGATAATCTTCTGGCTGATGTTGGCGGACAGCCGCTTTCAGGTGTTGGTTTTGCCATGGGCGATGTGGTGGCGGGCATTGTTTTACAAGAGGCTGGTCTTGTGCCTGAATTTGCCCCTACGCCTGCCGCAGTGTTGGTGACGGTTTTTGATGAAGCCATGTGGTTGAAATCGTTTGAGTTGGCCGCGCAACTCCGTGAGGCTGGGATCAATGCCATGGTATTCCCCGAACCTGCGAAGCTGCAAAAACAATTCAAGTTTGCCGACAAAATGAAGATCAAGCTCGCTGTCACCGTTGGTCCAGACGAAGCGGCGAATGGTCAGGCCGCCGTAAAAAACCTGATGACTGGCGAGCAGGTCACGGTGCAGCGCGAAGCGGTGGTTTCCGAGATTCGAAAAATGATTGGATGATCACGTGACGATTTCTCTTCATCCCGTTTCTGCTGAAAACTGGCGGGCACTGATCAGTTTGAAGGTACGAGAAGATCAGACACATTTTGTGGCTTCTAATCTGTATTCCATTGCTGAAGCTCAATTTGGTTTTGAGGATGAAGGGCATTGGGAGATGTTCCCTTTTGGTGCGTATGCAGGTGAAGAGCCTGTTGGTTTCTTGATGTATTGTTTGAATTTTACCCACTCGCGCTTTCAGGCTTTTATTGCCCGTTTAATGGTGGATGAGAAGTTTCAAGGAAAAGGGTATGGCCGCGATATTATGTCGCAAGCCCTGGATCGTCTTCGTGCCGATGAAAGGATCAGGAATGTGGGCATCAGTTATGAGCCAGAGAACGAATCCGCAAGGAAGCTGTATGCCAGCCTCGGTTTTGAAGAGCCCGGGGAGATGTATGACGGCGAGACATTGGCGGTGTTGAATCTGCGGTGAATTGTGGTAAAATTTCGCCGCTCTAAATATGGTGCCTGTAGCTCAACGGCAGAGCGCCACACTGTGGATGTGGATGTTGAGGGTTCGAAACCCTTCAGGCACCCCTGGAAGACCCTAAAGGTATTTAGCCTTTAGGGTCTTTATGTAAGGTAAAATAACCGCCATGCCAAAAACCATTAATGTCCTTTTTCTTGCGGCGGAAGCCGAACCGTTTATCAAAGTAGGTGGGTTGGGTGACGTGGCAGGGTCTCTGCCGCGCGCTTTGCGCGCCCTTTCCAACGATGAAATTACACTGGATGTACGGCTTGTGTTGCCGTATCATCCTGCCATCAAAGCCGAAAATCTCAGGCCGATAGGCATTTTTTCGATTCCGAGAGGCAATTCCGAGGTCCAGGTGGATGCGTTTGAAACATCCCTGAAGGGAATGCCTGTCTACTTCATTAATGGTGATGCCATTCGTGCCAATGGTTCGGTCTACTCTTTGGATGCCAAACTGGACGCCGAGAAATATTCTTTTTATTCCATTGCCGCACTGGAATTGTCACGGCAGATCAACTGGTTCCCAGACGTTGTTCATGGCAATGATTGGCATACGGCTCTGAGCCTGTATTATTCCCTGACCAAACGTTGGGAAGAAGGTGCCCGCCATGTCGCTTCGGTATTGACGTTGCACAATCTTCCATTCATGGGTCCAGATGTCAGCGGTATTTTGGAAAGCTATGGCCTGAAACTCGCCCAAACCGATCTGCCTGATTGGGCGCGTGTGATGCCCCTGCCTTTGGGGCTTTGGTCTTCAGATGCCATTGTGGGCGTTTCGCCAACCTATGCCAAAGAAGTACTGACCGAGGAATACGGCTGCGGCTTGAATGAATTTCTGCAATCGCGCCGCGAAACCTTGAGCGGCATTTTGAACGGCCTCGATACCGACTCGTTCAACCCCGCTGATGACCCTGCCATTGGTGTCAATTTTGCACTTGAAACCCTCGAAAAACGTGCCGCAAACAAAGGCCTCTTACAAGCACGGCTTGGGCTTCCGCAGGATCCTGAGATTCCGCTTTTCGCCATCGTTTCGCGGATGGATGTCCAAAAAGGTGTTGACCTTGCCTTTAATGCGCTCAACACAATGAAGCGTTTGAACTGGCAGGCGGTTATCCTTGGCACAGGCGACCCAAAACTCGAAGAAGCCGCAATGAAACTGCAAAAGCTTTTCCCTGAAAAGGTCAAAGTTGAGACCCGTTACGATGCAGGCCTTGCGCGCCAGATTTATGCAGGCTCCGACATGTTCCTCATGCCGTCGCGTTATGAGCCTTGCGGCCTCTCGCAAATGATCGCAATGCGTTACGGCTGTGTGCCCATTGTCCGTGCGGCAGGCGGGTTGAATGATACTGTTCGTCACGGTGTAACAGGCTTTGTTTTTGAAAAAGCACATCACCTGTCCTTGGTGGCGGCGGTCAAAAATGCGCTGAAAGTTTTTGCAAACCGCGAGCAATGGCAATCACTTCAACGCTCAGGCATGGCTCAGGATTTCTCCTGGGAAAATTCAGCAAGACAATATCTCAATCTATATCTCTCCCTCATTAAATCATGACCTTCAAACGTTCTTCTGGAATTCTTCTTCATCCATCCAGCCTGCCATCTCCATACGGCATCGGTGACCTCGGCCCGCAGTCCTTCCGCTTTATCGACTGGCTTGCATCGACAGGCTGCAAACTCTGGCAGGTACTTCCGCTCGGGCCGACAGGGTATGGCGATTCGCCTTATCAGGCTTTTTCCGCATTTGCGGGAAACCCATATTTGATCAGCCCTGACGAACTTTTTGCAGATGGATTATTGACTCAGGAAGACCTTGATGGGATGAAAGACCTGCCCGCTTCACACGTGGACTTTGGCCTGTTCATCCCAAGGAAGCTGGATCTTTTGCAAAAGGCATTTTCCCGCTACCAATCCAACCCTGAGCATTTACGCCAAGCCTTTGACTATTTCTGCGCTGAAAATGCCTCCTGGCTCGATGATTACACTCTTTTCATGGCATTGAAAGAAGCCAACGGTGGCGGCGCGTGGAATGGTTGGCCCGAGGCCCTTCGTAAGAGAAAGAAAGCCGCCTTGAGCAAAGCGCAGAAGGAACTTGGCGAAAGTGTCATGCGTTTTGCTTTTTATCAATTCATTTTCTTCCGCCAGTGGAACAAGTTACGCGCTTATGCCAACGAACGCGGAATTCAGATCATCGGCGATATTCCCATCTTTGTCGCCTATGACTCTTCTGATGTCTGGTCGCATCCCGATCTGTTCTTTTTAGACCGTGAAGGCAACCCAACCGTTGTGGCAGGTGTACCGCCTGACGATTTCTCTGCAACGGGGCAGTTGTGGGGTAATCCGCTTTACAAATGGGATGTTCACAAGAAAGAAGGCTATGCCTGGTGGCTTTCACGTGTCCGTTCCTCTTTGCAGATCTTCGACATTTTGCGTTTTGACCACTTTCGTGGTTTTGCTGGGTATTATGAGATCCCTGCGGATCACACAACAGCCGAATTTGGTCGTTGGGTCACTGGCCCCGGAAAAGACCTGTTCCGCGCTGTGGATAAATTCCTTGGTGATGGCCTAATCACGCATGGCACAGGCCTGCCTATCATTGCCGAGGACCTTGGTCTTGTCACACCGGATGTGATCGAGTTATTGGCCGCTTTTGATTTGCCCGGTATGAAGGTTTTGCAATTCGCCTTTTCAGGCCCTGAAAATCCCTTCCTGCCGCATAACTATATTCCCAATAGCGTAGCCTACACAGGCACACATGATAACGACACCGCCCGCGGTTGGTTCGAACATGCTGCGCCTCACGAACGTGAATTCGCACAACGCTACCTCAGCGTGGATGGCAATGACTTTGCCTGGGACCTGATTCGTGGTGTGTGGAAATCGGTTGCCGTCTTTGCCATTACCCCGATGCAGGATCTGCTTAATCTTGGCAGTGAAGCCCGCATGAACTTCCCGAGTAAGCTTGGCGGCAACTGGGAATGGCGTATGGGTGAATATGACCTGCGCGAAGATATTGCAGGGAAGCTGAGAGACCTGAACTGGTTGACGTATCGCTAGAAAAAAACTTGCCACGAAAGAATACGTGGCAAGTTTTTTGTTTTAACCATGCGAGGCGCTGGTAAAAAATATGACCGTCAGGGTTGGGCACGCTGTATTTTGAACGCGATCTCCGTTTTCAGATACTGATTTTCTTCTGGCAGCGCTTGGATCCTTCGTGCTGTTTCCATCCCCGCAATGACTTTTCCAAATGCCGCAAAACCTTGACCATCTGGGTTGCGCCTGCCTCCGAAATCCAACTCAGGTTGATCGCCGATGCAGATGAAGAAATCCGCTGATGCAGTGCCTGGCTCATTCCGTGCCATTGAAATGACGCCATCCCTGTGCAGAATTCCCGTCTGGGTTGTGGTTTCATGTGTAATATTCGGCAGACTTTGTGGATGATCTTCATCCTTGAGTCCGCCTTGAATTACTTCGATTTTGACTTGATTATTGGGTTGATTTTCCAAATGTACAACTCGATAAAATGTGGCCCCCTCAAAGCGGTTCTCGTCAACGTAGCGTAAAAAATTCTCAACGGTTATAGGGGCATGTGCAGGGTAAAGCTCCACAATCATATCCCCCAACCCGGTCTGTATTCGAATTTGCGGATTTGCCATTGGTAAATCATCCTTTCAGCGCGTTTCCGAACGTTTTGTTGTCAATGAATGGCAGAATTAGAAAAAAGCCCGCCACGGCCATGTATCCGAATAAAATCGTTTTTGCGCCTACCGTTGAGCCAAGAAATGCCGTGCAGGAAGCCAGAGAAATGAAGATAAAAAAAACATACTTTGCAGCGTGGTTCATTAACTTGGGATTTCTCGCCCAGTAAAAGATCAGTGGGATGAAACAGAATAGATTCGGTATGTTGTATTCGAATGCAACGGTGGGGTAGGTCAGCATCAAAATTCCCGACCCGATCAGAAATGGGGCGGCGCGCTCAAAATCCATGTTGTTTTTTCGCAAAGATAAATACCCCAGCAGGATGAGGAGGATCGGCATGCCTTTTACAAGGCTTGTCGGCAGTAACTGTGCCAGTGCAAGTCCCACCGCCTCCACATTGACTTCCTGTTTGTAAATGCCCTCAAGGAAATGAATAAAACGACTTCGGAACGCAAGCGAAAGCACAAGAATCACCAGCAAATAGATCAACGCCGATTGTGTGTATTGGGCTCTCTCTTTTGTGTTTTTTGCACTCATCCAGTGTACGAACAACACCACAAAAAGAAATGGAAAAGATGTCCATTTGACATAAGCGAACAGCGCCGAGATAAACACGAATACAGGTTTGTTTTTGATCAACCCCAGCATCAGCAATAAATATGCCAGGGCAACATACAGTGAAAATTGTCCGCGCTCGAACCAGGATAACCCCGCAGGTGTAACGAACAGAAGCAGGGTGGTTATCAGCAGGCCAACCCAAAGGTCCGATTCGATCTCCAAAATCTTGAATGCGGCAATAAAAAACGCATAGAACAGAACCATTTGAGTAAGCATGTGCAAAAGGCTTGCGTCCCCATAATCCAATTTGCAGAAGGAGAGTGCGCACACGTAATGAATGAACGGCGCATAGCGTGAAGGTCTTTTCCACGGGTCTAAATATCCCGTTTCGTAATTTTGGGTCAGGGAAGAGAATTCCAGCGACGGAAAATAAACTTGAGCGTAATCCCCAGCCAGCCTGTTTACCCCGTTCTGCGCGATGGTGTTTGGCCTGTCAGGCACACGGAAGAACCCATACATCGGCTGTGGAAAAATATCTTTCGCTGAATAATCTCCACGGAGCATATCTTTCGAAAGCAGGAAAAAATTTACAACTGCAAGAAGTCCGCCCGCTACTGACAGAATCACCAGTACGATGGTCTTTTTCGCAGGAAATGACTTTCCGATCATCTTCACAAATCACCTGTGCTTGTAATTTCGAAAACTGCAGTCCTATCTAAACCGATTCCAAAAATACAGGCTTTTCTCGGTCTGTCAGGTTGACGACGATGGCATTGCTGGCCTTGACCAGGTTTTCAGGCGTTATCATGATCTCTTCACCCCATTGACCACCACCCGTGCCGAGGATGGGTTCATTAAGGAGACTCGCTTCAAGGAAAGATCTGAAATTTTCTGGCTGCCAGTGAAAGGCGGGGATCGAACCGATGACGTATCCAGTGGTCTCCTTCACGACGTCAGGCGCAGCCATTTGAATATTCCGCGAACCAATGGCTTTCTTCAAATTTCCTGAGACTGCGTTTTGATCACCGCCCAGCATCACGAGTACACGCTCACCAGTGTCCACTTGAAAAATCAAAGTCTTCACTGCCTGCCGTTCGGAAAAACCGAGGGCGTGTGCAACATTGGCTGCGCCTTTTTCTGTTTCTGGCGAAAAGCTCAACGCTTCATACGGGATGTTCTTTTCATCGAGATATAAATGTGATGGGAGTTTCATGGATTCAATCCTTTGCAAATGATCGCCACAATTTCCTGCGGCGTGTTTGAAATATTGATGGACAAGGCGTCTTCTGGCGTTTCAAGGATATCGAATTGACTGGCAAGCATCTCCGCAGACATAAAATGCCCCGTGCGCCCGCGCAGCCGTTCTTCGATCTGTTGATAACTTCCCTGCAAGTGGACAAAATGAACCTGCTCATTGACCTTGAGCATGTGCCGATACGACTCTTTCAATGCAGAACATGCCAGCACGATGGAACGATTCTCACTTAAATTTTGGTTGATCAGGTCTCGAAGGGCAGCCAGCCACGTGGAGCGGTCTTCATCGTTGAGCGGGATGCGCTGTGACATTTTTGCGCGATTGGCATCGGAATGAAAATCGTCGCCGTCGTAAAAATCCCAGCCAAGTTCGAGCGCGAGCAACGCGCCCACGGTGGTCTTGCCTGAGCCTGCCACACCCATTACAACAATGATCATCGCAGTATCAAAGTGCCCTGATCGCCATGAACGCAACAACCCCCAAGATCAACAGGACGATGATCCCCGCGTTGAGACCTGCTACCTGCCAAAATCCAATTCCAGAGGCTGTGCTGCGGGGTTTCACATATATCCAGGTTGCGCCTGTGGCAATTCCAAAACTGATGGCGAGCACCAACAGACCATAGCCCGCCAAAAACGGCATTGCAGCCGATTCAGAAAATCCATTGAGTGCGACCAACAGCATCAAGCCCCCGCCTCCGCCGCAAGTGGCAAGGACAATGATGTTTACAACAACAGCGATCAAAATAACGATAAGCCAACTCATCAACGACTCCTTTTCGTGTGAAGTTGCAAAATGCCAGAAGTTGTTTTGCTACTCAACGATCAACTTCCCATCTTCCATCACTTTAACCTGATCTCCAGTTTTTATCGCGCCAAAATCCGCTTCTGACAAAGCGATCAGTGGAAAGGATTTTTCGTACAATTCGCCAGCCACCACAGAAGCCAGGGCGAAGAAAAAATCGGTTGCAGTTGTGATAATTGCAGCGGGGGCAGTCCCCTCGCGAATGGCCTCCAAAAGAACTGCGGTCGTGGTTGACGAACCGCGGGTGAATGGCACCACTAATACTTTACCGCTGGCATTTTCACCCGAAAGCGGATGCCTGCGGTCGGTGATCTCTCCACTTTTCCAATCGTATCCGCCCCAAAATGAAAGCGGCTCACGGCTGACCAGTGCAATCCCGTTTGCCTTGCCTGATATGACGGGTTTCCCAAAAAGTTCTAGCTTTGCCATAGTGTCTCATCCCGAACGATCTCGCCTTTTACAGCGGAGGTAACACAATCAGCCAGACTGCTGAATGCTATCCTTTTATCGAGCAAGCCTGGAGCATAGTACGCAAATTTGGCTGAATTCGTCATCAAAAAGCGGATTTCCCTTGGCAGCATCGGTGTAGTGAGGATGCAGGTATCTACGGTGATCTGCGCGCCAAATTGCAGAATGGGGTCAAGAAACCCTGCCTGCTGTGCAAGCTGGGTCATTGCCCTGCTGGAGGTGACTAGAAACTTCACATCTGCGTGTTTCTTCTTCCCCTCAACCAATTTCGCAAGGATTTTATATTCCGCCAAAGAAAAATGCGGACTGCCCAATACAACCATGTCGAGGCTGGCATCATCAGCATGGGTCAATTCCCTGCGCGCCTGCCTCAAAGTATCCATGTTGACGATCAAGGTTTCCTCTGGTTTATTTCCCTGAAAGGCCGCTTCCACAGTCGGCGCTTCGGGGGTAACACCCACCATATGAAAGAGTGCCACTGCACCAGAAGAAGCTGCTGCTGCACCCAATGCCTTAAGTTGATCGTCATCTGGGACAATGGTCATTCCCTCGATCACGGGGATTCTGTCCAATGAGATTTTCCCCAAGTAATGACCGAGTACTGGGTAAAAGTCGTCACTTGCCTGTAATTCCGCCGAAACCCCCTCGAGCTTGAGCAGGATCTTCCCCGCTCGGTTTTCTGTCAAGTGTAGCCCGATGGCAGGAGCGCGGCCTGTGATGGCACAGCACACATCGAACATGTCGGGGTATCGTTCCGTCCGTGCGCCGATCACTGAGTTGGCAAATACAATGGCGTTTGATTCTCCCCACGCAATTTGCTGACCGAAACGTGGACGCATCTCTGTTTGATACGGGGCACAGGTCCATGTTGGGATGGTCCCCATGCTTTGATATGCCACCATTTGACGATGTGCCTGTTTGGCCCACAGCGTAGGTACAGCCCATTCCTTCCAGTGGTGCTCGTCCACACCGCTCACGTTGAGCGTGGTCGGTACGGCCACCTTTGCACCAAGGCTGGCGAGGCGTTCTGCATATTCAAGCCCTGCATCGCCGATGTAAACAGTGCTGTCAATATGTGCGCCGCTGATATCTAGTAATTCCTTTGCACCTGAAACTTCTGCCATGCGTACCAAAATGGACATGGCCATGCGGGTGGCTGGGCCGTGCTGGCCTTTCAACATTTCCTGGTCTTTTGCTGATAACTGGAGGGTCATTTTGATTCCTTGGATGTGTTGTTTTCTTCTCTGGAAGTGAGATAAATACCGATCAAGAGAATGCACCCGCCTATGATAACAAATGAGGTCGGGGTTTCATTCAGAATAAAATAAGCGAGGATTGCCGAGCCGATGGGCTCCGACAAAGTGGTCACCGCCACAAAAGTAGCAGGCAGGAATTTCAAAAGCCAATTGAATGTGGAGTGCCCAATTAGTTGCGGAATAGCCGCCAGCAGAAAAATCAATCCGTATATCTTGGGGGAATACCCAAAAGGGGAGTGACCAGAGGCGAACATAATGACGTTCAATGTCACTGCCGCCATGCCATACACCAAAAAAATATAAGGGATCAGTGACATGTTGCCAGCATTGCGCAATCTCCTGCCGATGATGAGATATCCACTGACCGCCAAGGCCCCAATCAACGCGAGGATATTTCCCCACATAGCACGGCCTTGCAGGATGTTTTGGATATCAGTACAGATGAGTCCCGACTCCCAGACACACGCATCTGACAACCCGATAACTGTTCCGCCTGCGAGGGCAAGGATCAACCCGAGAATGGCTGTCTTTGTCAGACGCTCCTTCAGCAAGAGCGGAGCCATCAACGCCACCCAAAGCGGCCCCGTGCTGACGAAGACCGCCGAACTTGCCACGCTGGTATATTCCAGAGACGAGATCCATGTGGCAAAATGTACGGCGAGGAAAATGCCCGAGAAAGCACCGAGCAGAATCTCGGTCCGTGTGAAGCGTTTTATTTCGTCCAGATAGTTTGTCAATGCAAAAGGCGCCAGCAGGAGAGTCGCAATGGTCAATCTGACTGCTGCGATCACCAGTGAAGGTGCCCCTTCGGCTTGGGTGAATCGAATAAAAATACTCGCGGTTGAGACCGCGAGAATGGCACTGGGAATGATAACTGGCAACAACAGCCGCGCACGGGAATCTTGCATTGACTCTCTGGGGTTGATTTATATGATATTTGTATAAAAATTGTCAAATTTCTTGCGGGTATTGTTATAAGGGGGTAAAATCGAATTATACATTCAAACGAAATTATCAACTCAAAGGAGAACCCACATGGCTTTTGAACTTCCCAAACTTGCATATGCGTACGATGCGCTTGAACCCCACATTGATGCGCGCACGATGGAAATCCATCACACCAAACACCACCAGACCTACATCACCAACTTGAATGGCGCGGTGGAAAAGACCCCCGAACTTGCTGGTAAGTCCCTCGAAGCGATGCTCAGTGACCTGAATGCCGTTCCTGAAGGTGTGCGCATGGTTGTGCGCAATCATGGCGGCGGTACCTACAATCACAACCTGTTCTGGGAAGTGATGGGACCCAATGCAGGCGGCGCTCCGAAAGGCGACCTTGCCAAAGCGATCGATGCGTCCTTCAATTCATTTGACGCTTTCAAGGATGAATTTACCAAAGCCGCAACAACCCGCTTCGGTTCTGGCTGGGCCTGGCTCGTGAAAAAGGGCAGCGGCCTCGCTGTTGTTTCCACTGCCAATCAAGATACTCCGCTTTCTGACGGTCTGACCCCGATCATGGGTATTGATGTGTGGGAACATGCCTACTACCTCAATTATCAGAATCGCCGCCCCGATTACATCACCGCCTGGTGGAATGTAGTCAACTGGGAAGCGGTCTCCGCTAAATACGCTGCAAAATAACAGCGTAAGGACAATCCATTTCAAAACATCCCGCAGATTTCTGCGGGATGTTTTTTTCAAACTTATCTTTTGAGGGGGCGTCTTACTTTCCACTGTGTCCCTTGTCACAAAGATAAACGAAGTTATAATAGGTTTGTTCGGTTTAATTACAATCCTACAAGGAGTAAATTACCATGACACATATTATTACCAGCCTGTGCATTCGTGACCGCGGTTGCATCGAGGTATGCCCCGTGGAGTGTATCGTTCCCGGCCAGCCCGTTGCTGAGTGGCCGTGGATGTATATCGACCCCGATACCTGCATCGACTGCGGCGCTTGCGTTCCCGAGTGCCCGTATGCCGCCATCTTCCCTGAAGATGAAGTACCTTCGGCTTACTCTGCCAAGGGCGGAGAATACATCAGCAAGGTCGGTCTCACCGGTCACTACGAAGGCACCAACCACCACGGCAAGGCCGTTGTCCTCGAAACCACCAGAAAGCTTGATGCTGGCGAAACCGTCGACCTGACCCCGGATATCCAGCCGAACTATGAGTTCTTCAAGAGCGGCCCCGGTTATTCCGCCAAAGACAGCGATCAGGGTTCGTAATCAATCATCGCAACAAAAAAGCCAGGCGCTTGCCTGGCTTTTTTGTTTATTTGATTGTTGCCGTTGCGGGTGCCACTCCCAACCCTTCGCGAACAATCCGTGGGACGATTTCCTCCCATCCCACAGCCATCAGGTGAATTCCACTTACGCCTTGTTTGCCCTTGATCTTTTCGATCAGTTCCAGTGTGATTTGCACACCTTCTTCCTGTTCATTGCCTTTGGCCTTTGCATTTTCCATGCGTTTGAGAATTTTCTCAGGGACGAATACTCCTGGCACCTTGTCGTTCATGAAAACAGCGGCACGGTAGCTCTTCAGCGGAGACAGCCCGATCATAATGTAAACCTTGTCGAGAATATCGCGTTTGGCGATTTCGTTCAACCATTCATCAAGTGCGTCAGCGTCGAAGACGACATTGGTTTGAAAGAATTGTGCGCCTGCGTTCACTTTTTTCTGTTCGCGCAAGGCCTGGAACTTCATATTGGAAGCAAAGGGTGAAGCTGCCGCACCCAGAAAATATTTCGGGGGTGTTTTGAGTTCGCGCCCGTCAAGATACTTGCCTTCATCCCGCATTCGCCGCAGAATCCATAGGATCTGAATGCCGTCGAGATCAACAATATCCATGCGCCCGCGTGGAGAGGGGGCCAATGCCATGCTGTCGCCTGTCAGACACAGGATGTTGCGAACGCCAAGGGCTTCGGCGCCCATGACCTCGCCCTGCAACCCCACACGTGTGCGGTCACGGGCTGCGATCTGCATGATCGGGTCGGCTCCATGATCTACTGCAATTTTGCTGCATGCCCACGATGACATGCGCGGAGTAGCCGAAGGGCTGTCGGTGAAATTCAGCGCAGCAACATAAGGCTTGAGCATTTCAATGTTTTGTTTGAGCTTGTCTGTGTTTGCTGAAAGGGGAGGGGCGACTTCGGCGGCCACGGCAAATTCCCCGGCTTTAAGGCGGCGCTCCAATTCAGAAACAGGTTCTGTATATTTTGGGGCATGGTAAAGAGAATCGCCCTGCCACCACTCGGGCTGGCGTACGGGCCGAAAGACAGAATCAAGCGTCTTCGAAACAGAACCAGTTTCACCCGAAGTAAGACCCGTGATGATCTTTTTCACGCCGACCTGTTTGGCTTGTTCAAATACGTCGCTCCAGGCATCGGTTCCCGCCTTATCCCAATCCATTGGAGGAAGCACTTCGAGCAGCAAAGCTTCGCGGCCGAGTTTGAAAGAACGCTCGTAGATCTTATACCAAATGCATGGACGCGACTCGTCCACATAACATTTTTCAGGAGTCGAGCCGCCGCACGGTCCGTTACGCAATCCCTTTGGGCACTCCATGGGGCAGATAAATGCGGTTTCCTGCAAGAGACAATTCCCGCACATGCGACATCCAAACATGGGGCCTTTGATCGCTAATTCGATCTTTGCAAGAACACGTTTCTTGAAAGGTATTCGCTTGAAAGGCATAAATGGTGGTTGAAAGCGGCGTCCTGGAGTAAAGCCGGGCATGGGAACGGTCTCCTTGGGATTATATATTATATATAATTTTACACCCGCACTGGTGAATTTGAGAAGTCCTTGGATGTGTGCCGGGGACGGTATAATTTTTGAATGCGACGATTTTTTACTTTGATATTAATTCCGTTCCTTTTCTTAACCCTGAGCCTGATTCCGTTTCAATGGGTGGATGCCACCTCGGTACAACCTGCTCAAGTTTCAACGGTGGTCGTGACCATGATATCGGGCACTCCCATTCCCGTGATCCACACCAGCACGCCCATGGAAGACGGTGCGGTCTATCATGTTGTGCAGGCTGATGAAGCTTTGTGGAGCATTGCGCTTGCCTATAACACCTCGGTGGAGCAGTTGAAGTTGCTCAACAGCCTGAGCAACAATGCGATTTTCATCGGACAGACACTGTTGATCGTGAGACCCGAAGTGAGCACAGAAACTCCCACTCCAACCCTTACAGTCACTTTGGGGATTCCAACTTCCACGGTGACACGGCCCGTAACTGCAACCGCAACGGTCACACCAACTCCGTTGCCAGTGGCGCCGATCTCCCGTCGTTCAAGCGGAATGGTTCTGGGAGCGATCGTTATAATTGCGCTCCTTGGTGCTGGCATTGGTGCATGGTTGGGTTCCAAGCGGAAAGCCGTAGCAGCAGAGTAACATCACCTGCTTTCCGTTACAAACCCACTTTGATTTTGAAGACCAAGCTTTGATATAGTGAAAGTGTGGAAAAGTTAACATCAGTTCTTGAAAAGGAGTATTTATGAGTGAGATACGGATTGATGCACTTCTACCCGCCGAAATGGCCACCCGCGCCGAGTACCTTGGTGTACGCAAAGCGGAAATGCCTGCTTTTACGATGTTCATGCTTTCCCTGCTAGCTGGTGCGTTTATTTCACTGGGCGCCATCTTTGCAACGACCGTTGCTTCTGGGAACATGGCCGTTACCGCAGCGGATGGGGCAGTGGCCTATACCACCGGGCTGCCTTTCGGAGTAACACGCCTGTTGACCGGGTTGGTTTTCTGCCTTGGTCTGATCCTTGTGGTTGTAGGTGGCGCGGAGTTATTCACAGGGAATAATTTGATCGTGATGGCTTGGGCCAGTGGCAAGGTGACTGGACGGGCGTTATTGCGAAATTGGGCCATTGTTTATGCGGGGAACTTCATCGCTTCCATTGCAACTGCCGCCTTGATGTTTTTCACGAAACAATATACTTTTGGTTCCAATGCGGTTGGCGTGGCTGCGCTGCGAATTGCCGTAGCCAAATGTGACCTGGGCTTTGTGCAAGCGGTTGCTTTGGGCATTTTATGCAATGCACTGGTGTGTCTGGCGGTGTGGCTGACCTACAGCGCACGCACCACCATTGACAAGATTCTGGCGATCGTTTTCCCGATCACAGCCTTTGTTGCGGCAGGTTTTGAGCACAGCATTGCAAACATGTATTTCATTCCCATCGCGCTTTTCATCAAAGATTTCGACCCGCAGTTCGTTGCAGCGGTTGGCGATAAGGTTCCCAATCTTGAACTTCTTACATGGCAGGCTTTCTTCATTAAAAATCTAATCCCTGTTACCATTGGCAATGTCATCGGCGGTGCGGTGTTGGTGGCCGCTGTCTATTGGGTCGTGTTCCTTCGTGATAAGAAAGCATAAACAAAAGGAGAAACCATGAAAGCGTATATCATGATCAAGATCCGCGCGGGCGATGTGAAAGATGTGGTTTTGCAGCTTCGCAAGGTGGGGGATGTAAAAGAGGCGCACATGACCTTCGGCCCGTATGACGCGGTGGCAGTTGTCGAAACCTCTGATCTGGCCAGGCTGGGCTCGATCACCGCTTTGGAGATCCAACCCATTCCAGGTGTGGAACAAACCCTCACCTGTCTGGCTGTAGACTTGTAGACTTGGAAGTTCCCCCTGTTTTCCCCATCGGGCTGGCTGATGCCAGCCCGATTTTTTCCAGTAAAATAGGCGCAGTTCCTTGAGGATTTGGATGAAAAGACTCGAACAATTAACCTTTACCCGTTTCATTGCGATCATTGTGGTGCTGTTCTTCCACGGTGGCGGCGGTGTGTACCTGAACGCCATTGACTTCTTTCCGCTTTCACCGATCCTGGTTTCCGCCACCACCAGTGTCACTTACTTGTACGTGCTTTCTGGCTTTGTCATGTCGCTTGTGAATCATCGCCCGGGTGAAAAGTTCAATATTGGTAAATACTGGACTGCGCGTTTTTTACGTTTATATCCGTTGTACCTTTTGTCGTTTCTGTTGGTTTGTTACTTCTATGCCGATTCGGTTGCCCAGATCAAATTGCAAAAAACGCTTGCAAATGTTCTGATCCTGCAGGCGTGGATTCCCCGTTACGCACAGTCTTTTAATTTCGCAGCATGGTCCATGACTGTGGAGTTTTTCTTTTATGCGGTATTCCCTTTCTTCACCATGTGGGCGTACCGTCAACCCATGAAGAAATTGATCTGGGGCTCCGTCATTTTATGGACGGTCAGCCAGACCATCCATAATGCGCTTTGGGTCGGTTACTTTCCCGAGTACGAAAATTTCCTGGTTTATTTCCCTGTGTTTCATTTTAGTTCGTTCATTCTGGGGGCGGTGGGTGGGATCTGGTATCTGCGTGAGGGGCGAAACCATGATTACAAACCCAGCATGACATTGCCTGTTTTTATTGGCGGCATTTTTCTGGCATGTGCTTATATTGTCGTCAGCAGCAGGGTGCCAGGTTTGCCGCATGGACTGCAAATGATGGCTGGACTGCTCGCCCCGATTCTGACCGTTGTCATTGTGGCGCTGGCGTTGGATAAATCTCGTCTTTCGGTTTTCTTCAACACCCCTGCGTTGGTCACTCTCGGTGACTCTTCTTATGGGTTATACATTTTGCATGTCCCATTTTTCTGGTTGTATGAGCGCATGTTGAATAACCTGGGTATCGCTGACCCGAAATGGCTTTTTGACCTGACCTTCCTACCTTTGACGATCGTCCTTGTTTTGTTGATCCACTTTTACTTTGACCAGCCGATTCGCACCTGGCTGAAGCGGATTCTTCAAAATGTGAGCATGCCTCTCCTGGCGCTGGATCTTTGCGCGCTGGGACTTTCCATTTACCTTGCCTTCACCCTGCGCGTGGATATGGGCCGCGAATCTGATCTGTACCGTCCGATCGCACTGGCGATGTTTTGGTCAGCTTTTGCCCTGCGGACGGTGTTTACTGTGGCTTTTCAAGCAGCGAACCCTGCCATGTTGCGCGGATCACTGTTTGAGTTTATCCGCCCTGTTTTGATCTCTGTCACAGTTGGGACTGTTGCTTTGGGTGCAATTGTTTTCGCTGGCTATTGGGCTGGCGCATTTCATAATTTTCCGCGCAGTATTTTGATCACTGATTGGGCGATCATGCTGGCGCTTTCCCTGTTGGTTCGGTATTTGTTCAGGCAGGCTGGGGTGTATGCTCCCAGACCCATGTCTGTGTAAGTGTTTTGGGCTCGCAAATATGAAACATCCCGAAATTGTTTTTTCAATACTTTAGCCGCGAATTTGCAAGATAAAAAGGCCGACCCGTTTTACAGGGTCGGCCTTTTTATAACTTGTCCGTATCTTGCATTAGTCGCATGGAATGTTTTTGGAAAACCATTTTGAACCGCGGAGACACTGAGGCGGTGCGGAGCCTCCTGCGGACGGAGTTTTAATTGTTTTCTCGGTGTCTCCGTGGCTCAGTGGTTAATCTCTTTTCAAGAGATCTATTCAAAATTCACAGCTGATTCCCTAAGTTTGGAGCGTATCACGTTTGCAGTTTTCGTTTACTTGTGTAAATTCTTTGCGGCGATGAAACTTAGCCCTTTTTCTGTCAACGCCCAGGCGGTGCGATTGCAGGCATCCACCTTGTCGAGGTAGTTTCGTTGTAGATTATCCCAATCACCCGAGGCAAGGACTTCCTTCTTCTCGCGGAAGTAATCCAGAATGTCAGACTGATGTGCGCGGGTGACATCCACTTCGGGGTCGCCGCCCTCGTGTTTTGCGGCGATATTGGCGACGTGATCGGCGAGTTCCACCAATTCAGCGCGGCGATTGTATGGCTGTAGCACAATGCTCTTCTGTGGCTCGGTGATGTGATGCTCAAAGCGGACGACCTTTTCCAAATCCAGTGCTTTGCGGAAATCGGCGGTCAATTCCATGGTCTGGTTGTTGACCGAGTTTGACCAGTTGAATCCGATCAGTGGACTGGTTCCGTCGTCACGGCTGAGCAGTTTGGCCATGGTCAGAATCCATAGGGCATTGTAGGGATTATCCGCGCCGAAGAAGACGGATATCTTGAATTGGATGTTCACCCCCAGACGATACAGTAAAAAGGCCAGCAGGATCGTGCCTGCGTTGAAATTCAACACATGTTGAACACCGTAATTTGTGTAATAGTACAGGAATTCGTCCAGCCACATCAGCGCGTGTTCATTGGGTTGGCCGATGCCGCCAAAGTAGCCTGTGATGGTGGCTGGCCCGCCCAGGTGTGGATTCGACCCGTCGGTGCCTTTGGTATCGAGTGTTTCGACAAAGGACGCACCGATGATATCCAGAGCGGCGACGATGGCAGGCAGGTCTCCATCGGCTTCAGATTCCTTCATCTTGCGGACGGCAATGTAGCGGCCAGGCATGAGGGTTTGATTCGCGATCGCCTCCTCTGCCATGACGCGGACCCATGGAAAATATTGCAGCGCAGAAACCTCCAGCGTGACGGCATATTTGTCTTTGAATTTCATCTTCTTTGCCGCGTTGCCGAGCACTTTCTTCCGATAGTCGGCTACTGAAATAAAGGCGCCTTTGTCACGTTGTTGAATGAGCCAATTCAGATCCTTGATGGCCTCGGGGTTTCTTTCCTGCACGATCTTGAAGAGATTTTCCATTTTGCGGGTGGCGCGGTGCTTTTTATTGATCTCTTCAGGTGTGCCGTACTTTGCCACCACGGCAAGGAAATCTTTCATGATCTGTGAATTGGGGTCAAGAAGGATCGAGTTGAATGCTTTGAGTTTATCGGGCGAGATCTTGAGAAGTTTCTGTACGTTTGCCATTCTTGCTCCTTGTGTAAGCAGGCGGCAGTTTATGACCAGAATGACTGCCGCCTGTGCTGTTATCGATGCAGCTGGCCGCCTTCGACCATCTTCTTCAACTCTTCGAATTCTTCGTCAGGCATGCCGAAGTAGTTGTCTTTTTCGGGGAATTGTCCGCCAATCACCTCGTCGTGATACCCTTTGAGTCCGTTCAGAATGACTTCGCCAGCGTTTCCGTAAACCTTTGCCATTTTTGGTTTGAATTTGGGATACAAGCCGAACATGTCGTGATAGATCAGTAATTGACCATGCGCATCAGGCCCTGAGCCAAGCGACATGATGATGCAGTTCTCGGCGCGTTCGGTGATGAGCTTGCACAAACGGTCAGGTACCAACTCAAGCAGAATGCAGAACGCGCCTGCTTCTTCGAGCGCTTTTGCATCGTCCAGGATCTTTTTTGCCAGCGTGGCAGATTTCCCTTGTAAGCGGAACCCACCCAGAGCGGAGACAGATTGCGGAGTCAGCCCAAGGTGGCCAATGGCTGGGATGCCAGCATCCACGATCCCTTTGATACGATTCGCCATTGCGGCTCCACCTTCGAGCTTGATGGCATCGCATCCAGCTTCTGACATGAATCGGCCAGCATTGCGGATCGCGTTCTCCACAGAATCCTGATAGGTCATGTACGGCATATCGCCGACCACAAATGCGGTTGGTGCGCCGCGCCTCACGGCTTGTGCATGGCGGATCATGTCATCCATTTTGACGGGCAGGGTGGAGTCGTAGCCGAGCATCGTCATGCCAAGGCTGTCGCCGACCAAAATCATTTCGATTCCCGCCTGTTCCTGCAGATAAGCAGTTGGGTAGTCGTAACAGGTCAGCCAGGTGATCGGCTGTTTATCTTCGACCTTTTTGAACAAATACGGCAGGGTGATTTTCTTGCGCGTTTCGGTCATTCTTGCTCCTTTTTGGATGGGTGTGATTTCAGTATATAAGCGGGAGGCAGGCGGGTACAACTGACGAAAATCATGATGTTTGATTGATTTTCTCGTGGTATCCTTAACACCCCGCATAAACCATGAACATACTTAGACTCCGCTCCTTTGTCACTGCCTATTTGCCGCAGATTTTCTTTTCTGCGCTCAATTTGGGCGCCCTTACCGCCTTGAACCTGTATGTGCCGCGCATCATCCGTGATGTGATCGACGACGGACTGGTCGGCGGCGATACTGGATTCCTGCTCCGCTCGGCTCTGATCTTGCTCGGGCTGGGTCTGACCGCCGCGGCATTGACCGCCCTTCAGCGTTATCTTTCCGAATGGATCGGTTCGCGTGTGGGGTATGACATTCGAAATAAGTTGTACAACCACATCCAGAATCTTTCGTTTTCATACCACGACCATGCCCAGACAGGGCAGCTCATCTCCCGCTGTATCGAAGATGTGCGTGCCGTGCAGAACTTCATCGGAAGTTCTGTGGTGGAGTTGACCCAGTTGGTCTTCGTCCTGTTTGGGGCGCTGTTCATCATGTTCAGCGCCAATTGGCAGTTGACCTTGATCGCGGTCATTCCAATCTTCCCGCTGGTGTGGATGACCTTCAAGTTCGGCGACCGTGTCACCCATCTCTTTTTCAATGTGGATAACCTGCTTGGGGAACTTTCTGCACGCCTGCAGGAAAACGTGACAGGTGTGCAGGTTGTACGCGCCTTTGCCCGTGAGCCGCATGAGGTCAAGCGTTTTGATATTGTCAACCGCGCCTATTACAATGCCCGCCTCAAGGTGATTGGCGAATGGGCGAAGGTGATGCCTTCCACCGATTTCCTTGTCACGCTGTGTACCATTCTCATTTTGTGGTTCGGCGGACAGATGGTCTTGAATGGCACGATGACCGTCGGTGAGATCGTTGCATTCAATGCCTACGTGATGATGCTGGCCGCCCCCGCCCAGCAGTTGACCTGGCTGGTGAATGCCGCTGGTGAAGCGGATGCAGGTGCAAAGCGCGTGCTTGAAGTGTTGGATGCGCAGCCCGAGATCGCCTCGCCTGTGGCGGCGGTGCAGCTTCCCAGCCTGCGCGGTGAAGTGGAATTCAAAAACGTATCGCTCAAATACCTTGATGAAAAACGTTCCTCCCTTACCGATGTCCATCTGAGTGTGAAGCCCAACCAACTGGTTGCGTTGATCGGCCAGACAGGCAGCGGAAAAACTTCGCTCATCAATCTCATTCCGCGGTTTTACGATGTGAGCGATGGCGCTGTGCTCGTGGATGGCGAGGACGTTCGCAGCGTGGACCTGGTTTCCCTGCGCAGGCAGATCGGCATTGTGCTGCAAACCTCCCTGCTTTTCTCCGATACCATCCGTGAGAATATTGCCTACGGCCGACCCGATGCCACCGAAGAGGAAGTCATTGCGGCGGCGAAAGCGGCGCAGGCCCATGAATTCATCACAGGTTTCCCTGAGGGCTACAAGACCATTGTAGGCGAACGCGGTGTGACCCTTTCAGGCGGGCAGCGTCAGCGGGTGGCAATCGCCCGTGCCTTGCTGATGAATCCGCGCATTTTGATCCTGGATGACTCCCTTTCCAGCGTGGATACGCAGACCGAAAAACTGATTCAGGAAGCATTGGATAACCTGATGGAAGGCCGCACCACCTTTGTCATTGCACATCGCCTCTCCACCGTCCGCCGTGCCGACCTGATCCTTGTGATGGACAAGGGACATATTGTTGAACAGGGCACCCATACCGAATTGCTAAAACGCGGCGGCCTGTACAAGGAAATTCACGATCTGCAGCTGGCTCAAAATGCCGACCCTGCCGAGGTCACGTTATTTGAAGCGCGCCCTGAAAAAGCCGTCTATCATTCCAGAGACCTCAATTGATCCACCCACAACCTTTACCCTT
>DAOQID010000029.1:0-2498 GCA_035339375.1 Anaerolineales bacterium | reverse complement strand
CATGACAACCATTACCCCTCCAACCTACGTTACCCAGTCGGAAGAATTCTACGACAAACCGCTTGACCCGAATATTGCCAAAAGACTGATCGGGTTTGTAGCTCCGTATCAATGGCAATTGCTGTTTTCGGCTTTCCTGATGCTGGTGGCCGTACTTTCTTCTGTGATGGGGCCGTACCTTGTCAAAATTGCGATCGACGACGGCCTTGTGGCAGGGAATTACACCGTGCTGCGAAACGTCGTGTTGTTTTACCTTGCGGCGGCGATCATCCGTTGGGGCTTCATCTATTGGCGTGTGAATATCATGGCGCGGGTGGGGCAGTCGGTGATCTACGACATGCGCAAGTTGTTGTTCGAGCATTTGCAGAGCCTTTCGCTGGGATTCTTCAGCCGTTACTCGGTGGGGCGCGTGATCACGCGTGTGATCAACGATGTGGAGACCCTGCGCGAATTCATCACCTGGGCGGTGCTGGCCATTGCGCGTGACCTGTTTGCGCTGGTGGCGATCATCGTGGCGATGCTGGCGCTCAATGTAAAACTATCCCTGCTTACCTTCGTGACCATCCCGTTCATGATCCTTGCCACGGTGGTCTATCGCCGCACCGCGCGGATTGCCTATCGCAAGGTGCGCGCGGCGGTTTCATGGGTGAACTCGGTGCTGGCGGAAAATATCAACGGCATCCGTGTGGTGCAGGCATTCAGCCGTCAGTCGCATAATTACGATTCGTTTCGCAACTACACCAACCGCTATTATTTACAGACCGCGATCAATGCCGCCAAAGTGGCCGCGTCCTTTTTGCCTGTGGTGGATGTGCTTGGCGCACTGGCAACCGCGGCGGTGGTATATGTGGGCGGCACGGCAGTGTTGGGTGAATCGATCACGGCGGGAGTGTTGGTGGCTTTTGTTTTGTACATTGACCGTTACTTCGAGCCGATCCGTGATTTGAGCCGCCGTTTTGACACCCTGCAATCGGCCATGGCTGGCGGCGAGAGACTGCTGGAGTTGCTCGATACGCAGGTGGAGGTTCGGGATGCAGATAATGCTCATGCGATGGAACCCATTCACGGCGGAGTCCGATTCGAGCGGGTTTCCTTCCACTATTCCGATGATCCAACCCTTGTTTTGGATGGGATCGAGCTTGATGTGAAGGCAGGTGAGACGGTGGCGTTGGTGGGGGAGACGGGCGCAGGCAAGACGACGATTGTGAAGCTGCTCGCCCGCTTCCATGACCCAACCGATGGCTGCGTGCTCGTAGACGGTGTGGACTTGCGGACAGTGACTCAGCGTTCGCTGCGTGAACAAATGGGCATGGTGCTGCAAGACCCCTTCCTGTTCAATGGCAGTGTGCGCGAGAATATTTTGTTTGGACGTTTGAATGCCAGTGACGAAGAAGTGATCGCTGCCGCGCAAGCTGTGGATGCGCATGATTTCATCGTGGGTTTGAAGAACGGATACGATACTTCGGTGGAGGAGGGCGGCATTATGCTCAGCGTGGGGCAGAGACAGTTGATCTCGTTCGCGCGTGCGCTGCTGGCCGACCCGCGGATCTTGATCCTCGATGAGGCCACTTCTTCAGTCGATACACAGACCGAGCAGGTGATTCAAAAGGCGCTGGCGCGTTTGTTGAAGGGACGAACCTCCTTCGTCATTGCGCATCGCTTGTCCACCATTACCAGTGCGGATAAAATCGTCGTTATCGAAGGCGGCAGGATCGTGGAGCAGGGCACTCATGCTGAACTGCTCGAAAAACGCGGCAAATATTTTGAACTATATCAAACTGGCTTTCAGGAGTAGAACCCCATGACCAATACCAATGCGACCCAGAATGAATTTTTGTATCGAATGTCCAACTCGCTGCGCAGGGGGCTGGCTGATGTGCAGAAGAACGTCAATGACCTGTACCGTTTGGAGGAGTTGGAGGATTACATCGGCGTGAAGGATTCGCCCATGGAGTACATTCAGGCGGCGCTGGCTCCGATGATCGCGCAGGTAAGTGATTTTCAGGATTACGCCGAGACCGTGACAGGCAGGATGGCGCTCAATCTGGAAGAAGTGGATATCCATGCGCTGCTCGATGGGGTGTTGACCATTGCCGACCAGTTGGTGGAGCAAAAGAGCGGAGTGACCCTGGAAGATGAGATCGAAGATGACCTGCCTCTGATCGAGGCAGATGCCACACGGCTTTCGCAGGCTTTGCTGAATTTGATCCACAATGCGGTGAAATTCACCGAAAGCGGAACGGTCACGGTGTTGGTTTCACGCGAGCCTGAAGACATTCTCTTTGAGGTGCGCGATACGGGCATGGGTATCGCCGAGGAGAATCAAGAACTGGTCTTTCAGCCTTTCGAGACCATTTTGGAAGACAAGGACGATCCGCGCCTCGGCTTTGGGCTGGGGTTGAAGATCGTGGAACACATTGTTGACCTGCACGACGGCGAGACCTGGTTTGAGAGTGACCTGGGTTCGGGGAGTTCGTTCTTCTTTACGATTCCGCTGT
>DAOQID010000028.1:17897-36217 GCA_035339375.1 Anaerolineales bacterium | reverse complement strand
GTGCCCCCACGGGGATTCGAACCCCGGTCGTGGCCTTGAAAGGGCCGCGTCCTAGGCCTCTAGACGATGGGGGCCTTTTTTAGAGCGGGCGAATTCTATCATCCCATTCTGTGTCAGTCAAGCGATTTTAGGGTTGAATTTCTGGTTTCACCCGTTGATTAATCAGCGCCATAATGTCGATCAAATTGCGGTTGACAAGGATGCTGGCACTCTCGACACGCAGGTTTGGAATGAGGATTGCAGTCAGTGTAGCGTTCAGCACAGGCAAAAAAGTTCGCGTGCCATCTGTCATAATGGCAGTGAAGTCGAAGCGTCCTGGTAATTCCATGGTTCCCTCCACTTCGAACATTTGAGTTGCGATCCGTACCGGGTGCTCCACCACGCTGGCATATCCGCCGCGCACCAGAGCCAGTGGACCCAGGTCTTCACGGCGGGCCAGACACACAGCATGGATCTGACGCTTCATCATGCGAATTAATTCAAAATGGTCCACAAGCTTCGTTGGCATATGCAAACGAGCCAGCCGCGCATCATTCACTTCCATGGCAGAATGAGTTGCGTCATTCATCATCCCCATGACACCGTTGTTTGTGATCATGATCTTGCCGACCACACGATACCCTGAGGTCATGATGTCTGCTGGAAGAAAACGATAGGTGCGCGGAGAAGTATCAAGTGTCATGGAGTGAAAATTCCCTCTCGGTTACGAATCGTGGGCAGGACGGGGATTGTTCGTACGGAGTTTGGGGCGCGGTAACGGGCGGCGCGATTTTGCATTCGGCTTGCCTGCATTGGGGTCGAGGATCATGTTCAGCCAGCTGATTGCTTTTTCATCGTACTCGCGTTTTCCACACACATCACAAACCCAGGCGGGGAAATGCGGCACCGTGATCAACTCATTGCCAAGCCATGTAAAATACGTGATGTGACGCGGCTGTAGAATGCCAGAATGACATTCGTTACAGGGGAATGACCGTGGTGTGTATTCGTTGTCACTCATGGGGCATCCTTATTGTGCAACCAGTAAGTCCTTGTGTTCGATCACGTCCCACATTGGGGGCGGCCAATAGATCAAAACCGCCTTGCCAACCACATTTTCAAAGGGCAAATAACCCCAGGAATGTGAATCAGATGAATCATTGCGATTATCGCCCAAAACGAACAGACGATCTTCAGGGACATTCCACATGCTGGTATAAGCGGGAGGGGCGGCAATATAGGGTTCGTCCAATGCCTGGTTGTTTATGTAAACAACGCCATCTTTCACGTGAACCCGATCGCCCGGCAGGCCGATCACTCTTTTGATCAACTCCTGTTTAGGGTCCATCGGGAAGTGGAACACAATAATATCGCCGCGCTGCACATTGCTTAATTTGTAATTGAATTTGCTAACCAGAACAAATTCACCGTCATCAAGGGTGGGGCGCATGCTATACCCATCCACCCGTACGCGCGCTGAAACCGCATTGATACCGAAAAATAAAATAACGGCCAGCACCAAAGTTTCCAGAATATCCACAAAAAAGCGGCCCCACTTTATCTTTTCTTGAGCAGGCGCTTCCTGTGTAGGCTGCCCTTCTATTTGACCCTCAACCTGCCCCTCAATTGGGCTTTGGGGTTGTTCTTCGTGTTGTAATGTTTCCAATCATGCCTCCAATGTATGGGCAAAATTATACTTCCCTTTATTCGAAGTCTGCCACTCCTTAAGTCTTACCCCAGGCAAAGTATGTAGGCACATACAAGGTCCTATCTCCATTTTTTCGCGCAATTTCATCCAAAACCTTCATTTTTTGGATTTCTTCCCTTTGGGCGATACCTTCCAAATCTGTTTGGAGCACGGCCCATTCAGTTTCCCAATCTTCGGCAGAACGCATCACAACCTGACTTTGAATGGGTCCTGTTTCGATCAATTTGATGCCAACCTGATGGAATGTTTCGGCCAGCATTCCGCCGAATGATGGGTCAGCTCCCTGTCGGCGTAATGACTCTGTCTGCCATACGCCCAGTGATTTGAGCGTGGCAGGTTCGTCAACACGTTGACTGTAATCAGGTTCGGCCAATGCTAACACGGTGCGGCCCACGCGAGCCATTTCGCGAACAACCTGCAATGGATCTTTCACCCACAAAAGCAGGAAGTGACAATAGACAATATCGAACGACTGATCGGGGTAGGGGAGAGAGTGTGCATCGGCACAGCTTAGCAAGGCTGCCGGGGCGTGGATTCTGCACTCGGCGAGCGAAGCAGGCTCAAGGTCCAGACCATGACGCGTGGCTGAGGTGTTGAGGGTGCTCAAAATGGCACCCGTACCGCAGCCTACTTCGAGAATCCGTTTGGCACGATCCATCCCAGCCTGTTCAAAAAGATAGGCCCTCAATTCTCGGGTCCAGTTTGCTTGTTGCGTGTAGCGCGTGTGCCAGTTCATCCTTCGCAGAATCTTTTGTTATTTCGGTGGAGTTCGGTTGCGTCTTCCCACCAATTGAGGATGAAGTCCACTTGTTCGTCGCTTTCTGGCGAGCGGGGATGGAAGATGCGGTTTGGGCGGGTTTTGAACAGTGTGTCCACCTGAGCTATGGCTTGTTGGTTTGTGAAGCCGTGGCGGACAAGGTGGCAGCCAACGACGAGCCCGGTGCGTCCCACGCCGCCCCAGCAATGGACATACACGCAGTGACCTGCGCTTGTAGCTTCGTCTATGGCATTGAGGATGGCGGTCATGGTGTTTGCAGTGGGAATGCCATAATCGCGGATGGGAAAGCGTTGATAGGAGGCGTCTATGCCGTATATGCGTGCTTCTTCCTGCAGGGTGGCTTCGTATGGGACGAGTTCGTGCGCTTGTGTGAGGTCGAAAAAGGTATCCGCGCCCGCTTCGAGAAAGGCATCGATTCTGCGACGCATGATCTCTGGGTCGTGATGGCCCGGGTATTCACCTGCCAGAAGGCGGTTTTCTTCGACCCAGTAACATTCGGGGATGGGGAGTTTGGTCATTTTATTCCTGAGTGTATGAACAGACGTTTTGGATGATCTGGCGGCGCAGGGTGGTCAGTTCTTCAAATTGGTAAAAGAAGAGCATTTTTTGTTCCACGGGATTGTTTCCATTGGGTTGGGGGGTGAGGACAAAATGCATGAACGACTCGGCCATATCTTCACGGATGTTGGTGGCGGCGTATTCGCGGACAAATTGTTCGCTGTGCTTTGAGTAAAACGCTCTTCGTAAGGCGTCGAATTCTTCATCTGAGTCTACTTGAGGATTTTCGACAGTTTCGAGCCATTCGTCAAATATATCGATCCAGAAGTTTTGATAGAACAGGTTGATATAGGAATCGGGTGTGCTGCATCCTTCCGGGCTGGTGAATTGCGGGCAGGCGGCATTATTTTGGTTCCAGCCGTAGTAGTAGTCGGTGGGTGTGAATTGTTCCGAGTTTAGGGTGATGAGGTGCCCGAATTCATGTATCAGGGTGGCGGTCAGGTCTACAGGATCGGCGGCGTCTATGATATCCACACCTAGCTGCCAGCGCGAAAGATCAAGATCGTCTTTATTGTTGACCCATGCCAGGGTGTTACTTTCACCATCGGTGAAAACTACGTACTCAGTGATCCATTTGAGTTCGTTTTCTGTAAGAAGGGATGATGCATATTTCCAGACCGTTTGTTGGGCTTGCAGGTCGTCTTGAAAGGGTTTGAATTCTTTGGGTACATAGAGTATTTCGGGGTCACTGATGGCCCCGTTTTCCACCTGATATTTGACAAGGTCAAAATTCGCCTCTGCACCGGCGTAATCCCCGCCGATTGAGTCGAAGCGGCGGGTTTCGAGGGTGTTGTTGATCCTTTCAAGACATGCGTTGATGCAGGAGTCGTCGGTGCAAACGATGGGAGATGGGGTTCCACGTTGTGTGGGTTCAGCGGTGACGTTGTTATCGGGGGGTGTTGTATTCTTTGGGAAGAGGGTTTGGCATGCAAGAGAGAAGAGGAGCAACGCTAAAACTGCCACGAAGTTTTTTTTCATGGGTTACCTTTTTAATGTCCCTGCTGGATTTTAGGCTGGGTTGACGTTTTGTGCAGATTGTCTGGCGCGGATTGCGGAGAGTACATCGGTTGTCACATCTTTTCCGCCGCTAAGGTTGGTGAAGATCGCTTGAATGGTGTAGATAATTCCCCAGGGAATGCCCCACCAACCGACGAGTCCTGAGAGCAAGGTGAATGGCAGACCCTTTACTACGGCACTTTCATCTGCTTTGACAAAGTAGATGTTGGAGTTGCGCTTGAACGTGATGACGAGCAGGGAAATGACATACTCGTACATGATGAACTTTCCGCCCTTTTGAAGTTCCATTTGTAGCTCCATGCTGCCCATATTTTCTGTGCCGATGATTTTCACTTTTGCGCTCCTATTGTTTTGAAATTGTACGCCAGTCATCTCTTAAAAAGTTACCGAGGATTTTATCGGGTTCGCCCTGAGCGGGCAGAACATCGCCATCGGGTTCGACGTACATCCAGGTCTTGCCTGCACCGGAGGGAGTTTCTTCATCCACGGTTTCGATGGAGACGGGATTGGCCGCAGAGTAGGGCACGGGCAGGTCCCAGCGTAGGGTGAGGCGGAGGGAACTGGCTGTATCTTGAAGTTCAAGCATTTCATCGAGCAGACTGGCATCTGCGGCACTGAGTGAAATGTTTTGCACATCGAGATAAGCGAGCTTTTGCAGGGTGTTTTGGGCCTCGTTGATGTTTTCTTTGGTGAGGGTCAAATGAACGGTGAGGAAAATATCCTGCGGGACGATGGTTTCGATGGCTTTCCATGATTTGGGTTCGTCAGGCTGCAGGATGAGCATGACGTGGTCGAGGCCTGTTTGCAGAAGGGTTTCGAAATAGTTTTTATCGGCGAGTTTCAAACCATCGGTCAGCAGGCCGCAGACTTGCCCGTTCTTTTCAGCGTGGCCGATGAGTTGCGGGAGGTCTTCGCGCAAGGTGGCTTCTCCGCCTGTGAAGATGATGTGCGGAATGCCTGCCTGCCAGGCTTTATCGAGAATGGACTGCCACTCTGTGGTGGTAAGTTCACGGTCTACACGTTTGACGGGAGCGTAGGTGGCGTGAGTGGATTCGGGCAGTCGGTAGGTGATGGCGCAATCAAGCCTGAGGGTTGATTCTGTTGAATGGGGCTGTGCCCGTTCAAAGTTAAGAAAGGAGGCGGGGTCAAGGTCAGGCGTTGAGATAAGCGTTTGGATCTGGTCGGCAAAGTTGTTGAAATCTGCCAGCGCGGTCTTTTTGTCCACACGGTAGCGGGCGGCAACCTGTTTTGCGGCTTCATCGGGGGAGGTGCCTTTGATGAAGTGATAGGCGTATTCGGCGGCGGTTGAGTTGAGCTGGATGACAGTGGCTGCGTTAAGGATGAGCAGGCCAGAGCCATCTTTGTGAAGGCGCAAATGCAGGCGGTAGGGCTTTTCGTCGTGCATGGCTTGCATGTGGTGAGTTCCCGCGGGGAGCGGCGCGGTTTTGGTGAAGATCTTTTGAATGAAGTTCATGTCAACTCCTGTTCCGTGTGTTTATTTTCCGATCTTGAGGATGCCCATATCTGCGAGGAAGAGGTAGGCGTACCCGATGAGCATGATCATCCAGCCGAGCATTTCAATGCGGCCCCATACGCTTTCAAGCGATAGGGAGAAATTATCCCTGATGGTTTGGACGATGTTCTCGAGGTTATCGAGTTTTGTTTTTACGTTTTCTTTCCAGTCTTTGAGGTAGAACTCGCTTTGAATGGCTTCATACAGTTTGGCGGTGTACCAATCACCGATGAGGAGCAGGTTTTGTTCGGCGCGTTCGAAATCGAGCATGACTTCGAGTTTGTGTTCTGCGATCTGGCGGATGACGCCACGGGTTGGGCGTAATCCGCGTTTCTTTTCGAAGAATGTTTCGTTGATCTTATCGAGCGTGTTTTCAATGGACTGATCGAGCATGCGGTAGCGCAGGAGCTGGTAGTTGCCGATTTTCAACAAGGCAATGTCCGATTGGTAATCTTCGTTGGGGGCGATGATGATGGCGCCTTCCCAATCTATCAGGGTGAGCTCCACGGCTGAGTAATGTGTGCGTGAGATCAGGATCTCTTCGATCTCGCTTTTGTCGAACACTTCGCGTTGTGAGCGGATGAATTTGGTGAGGGCCAGAGCGTTCTTTTCGATCCATTTATCGGGGGTGGGCTTGGCTTCTTTTACGAGCAGAATGGTGTACTCTTCGAAGAGTCCGTTTTGGCGGTAATGGGTGGGGACGAATTTGCTTTCAAGGGCGCTTTGGATCTTGGCACGTTCCTGCAGGACAGAGGCGGCAAATGGGTCTTTCAGGTCGAAGTGACATTCGATCATTTGCACACAACCATCATAGCGCTGACGGAAAACCTGTACGGCGTGGCCTTCGATGATGAGGGTTTCTTCGCCGAGGGTGACAAGGTCAATGTCGATGGGTTGAAAATACGGCGCATCTTTCAGCCCCTTGAAGCGCTCAGGGGCGGGGTTTTGACCATCGTCTGTGTCGGGGAAGGCGATCAGGTAGCAGATTTCCATGAGAGGTAAAGGTGTTAGGAACGGATGAAGTGTGGCATTTCGAATGGAATCTCCAGAGAGAGTTCCACGAAGCCCGCATAGATGCCATCTTTATACCATGGAGATTGAAAGATCATCTTTTTTACCCCGTTCTTTTCGATGGTGTAGACGTTTTTCTCGCGGGCTGACATCAACCGTTCAAGTTTACCCCGTGATGGGTCGTTGTGACAATCCAACACATTCGACCCGACGAGTTTGTATCCGCCGTCTTTTTCAAAGGTTTTGGCGGCTTTGTCGTTCATCTCAAGGATGATGCCCTCGTCATCACAGACGGTGATGGCGGCAGGGAATTCTTTGATCCAGGCGTGGTCGTTCATGAGACTCCAGGGGAAGGGATGAAGGGTGAAGAGAATGTCCGCTTCACCCTTTCGGCTACAAGGTCAGTACAGGCAGATTCACTCCAAATTTTTCACGATGGTTTTCAAATTGAAGCGGGCATCCGCCGCCGCATTCCGCGACGAGTGAGCAGGTCTCGCATTTGAAGGGCAGGTTTTGTCTTTCGCGCAATTGAGTGGAGAGTTTGTGGTTCCAGATCGAATCCCACGAGTCGGTTAGCATGTTGCCAAGCGGATGATAATAGGATTGACAGGGAAGGACATTGCCGTTCGATTCGATGCACATACTGTACAGTGCGGCCGTGCAGCCTTTTACGCCGAGGTTGTGCGCAGTGGGGTCAAATTGGCAGTATTGAGTGGGGGTGTACCAAATTAGTTTTTGTCCATGCTCGGCGGTTTTTTGGGTGGCGATGTTGAGGATGGGTTGCAGTTCGCTTTCGAGCAGACCTGTCCCAACGGTCAGGCCATGACCCGAATAGATGAGGGCGTTGAGACCGATGGTGGGGACTCCCAGGTCGGAGAGAAAATCCAGCGTGGCAGGAATCGTGTGGACGTTGGTGCGAAGCATGGTGGTGTTGGTCATCACATACAATTCGGAGGCAAGGACATTGTTCAGGCCAGCAATGGTTTGGCGGAATGCGCCTTTGGCCCGCATCATTTCATCATGAATTTCAGGCACGCTGGATTCGACCGTGATCTGGACATGGTCAAGCCCTGCATTGACCAATTTTTTGACATAGTCCATATCCATCAGACGGCGCGCGTTTGTGTTTAGACCTGTGATCTGACCATTGCTTTCGGCATGGTGAATCAGCTCTGGCAGGTCGTTGCGCAGTGTGGCTTCGCCGCCTGTGAAAACGATGTGCGGCACACCCAATTCCCAAAGTTGATCGATGATCTTGAACCATTGCTGGGTGGTGAGCTCGGGGAAGTTTCTTTCACGTGCGTTGTAGCAATGGGCGCAGTCGTTGTTGCAGCGATAGGTGAGCGCCAGATCCATGCGATAGGGGGCGGAAGGCCGCGCGCTAAAAGGCATTTTGGTTTCCAGGTCAAGTTCATGCACTGGGCAGGCGCCGTCAGGCCGAATCATTTCTTCGAGTTGGTAATTGAACTCTGCAAGGTCTTCACGGGCCTGTTTTTTGGAAACTGAGTAACGGGCGCGGAGGGCTTGAACCCTTTCGTCTTCCGTTTTGCCTTCCAGGATCAACCAGGCCATGAAGGCCGCGGTTGGATTTAAGTGCATGACACTGCTGGCGTTGACGATGAGTGTCCCCGTCCCGTCGGGGTCAATGCGCAAGTGAATGCGCGACTTTTCCATTTCGTTTTCATGGACGTAGTGATAGAGCCGTGTTTCGGTCTCGGCTGCATCGGCCTTTGGTGCTTGCTGAAATGGCAGGGACAGGATGTTTTTCAGGGAGCTAAAATTCAGGGACATTTTTCACCTCTTCCATATTTGTAAAGTTGAATTTCACTTTCCATTTCGAGAGAAATACCTTGTAGCTGCTAAATGGGTAATCGTTCGGGTCTTTTACAAGGCCGTGCATGACAGGGTTCCAAAAGGTGTAGCGCAGGCGGTTGTAGTAATCGTATTCTGAGCGAATGCAGGTATCCCAATAATTCCACCAGACCTTCCTTCCGCTTGCCTGTTCTTCTTCATTCCAGTTTCGCGCCGTGAAGCGATGGTAGCTGGCCACAAATTTCGGCAGGTTGTCTGCAGAATCGGGCGCTTTGAGCACGGCGTGGTAATGATTGTCTAACACCACCCAGGCAACCACTTCCCATTTGTACATTTCAGCTGAAGTTAGAAAGGTTTTGATCCAATTCAACTTGCGCTCTGTTGTTTGCATGAATGGCTCACTGCGGTAGGTAGAGGCGGTGAGCATGTAGAGCGCATTCGGTACAAATAAATGCGGAGGAGTGTGCGGTGCTTTTTTGAAAATAGCGCCAAGCATGCCGAGGTTTACCGTCCGCCGCCAGCGCAGGCGCAGGCACAACCAGCACAGGCACAGGCGCAGGCACAGGAGCGCCCGCCTCCGCCGCTGCGACCGCCGCTGGAGGAACTCTTGGGCAAGGGGTTGGTCGCCCCAGTGACGCGTTCGGTAAAGGACTGAACATTTCCGATCACCTTTTGCGAGAAGGTCTGTACACCTGTCACCATCGATGCGGCGAAATCTGCACCGGGCAGGGCTTGTCCGCTGGAGGAAGGACGCGGGGTGGATGATATTGTCGGCCCCGAAACAGTTGTCGGTGTGGATATGCGGCGATAGGACGGGTCGTAACGGCCCCACCACGTTGGTACGTACACAGGTCCATTGTAGACACGGCGTGCGCGGTCATCGTAATCTTTATCAAGCATGGTCCATTCCAGAGATTCGTCCATTTTCTGGCTCTTGACCTCTGGTGTGCCAGCCGCTTCCACTTGAGCCCAGGCTTTCTCTGTGATGGATTTGTAGTACTCGACGGTTTCTTTGCGGCTAAACCCGCGCATCTTTTCGGAAACGCTTTTGATAAGCGCAACGGTCATATCTTGCAGAACGCGGCTGCGTTTTTCATCCACGGCGAATGCTTTGATAAAGTCTTTTTCGTAGGGATGCAGGGTGGCGGGTTGCTCTGCCGCCACTGAAAGTTTGAGCGGGTCGCGGGTTTCCACTTGTGCGGCACCCTTTTTGACCACGCTGAACAGGATCATGGTCATCACTTTATCAAGCGGCTGTTCCATGAGAATGGCAGCTTCCACCGCTGTGAGTCCGCGTTTGATGCCGTGACCTTCAATTGCCACACGCGGCGGCAGGTACTGCATTTTGCGGCGGCGCCCCGTGATGGCTGCGATGGCAGGTGAGATAAAGAAGATGAAGAAGAAAAATCCACCGCATAGCAGGCTGAAAATGGTGTCTTCATCAATATTGAAGAGCGGCTCTGGCGGCGGGGTGTAAATGGCCTCCGCAGGGACATAAATACGTGGAAACGATGCACCAAAAGAATAGTAGTTGTACGCAGTGGCAGCAGGTGCATACCATGTGTAAGTAACTCGGTTTTCCGAATCGTAGGCCGCCTGGGGTGTTTCAGGAAAACCGCTCGGCGCTTCGTGCCAGCGGGGTTCTTCTGGATTCATGTTCGGCGGCAGGTGGAAGGTCATGGTGAAATCGGTGTTGCCTGAAACGAATTCCTGACCAAACCATGTCGGCGCAAAGACGGCGCTGGCGTAGTTGGCGTCGTTTGCATCGTTGTATAAAACGCTTGAAATATTCGGGACGAAGACATGCAGTATGCCCTTATCCCCGGGCTGAATGGTTCGTGACCCCATCACTACTGCAAAACCCGACCCTGAGCCTTGATAGTCCTGCGTCGTGACCATCAAATCCATGCCGTCAGATTCAGCCACAATGGTGGATGTATTGAAGTTGTAGTTGGGCATGCCCACATCTACAAAGTCAATCGGATGTGAGCCTGGCAGGTTGTTGAAGTACCAGGTGTAATCCACGCTCATTGTGCCGTCAGGGTTCCAGTAAACGTGAACCACTTCCTTGTTCACTTCGAAGTAATACGGCGCATCCTGTGCAGAGGCATTTGAAAATGCAGCAAGCACCAGAATCAAAATGAACGAAAGCAGCAATAGTTTTCTTTTCATATTGGCTTCTCCAATTGCAAGGGTTACCACTTGGGCTCTTCGGTCAATTGATAAACCGTGCCGCAGTATGGACATTCCACAGTGGGTGCGCCCGCGATCATCTTGACATTGTCGGCTTTCAATGCGCCGCCGCAACTGTTGCACTTCATTTGCTCGACTTTGGTTTGAGCAGGCAGGTCAATTTTATAGGTGATCTGATCCCCGCTTCCTGCTGGACCCTTTTGCCTGCTTGCAAAAACAATAAGCCCGATTCCCCCCGCCAAAAAAAACACCCCCACACATGAAAATCCCAGGCCAAATGTCAGCCAGGAACTACTCCCTTGTGCCGAGGTTGAGCCGATCACGTTCAATAGACCATACCCCAAAAGGCACAGCCCGATCAGCAGCAATATCCCCGCTCCGATGTACAAAAAGGTCTTGTTCGCCATAAAGTCACATCTCCTAGGTTGATGTATGAAAAGTTTAGCATTTCCGTCTCATTTCGCCATGTGACTTTCGTCTTGAAATTCTCCTGCTTTTATCCGATTAGCTTTTGTCCAGGTAATGGATTTGTGTAAATGCTGTAGCGCGAGATACGCCCTTCGGGCAGTCTCGCGCTACAGACATTGTCTTTTATTTCGCCCCGTCACCTTTATCTAAATATCGCAATGCCATATTCATCCACATGGACCTGCTTTTGGCAGTGCCCACACGTGAGGGTGGCTTCTGTCTTTGAGAAATTCCCCACCCGTTTGCATTGCTGGCAAAGAAGTACATCCTTCACTGATCTGTGTCCCGCTGGCGCAAGTGCGCCAGGTTTGCGGGCGAAGACACGGTTGAACACACGCCACCAGGGCGTGATTTCTATATCTTCGAATCCAGAAGTTTTCAAAAGCGAGGTCAGCATCTCTGCGCTGATGACGACGATGCCGCGCCCTGATTCCTCAGTTCCGCGTGAGGTGAGCAGGGTGCCGCCCGGACGCAGCACACGCGCCAGTTCCTGTATCGCCGCCTGCTTTTCGCCGATCAACTCCAATGCCTCCACGCAGGAAACGACATCGAAGGTTTCATCAGGAAATGGGAGCGGAAAAGAATCGTATTTCATCAATTCCACACGGCTTTGATGTGGGGCGATCTTTTTTGCAGCCTGTTTCAACATGCCGTGTGAAATATCCACCGCAATGATGTGGCCTGTGAATTCGGGCTGGCTGGCTACGACGAATGGCAGGCGCCCCGTCCCTGTTGCCACGTCAAGGATGAATGGTTCGGGGACCTCGGTCAGCTTTGTGAGCAGCGGCTTTGCCAGCATTTCAACATCCTGCAGTTGACCGTCTTTTTTATCGTGGTCATATTTCTCGGCCCAGCGGTCATATAACCAGGCCTGCAAGCGCGGACCGATGTGAATGCCTTCGTAACGATAGATTTCCCGATCCAACAAAAATAAGAGAACCAGCACAACTGCAATGCCAATGATCCATGTAATCATAAAGACTCCTGAAGAATTGCCGATGACGAAAACCTTATTCCTGTATTTCACGAATGGGCGGCACGAAATAACCAATGATGAAAACAGCCGACCCTGCCAGCCCTGCCAGTACCAGGGTTGTTGATAAATGGATTCCGTTTTGCGTGCCTGTGAAACGGGCGATTCCAAGTTCTGCAAGCCAGCCTGAACCTGCCATGCCGATCAGGTAGGGAATTTGCGTAAGCAGCTGCCGCGCTGAGAAGACCCGTCCCTGTGCGTTGATCTCTACAGTGGATTGCCACAAAGCCGTATTGCTGCCTTCGACGAATGGTTCGAAAAAGGAAAAGAAGAAACTGGCGATCCCCCAGATGAGAACGCTTCGCGCCAGACCGAATAAACTGATTCCGATCAAACAGGCTGCCACACCCCCAAGCAGGATCCCATTCACCTTGCGTTTAGGGCCGCCCCAAACACTGAGCAACCCGCCGCCGATCAATCCGCCTGCTGCGCCGATGGATAGAATGGCTGCCAGTGCGCCTTCGCTGTTGGCTGTGTGGCTGAGGATGGTGGGAGCCAGCAAAGTGGCACCGATGGCAAGAAAGAAATTTGCCACAACGAAAAGAATGGTCAATGCGCGGAGAGTGGGGTTGGCGAAAATAGAGCGGAAGCCGAAGGAAACTTCACGGGCGAATCCTGTTTGGGTAACGGGAGCAGGTGTGAGGTCGGAGCGAAGCGGGAATTTGATCCATAGCAGGATGCTGAATGCAAAAACAAAAGTGAGCAGGTCTATGGTCATGATTCCGCTCAGTCCAATACTGGGCAGAAGAGCGGCGGCGATCATGGGTGCGAAAATAGTGGATGCCGCCTGCGCAAGACCCACCATGCCCTGTGCGCGGGCGTAATCGTCTTTTGAAACTAGTGCAGTTGTAGCGGCAACGTAGGCTGGATATTGAAAGGCGGTAAAGATGCCCGCAAACAGGCTGAGTAAATAAATATGCCACAAGGCGAGGCTGCCAGCATGGTACAAGAGCAGGGCAATCAGTGTGGCGGTTACACTGCCAAGATCACTGAGGATCAGGGTGGTTTTGCGTTCCCATTTATCTACGAAGGTGCCTGCGATGGGCATGAGTAGAATGGATGGCAGAAATGCCAGGGTGTTGATGGCGGCCAGGGATGAAGCTTGTTCTGTTTTTTGCCAGACCCAGATGGTGAATGCAAACCATGTCATGGCGCTGCCTAGCAGTGATATGATCTGACCGAACCAGATCATGGTAAATGTGCGCATTCCAGTTGAGCGGGGTGGCATCATATGCGCTCAATCTTACAGGAAAATAACAGGATTTTGGATTACACTCCTATTCAGATTTGTAAGGATGCCCTATGTGGTTCGCATTTATTATTGGTGTATTCGTTGTAAGGGATTTGCCCATGTTGACCTCTTTATGAAAGGTAAAGCCATGAAGCGAGAAGTGGAATTGCATTTTGAATATGAAAATATGAGCAGGCGCGATGACGACCTGTTGCGGCATGAACTTGAAGAACGCAGAAAGTCTCTGCTGGATAAGGTCGTGACGGTGCAGGATTCCAATTTCAGCCTTGAAGAACATGAATGGCTGGCGCGCTCCTTCCCCGTGCTTTCAATCCTTGCGCCTGTGATGTCTACAAATGAGGGGAAGATCGAATTTCCTGGCGACCCGATGTGTTTATATTCCGCATTGAGCTATGCGGTGGATCAGGCCGTGAAGACCCGCAAGTTGGGGCTTTCGGAGGGTGCGCCGTATAACGACTTGTGCCCGCAGTGGGGGGCGTTGCCCTCGGCAGATTATCGCGCTGCTGTGGATGTGAATGGCATCCGTGATTACCACGGCGTTTTGCTAAACACCGATCAAACCGTGTTCGACCCGCGTGTTTGGAATGGATTGGTGAAGAAGTATTTTGTAGAAAAGGTTTTGCTGGTGATGCGCCCAAAGGTGGTATTGATCAGCGCGGTTTCCCCCGCTCACCGCTATGCGATCGATATTGCCCGTGTTGTGCGTGAACACCTGCCCGATTGCCTGATCGTTCTTGGCGGCCGCCATGTGGATGAAACCATCCATTTTGACCTGGTCAATCGGAAGGTCGTATTTGAACCAAGCAGTGCGGTTGTGAAAATTCAAGAAGGGACGGTTGAACCTGTTTTTGATTTTCTGATCGGGGGGGATGGCTATTATGCCCTGGATGTTTTGATGAAGGCGATCTCCATTTCGATGGACCTTGAGACAAAGTCTACGCAGGTTGATGCAGTGATGAAGACCTTGTCGGCTATTGCGCCTTTGTTCGACCCGATACCGGGCAATTCTGTGATCGTGGGAATGGATAAGAGAAAGTCCATCCATGCCTGGGTGATAAATTCACGCATCAAGCTGGACCTTTCGGTTTTGCCTTCGCCCTATCAGGCTTTTGCCGTTCGAGCTTTGTTCCCCATTTTTCAACGCGACGGGCGGGTTTTGCGGACCGCGCATTTCATGGTGACCAATTCATGCACATATCATTGTTATTTTTGCTCCGAAGGTGTGACGGTGGTGGGAACTTTCCGTTCGTTCAATTCGGACGGCATTCAGCGTGCATTGGAGAAAGTGGTGGAGTACATCTCTTATGGTGCCGAGGCGTTGTTTTTCGATGATTCAATTTTTTGGGGCGGCAATTTTGGGAATGTCATTCATTTTTGCAGGGAGTGGCTCCACTTGCGTGAATTGGCAAAAAAATCCCCCTCGAAGATGATCAAACTTTTTGGGTATGAGGTGGAGGCGCAAAAAGTATTGGATTTGGTGTGGGGAGCGCAATTTACTGTGGATTTGCTGGCGTCCCGTCGCATTCCTGAGGAGGCCATGCTGGCGCTGCATGAAATGAAATCGGCGGGTTGTGTTTATATTTATATGGGGATCGAAAGCATGTCTGCGCCTGTTATTGACAAGGTGCATAAGAATGTCAACCGCAAACAGGCATGGGATGAACGCGTCCGTGCCGCGCTGGGGATGGCACGGTTGGCGGGGATCACAGTCGGCTCTTCGGTGTTGTTCGGTTTGGACGGCGAGACCATGGAGACCATCGAGGAGACCATTTCCAAAGTGGAAGAGCTGCTGGTGGAAGATATCCTCTCGATCGCCAGTCCAAACATTTTGACCTACCACCCCAATACGGCAATAACCGCTCAACATGGCATGAAGGATAAGATCGATTATCACTCCATTGGCATTGAAAACCGCCCGCCCTATGTATATTTTGAAGAGGCCTTCCCTTCGGTGGTTTCGCGGAATCTCTCTGAAGAGCAGATCTGGTTCATTCACGAGCAGGCAACCCGCAGGTGGGGTGTGAAGCGGAATCTTAATCCGATGCCAGAGGTGATTCTACGTGAAGGGGGGTAGGTCAGTTTTGAGGTTTCAGGCGGGCGGTCAGGTCACGTAGTTGGGAAAATGTGATCGGTTTGATCAGTACGAGGTCTGCCTGGCCGCGTGAGTTTTCACCCATTTGTGCATCGGCAGTGGTGACCACAACCCGTGTATTTGTCAGGCGGTCATCTTCACGGATCTGGTTTAACAGAATGTCTCCTGAAATGTGAGGAATGTGCATGTCCAATGTGATGACGGTTGGGGTGATCTCTTTGAGACGTTCCTGCGCAATGGCGCCATCACGAATGATTTCGATGGTGTATCCGGCAGCTACCAGTGCCTGCCCGAAAATTTCAGATAAGTCTTCGTCGTCTTCGATGATCAGTGCAAGATGTTCATTCATGGAAACTCTCCTTATTCTTTTTCCAGCAATGTTTCGGCTTCAATGGGGACGATGAGGGGCAGGGTAACGGTAAATATGCTGCCGCCTCCAATTTCACTTTCTACATTGATTTTGCCCTTCATTAACTCAACCAGTTGTTTGACAATGGAAAGTCCCAGCCCAACGCCGCCGTGTTGACGTGTGGCTGATTCTTTCACCTGACGGAAGGATTCAAAAATATATTCCTTGGCTTCTTCTGGGATCCCTTCACCTGTGTCTGAGGTTTGGATTTGCCAGTTTTGATCGTCCAGCCGCGAAAGTTTAACGCGGATGCTGCCTTTCTCAGTGAACTTGACCGCATTGTTTGAGAGGTTGACCATGATCTGCTGCAGACGTTTGGGGTCTCCCTTAAGAACAGGCGGCATGGATGGGTCCAATTCGGTAATGAATTGCAGTTTCTTGTCGGATGTGATCTTATCCATTACGCTGTGCAGGTTTTCCAGCAGATCTGATGGTTTACATGCGATCATTTGTATCTTGAGTTTGCCCGCTTCGATCTGAACTTCGTCCAACAAGTCGCTGACGATATCAAGCAGGCGGCGGGTGTTGGTCATGATGCGTAGCGAGATGTTTTGCTGTTTTTCATTGGCGGGGCCGTATACGCCTTCTTTTAGCATTTCTGCGTAGCCTAAAATGGCATTGAGCGGAGTGCGCAATTCGTGTGAAACGATGCCGATGAAAGTGTTTTTCATCTTTTCGAGTTCCACCTCATGAGTCACATCTCGGAACACGGCCACGGTGCCGATGTTTTTGCCGTCAGAACTGCGCACCTGGGCGAAACTTGTGGAAAGGGTCTTGCTGCCCCAGTCCATGCGGATGCCTGTAGCGGATGCCTGTGGGTTTTCTAGCAGGCCGAGCAGGGTTCCGCGGGTGGTGGGTGAAATCAAATCGTTTTGGATGAAGTCGGTGATTTTGCGGTGGAGCAAACCGTCCTTGGGTAGATCGGCCAGCCTGCTAAGGGCAGGATTCGCCAGAATGGCGGTATTGAATTCGTCGAACACGATCACGCCATCGGCAATTGAATCAAGAATGGCCTGGTTGCGCCCCGCCAAAATCAATTCACGGGAGAGTGTGCTGGCGAGTTCCCTGGTTTTTTCCTCTACAACTTTATCCAGATTGAGATTGATGGAGCGTAATTCAGACAGGGCTTGTTCGAGGTTTCTTGAGGAAAGCCATGCGATCAAGGCCACTAGAAAATATCCTGCAATGGCAGGTGAGTTTGGGTCTTCCTGTATTGAGATGGCGAGGGCTGAGATGATCACACTGCTGATGGTTGCGAACAAGAAGCTGGAGACTGGTGTCAACAATACGCTTGCCATAATGATGGGAATTGTAAAAATGAAAAGGCTGCGCCCATTGGCAATTTCATGCGGACTGTCGCTGAAGATCATGACGCTTGTGATCAGGAAAAGGAACAGGATGGCTGCAATCTTTCCTGGTAACGATCTGTTCAGGAGGTAAATGATCCCCATGCCTAGTAACAGGGCTATCCCCCCATAAACGACCAGCAGGGTTCCTTCCTGAGCATTTTGGCTCAAGAGGGAGATTACCATGACGATGATCAGGATGATGGTGAGGATGCCCAGTCCAAACAGCAAAATATTGAGCAGTTTTTTTCTGCGGGCGTCATCTGGGTCATTGGCTGAGATGGCAAGAAGTCTATCGAACATTTTCGCGCCTTTTCTGGTGATCGATTTAATTTAAAGCGTCAACGCGGTCATGATACAGGACTGAATAATCAGTTCTGGATAATATAACGTCTTTGCAATCCACATCCACGGATATGGAGGTTTGGAGTTTTCTGAAAGCCACATGTGGGCCATTTCAATGCGTCCGCTGGGTACTGCATTGCCGCTGTTTCGCCAGACCTTGAGCGCCTGCAAACAAAAAGCGGTCTCTTCGGCAGTGGCGACACCAAAATATCCCCATGCACCGTTGGCGTTCTGGGTGTTTAGAATCCAATCCACTGCTTGTTGACAGAGTTTCAGGTCGTATTCAAGGCAGTCAATGATGACGTGTGAAGTGATGTAATAGGGCGAGACATGCCACTTATCAAACCAATAGCCTTTGTCGGTGCGGGTGTTGTACAAAAATTTCAGGATCTTTTGAACGCTGGGATGCTTTTTTTCGAACCCTGCCGCCTTTAGTGCGCCGAGGATATGAATGTTCACGCCGACGGATGGACTGGCCTCATGCTGTACGCAGCGAAAATATTCCTCCTCTTCATAACTCAAAACGGCTTCAATGTCGGCTTCACGGCCAAAGCGCAGTAAAACCCGCTGCATGACACTGGTGTCGTCACTATCGTACATGGCACAATCAGAAGCAAACCCGATGCCTGTTTTGGGCACCCAGCGTTTTGATATGTAGTCGAGATGCCCCTGAATAAGATCTGTTTCCTGCGGAGTGTGGCTTTCCAGAAGCGAAAGATTCCAAAGTACCCAACAGCGTTCGAAAATATCGAAGGGAGCAAAATTCGGTACGCCGCCATCTTTTGAAATGTTGCGAAGATAGGTGA
>DAOQID010000028.1:0-17797 GCA_035339375.1 Anaerolineales bacterium | reverse complement strand
TTTTCCGCCTCTGCTACAAGGGTCGGTGTAATTAATTCAAATCCAACGGTGGGTCCGCTGGGAGCGGAGGAAAGCCCTTGTGTGGCGTTGTCTGTGATGCGTTCCAGTGCCAACAACCCGCGTTCGATCTGCTTTTTGTCGTGTGTGCGCTTGCCTTGCTGTGTGAGTGCGATCATTGCCGATAGAGTGGATACAACTCTGTCATGATAGTAAGATACATTTTTTGCACCCCAGCTGCCATCTTCCAGTTGATTTTCGCTGATCCATTCAAGAGCATGCCTGCTCATTTCGCTGTCAATGTCACCCAACCGCGCAACCCAGGCCGTATCGTAGGCGGTATTCGGCATGGTTCCTTCAGACATATCGGTGAGTAACCTGGTCATTGTACGCATCGTTGCTGCTCCGTTCGGTTATTTTGTGATCTTTGTGCTAGCGTACCAAATTCCACCGCGCATTTCACCGATGCCATAAACCTCTTCGCGGTTGTCTTGATAGAACCTCCGCATTTGTTCAAAATCGCTTTGCGGCATGGTGAAATAGTCTGGGTCTTGCACTGGACGCAGATACAGGTAATCGTACAGAATGTTACGGAGCTGGTACTCGTTCATATATAGCGATGGCGCCACAGTAAAGTACAAACTTTCTTCACCCCAGCCCAGCATGGGATAATCGAATACGTTGAATTTTTCAAAGCCGATAAAAATATCAGCTTTTTCGATATGTTCTCCGTAATAAGATTCGATCAACTCCTCCCGTGTTGGGGTTCTGCCTGTCTTTTGAAAGAATCTCACCGAAAGCTCTGCAATGGTGACCGTGGCGTCTTCCGCGCAAACGCCGTAAAACAACCTGCGCTGTTTGTGGTGTGCGGTCTGTTGGGTGGCTTTGTCAAATGTTTCGCTGACATAAGCATAAGGCGTTGAGTCGAACTGTTTGCGGTATTCGCCGTAGAAATGAATACGAGCATCATACTGCTCGTAAAACTCAAGAAAAGCGGGGTGCTCGGCCAGCAGGGCCATGCCTGTGCCGATTTCACGCATGTATTCCTCGCCGCGGTTTAAGATTTCACCGCCAAAAACGGGGGCAATGATCGTATCCAGGCCGAGATCGAAGACCAGTTTGTAGGTGGAAATGTAAGCCTGTACTGTGATATCCAAATAGGCTTGTGCGGGGTTTTCATGGTCCGTACGGCCATGTTCCAGTAGAAACCAGCGGCGCGTACCGTTAAAAGGGAACACAATGGCTTTTGAGCCTTTGGATCGTACAATATTTGCCACTTCTTCTGTGGGGAGTTGCATGAATTCTGCGAGGGTTGGAATAAGGATACTCATAAATTATCTCAGTGATCGAATTAGGGTTCGTATGATCAGGCTGGTGCTTGAAACAACGATGTGGTTGTTTTCCTCCAATTCAAAGCCAAGGCTTTTCTTCACATCGTATGCGCCGCTGCCCCAGCGTAAAACAGGGAGCTTTTTTTGAAATGCATCTTCGAGGCTGGCGTAGGTCAACAACAGATACACGTATGGGATGTTTTCTGCAAGACCAAGTGCTGTGGTCAGTTGCGCTTCATTATCATCAAGCAGCGCGCCGCAGCCGACTAAAATCCCATTCTGTTTGGCTTCAAGCCAGGTTCCCTGCACCTGCTCAAGATTTTCGAGCAGGCTTCGCATCCACGGGTTGGGCGAATTTTTGTAGTGACGTTCCACATTGCGGATGAGTTTGAGCGCGGCTTCAACGTCATTGACCTTGCGGTGTTTTTCGATCGTAATGCCGAGCTTTTCCGCTTCACGCAGGGTCCGCTTGAAGTGTTGACGGTCTTTTTTGTTGCCGCTTTCGAGAAACTCCTCAAGGCTGGCCCAGCGGCTGTGCATCACAGTGCCTGGGTCTGAGAGTTGTACAGGCACGAAATCACCTTCCCAGCCCTGGCTGTCCCCTTCGTCAAGAAAATCGAAAACGAGTGCCAGGCAATTTCCCTGACGGCTGGTTTGTAGAGCGATTTCACTGAGTGCATTTCGGGTTTCGACGCGCAGGGAATTCTTCGGCAGGATCAATCCGCTGGCGTTGGAAAGAGGAGAACGGCAAATGAGCAGAGGCCGTCGGCGCAGAGTGGTTTCAGTAATGGTGCGACCAATTCCCGGTGAGAGTGGAAGCGGCTCGCTGCTTATCTTCCATAAAACGGCACGGCCAATGAGTTCGTTTTGATGATAAGCCAGCAGGTAAGTCGGCTTGCAATCGTACATCACGCGCTCGCCAAATTGATACCAGCGGTGGCTTTGAAATGGCAGCCCAGTTGAAAGCGCGTTCCAGGTTTGCCTGTCTATTTCATTTATACTTTGCGCGGTTTGAATGGTAAGGTTCGCCGTCAAATTGCTGGTCACTCTGTAATTTTACTGCCTGTTTTAGAAAGTTCGTAAATTTGCACACACACCCTGCGTTAACAATTATGAAAGTTATTACATCTGAAGTGGATGAATATGAAATCGGGATGTTTTGCGTGTGTCAGCATGTCACTTGTCCTACAGCTAATTTTAGGTTGGATTTATACTTGAGCATGGATTTACCCCTCAAAATTTCGTGGTTAAAAAGGACTTACCCATGACCCTCAATGATCAATATCAAAAATGGAAAGAAGTCACTCTCAAAAAATCCCTGGATAAGTTTAAAGAGCGCAAGGATCGTTTTGAGTATTCTTCTGGAATTGAAGTGCCGCGCCTCTCTCTCCCGCCGACAGATGACTCTGCTTACGAAGAAAAACTGGGCTTCCCCGGAGAATATCCCTACACCCGCGGCGTTCAACCGACGATGTACCGTTCACGCTTTTGGACGATGCGCCAGTACGCTGGCTTTTCCACTGCAGAAGAATCCAACAAGCGGTATCGCTACCTGCTTGCACAGGGGCAGACGGGGCTGAGTGTGGCCTTCGATTTGCCGACCCAGATCGGTTACGATGCCGATGACCCGATCGCACAGGGTGAGGTTGGCAAGGTGGGTGTTTCCATTTCTTCCATCCGTGATATGGAGCAGTTGTTCGACCAGATCCCCCTTGAAAAAGTTTCCACATCAATGACCATCAATGCGCCTGCAGGTGTTTTACTGGCCATGTATATCGCCGTGGCAAAACGTCAGGGTGCAGATATGCGCCAGCTGCGCGGCACGATTCAGAATGATATTCTCAAAGAATACGTGGCGCGTGGAACGTATATTTTCCCGCCTGCACCTTCGATGCGTTTGATCACAGATATCTTCCAATTTTGCGCCGCTGAAGTTCCATTTTGGAATACGATCTCGATCTCGGGGTACCATATCCGCGAGGCAGGGTCCACTGCTGTGCAGGAAGTGGCTTTCACGCTGGCGAATGGCATGGCCTATGTGGAAGCCGCCCTCAAGGCTGGTTTGAATGTGGACGATTTTGCTGGCCAGCTTTCATTCTTCTTCAATGCTCACAACAACCTGATCGAAGAGGTTGCCAAATTCCGCGCAGCACGGCGCATGTGGGCGCGAATTATGCGCGAGAGATTTAAAGCACAGAAGCCTGCTTCGTGGCAGTTGCGCTTTCATACTCAAACCGCAGGCTCCACACTCACGGCGCAGCAACCTGAAAACAATGTGGTGCGTGTGACCCTGCAGGCACTTTCTGCAGTGCTTGGCGGCACACAAAGCCTGCACACCAACAGCATGGATGAGGCGTTGTGGCTGCCAACCGAGAAATCTGTCCGCGTGGCATTGCGTACACAGCAGATCATTGCCTACGAATCAGGGGTAGCCGACTCGATCGACCCGCTGGCTGGTTCATACCTGATCGAGCATTTGACCGATGAAATCGAAAAAGGTGCGCTTGACTATATTGCCAAAATCGACGAAATGGGCGGCGCATTGCAATCCATTGAGCGCGGTTACATGCAGAATGAAATTCAAAATGCTGCCTATGCCGCCCAGCAAGCCGTCGAGCGCAAAGAGCAGATCGTTGTGGGTGTCAATCAATTTTCCGTAGATGAAGTTCTCACCCTGGAACGCTTGAAAGTGGATCCGTCCATTGAACTGGGTCAACGGGAGAAGTTGAAGAAATTGCGTGATGCACGTGACAGTGGGCGGGTTACAGCATTGCTTGGAAAATTAACCGAAGCTGCCAAAGGGACGGAAAATTTGATGCCGCTCTTTATTGAGTGCGTGGAAAATGATATTACCCTCGGTGAGGTTTGCAATGCACTGAGAGGCGTGTGGGGTGAGTACGTGGCGGAGGGGTTTTAGCCCAGTCACTTCTAAAACGGGACAGAAAAGTTCCTGCTATTTTCTGTCCCGTTTTTATTGAAAAAGCAACCCCCGTGTTCGTTTGAGATAAAATATCCGCCTTATGGAATCTTCAAAAAGACTGAAAATATTTCTGGCTTGCATCACCTTGGGCCCATTGTTCGGATACTTGTTAACCAGTTTTTGGTTTGCGGGCGGGGGGACGTTTTGGCAGCCGATCGATTATTTTCCCCATCCCGTAGAAACGATTCTCAATTTACAACCCTATGGCAATGAGTTTTGGGTGACGACCACAGATGGCGCCACTTATCATATTTTGTATCCATGCCAGGAGGCGGCAGGTTGTTGGCAGGAGGATGAGGCGGTTTCAGACCTTGTTCCAAGTGATGCGTATGTGGTCAGTGAAGGCCGATGCGAAAGTGATTATTTTTTATATCCCTTGTTTCAACAGGAGATCAAATCCTGTGTCACTTCCACCATATTTGCTGAGACTCCTCAAGGCAGTTCGATCAGTACGATTGCAAGTCCCTGGAGGGTCTCGCTAGCTCTGACAGAGGATAAGAAATTATGGATCTGGCAAAAGCCCTGGAGCTTTCCTGACAGAGTCCTTGCTTTCAAGGTCTTTTTCACAGCGCTTGGGCTGCTGGTAGGGACAATGGTTGACACACTACTTACTCGGAAATACAAATAACAAATCCTTGCAGGTTGCGGGGAGATTTTCAGAAATCTGGGCGGTGACATTGGTATCTAAAGGTGGGCATCTGGTAAAAAAATCCAAATTGGCAAGGACTAATGGTGGAGTGTGTTTCCCAAGTTCACCATGCTACTATAAATGACACTACAAAGTGGACGAAAAGGAATCAAAATAATTAATATATTGTTGAAATGCAAGTAGCGCAGGGTGTTCTTTTCCTGCTGATACAATAAAACCAGAGACCTGATGTAGCTTTGTTTTAATTTATTGGTTTTTAAAGGAGCGTTTTGTGTCTTTTGACGAAGTTGCAGTTTTGCTTCCAGATCTGACTTTAACCCTGCGAGCGAATCTTTCTAATTGGTATGGTATTGGTGCATCGATCATAAGTTCCCCTGATGTGCGGATGCGGGAATGGTCGGTTTTTGTGCGTTACCAAATTCAACTGGCAGATTTACAGAGGCGGGCGATTCTGGTGAAAATTCGCCGCCACCCTGATCAAAGTATTTCAGAATCGATTAGCAGCCCTGGTTTGAAAGAGGAAGGACGGAATGATTATGAGGCTCTGAAAGCCATTGAGAATTTTGTTTCAACGGCTGAGAATATCCCGGGGGAAAATAACAACACCAATCCATACGGATATTTTAGTAGTGAAGAAAAAGACCACTTTTGCGCAGTTCGTCCATTGGCATTTTTTGACCCCTTCAGCGCCCTTGTCATGGAAGAACTGGAAGCACGTCCATTGCGCAACATGATATTGAATTTCAAAACGGCCTACCATGCAGGCTGGCAGGAACAATTAAGTAACTGGTTTTATCGTTCGGGACGCTGGTTGCGTGTGTATCATGAGCAGTTGGGTAAGTTGCACGAAGGACCGTTTTTTAGCGATGATATCCATGCCGCTCTTGAGAAGAGCATAAATGTCATTGAGCCATTCCATGACTTTGACTTTACACTTGTCCGTAATGTTTTGAGGCAAACAAGAGCCGCTTACAAGGATCACAACTTGTCTTTTGGTTTGTTGCATTGGAATTTTGACTGTGCAAACTTTTTAGTTGCCGAAGACAATCGTATTGGGATATTGGACCCGCATTTTATTGATGGTCCCATTTACATGGATATTGCCAAGATCATGACCGATTTGCAGACCTATCGCCTGCAAACTCTGTCCTATGGTTTGTTTATCCGCGAGAAAGTGATGCAGAAGTTCCATCGATCCATATTGCAGGGGTATTTTGGGTCTGAGCAGCCTGATGAGGTGGCGATCAATCTCTATTGCATTTATGCGGTTCTGGATAAATGGCAGATAGACGAAGAGGCGGAACATGAACATGGGAACGAGCATGGATGGCTGCATCAGTTTATTCAGAGCCACGCCACCTGGAGGCGGAAGTATTTTATGAAATTGCTTTCCGCTTATGTGGACAGGCTGCAAAAATTACTTCCTTGAACCTTTGCCCTTAGTTCTGTTTTTCGAAAATAAAAGTTGCGATTCTGGGTGGTTTATTGTCATCTTGCGGATGCCAGTACTCATTGAAGTGGAGTAGCTTGAAATCATGTTTCAGGGCGGTGGTGATGAATTCAGAGATGTGATGTACAAAGACTTCCAGTTCAACGGTCTCAGTGCCGCGCTCGAAACGAGCTTTTGTGCCCTGATACTGTTTGAAGGGATGTAGCTCGTTGATGAGGAATTTTCCGCCCCGATGCAACACGCGTGCTGCTTCGGAAAAAATATGAGGGAGTTCAGCGATATGTTCCAAAACCAGATTGCAGGAAATCAGGTCATAGGCTTCGTTTTGACATGGCCAGTGCTTGGTGAGGTCTGCCATTTCAAAGCGGACATGACTTGCGCTGACCTTTGTTCTGGCTTTTTCGATCATGCCAGGTGAGAAGTCCAGTGCGTGTACTTTCTTCCCAATTTGGCTGAAGAAGATGGTGTTTTTGCCTGTTCCGCAGCCAAGCTCGAGGATGGAGTCAAATTTTTGATGGGCAAGCAGGTCACGGGTCAGTTTTGAATCGAGATCACGGGTCAGGTTGGTGTTTGTGTCGTAGATTCCTGACCATTCGTTGTATGCGGTTTGAATATCCATTTGATTATTTCGGTTCCTGTAAATTTGGTTTGTCCACATTGTAGTTTGTTTTAAGAGCAAAACAGGCATCCTGTATATGGATGCCTGCTTTGCTAAAGTTTGCGCTTTTTATTTGATCACACCGCCAATGGGGATCCTGGTGGGACCATCAAGATAGGTGTTTTTCACGATCCACTTGGAAAAATAGGTGTTGACAATGTCTTGTTCAGTGTATTTGATCGTGCCGCTCTGGACCCATTTCATTAGCGTGTAGTGGATATGTGAGCCTTTTCCGTATCCGCAGCCTTTGCTGGTTGCAGGAGGCGGAACGGTTTTGCCGATCACCTGCCCCTGTGACACTGATTTGTTTCTTACTGTGGTGTTGACGAAAATGTGCGTCAGGCCGATGGCCCAGCCATTTGAGGCGCGGACAACTGCCACTTGGTGATCGCCGCAATCTTTCATGATGGCGAGGTATCCACTGATCGGAGCAACAACGGTGCCGGAGTAGCCAAGGTCAATGCTGCTGGTGACTTTACCAGGGTTTACAATGCCCCAACTGGATGGGAAGCCCGAAGTGTGTGGTCCCTGTGAGTACGTGGCGGTTTTTCCAGCGGCAACTGGAATGATCGCGCCAGGGTTGGGCAGAGCGGCTGAGATCACGGCTGGTGCAGCCGCGCCAACTGGCTGGGTGTTTGAGAAAAACAAAGCCAGAATGACGAGTAGCACAGAGAAGAGGGTGGTTTGCTTTTTCATTTTCATTGTCTCCTTTTTTGTTTGTTGTTTTCCATACTTTATTTATAGCGCCCCATTGTTACGGGGATGTCACAGCCTTGTCACAATTTGGTAACAAAATGTATTTCTTTTCAGGTTTAAAAATAAAAGCATTGATATTGTAATGAAAATCACAATATCAATGCTTTACAACCGATTTACACAAATAGCGACAGTTTTTATCTTTTTAGTTGCGTATGCGTGCCGTTATTTTTTTAGTGCTGCTTCCATGATTTGCTGTACTCGCTCCGCAATACTGGATGGGTCGGGGTGGAGACCTTCCACCAGCAGGGCACTATCATAGATCTGTTCAATGATGATGTTTTGCAATTCTGAATCTGATTCCTGATGAAGCAAATTCTTCAATATGGTGTGGGATGGATTCAACTCCAAAACCTTTTTTGGAATTTCATATTCCTTGCCGAGGTATTTGTACACACGCTGCATATCCGGGTTTGCGTTGGCATCTGTATCCACAAGGCGTGCAACAGATTGAACAAGGCGGGTGCTGGCACGTACATCTGTGACGCGGTCGCCAAGCACCTGCTTGAACCGTTCGATCAAGGTGTTGAATTCATCGCCTGAGATTTTTTCCGCTTCGGGTTGTTCGGTTGATTGTTTTGCGGTGTCTACATCGGCCTGGGCGACATTCTTCAGATCAAGGTCTTTGTATTTGCGCAGTCCCATTAACATGAAGGAATCCATCGGGTCTGTGAGCAGCAGCACTTCGGTTCCCTGTGAATGGAAATAATCAAGGTGCGGACTGCGCAGCACAGATTTCGGGTCTTCGCCGATGATGTAGTAGATTTCCTTTTGTTCGGGTTTCATTCGAGATGCGTACTCTTCGAGCGAAGTCCATGTTTCGGGGTTTAGATTGGTTTTGAAGCGTAACAACGGCTTGATGGCATCTGCTTCCGCGAGGTTGGCGGCTACACCCTGTTTCAAGTATGGACCAAACTCCTGCCAGAATGTGTGATATTTTTCTGCGTTGTTTTTTGCCAGCAACTCCAATTCGCGCATGACCTGGTTTGTCAGGACCTTTTTCAGCTTCGGCATCAGCCCACTTGATTGAACAGTTTCACGGGAGACATTGAGCGGCAGGTCTTCCGAGTCCACCACACCTTGAACGAAACGCAGATATTCTGGCAGCAGGTCTTTGTTGTAGTCATCTATCAGAATGTTGCGCGAGTAAAGTTTCAGGCCGTCTTCCTTTCGCAGTGCGAAAATTCCGCGTTCGGCCTTGGCGGGGATGAACAGGAGTGCATACAACTGCACTGGCGCATCAGTGACCATGTGCGTATGCAAAAGCGGGTCTTCGAAATCAAGTGTGGTTTGGCGGTAAAACTCTTTGTATTGATCTTCCTTGATCTCCTGCCTCGAAGTGCGCCAGAGCGAGGTTTGCTTATTGACTGCTTCAGTGCCGTCGCCCATATAGATGGGGAAGCCGATATAATCCGAGTGTTTATGGATGATGTTCTTAAGTCGGAATTCCTCTGCGAATTCGGCAGCATCTTCCTTGAGCTTGATCTCGATCCTCGTTCCTCTTTCGCTCATATCTGCTTCGCTGACTTCGTAGTTGTCCTCACCTGTGGCATACCAGCTAACTGCATTGGCATCTGGCCGAAAAGAGCGGGAGGTGACCCGTACCCATTCTGCCACCATGAATACGGAATAAAAGCCAACACCAAATTGGCCAATGACCTGTGTAAAGTCCACTTTTTTGTCTTTGGTTGCATCCAAAAACTTGCGCGCACCGGATTGGGCGATGGTCCCCAGATTTTCGATGACCTCGTCTTTGGTCATGCCGATGCCCGTGTCTTGAATGATGAGCATTCGTGCATCCTTGTCGGTCTTGATGCGGATTTGCAGCTCCGCGTTTGAGTCGAGGATGTTTTGGTTGGTGACCATTTCAAAGCGCAGGCGATTAAGCGCGTCGGATGCGTTCGAGAGCAGTTCCCGCAGAAAAACCTCCCGATCCTTGTACAATGAATGGATGAGGATGTTCAGTAATTGTTTTGTTTCAGCCTTGAAAGTGTATTGCTGAGGTGCATCGTTTGCCATGGTTGCCTCCTGAGTGTTGATTGAATTTCACCCGCAAAATGATGCGGATTGATGATCTTGGTTGTGTGTAAAATTTTATATCGTACGGACAGACTTGTCAGTAAGAGTTTTGTTAGAGAAAGATCAATGCCGTTTACAAAGCTTGAATATGAGAAAACTTTCCTTGATCCACCTTTCAATTTTATTTCTTGTGGCGGCTTGCAATCTGCCAGTGGCAACCCCTGTGCCGACCCCGCATTTGTTTCAAACCATGCAGGCCAGTACGCCAGTTGCCGTTGATACAGCAGCGCCAACTGCTCCAGTGGTTGAAGAGCCTTCCGAACCAACAGGGAAAATTGCCTTTACCTGTCAGGTCTTCAAAGAGCTTGAACGGGAACAGATCTGCATGGTCAATGCCGATGGGACGAACTATCAGCGCCTGACCACCGAAGATGCCACCCGCCACTTTTATCCATCCATTTCACCTGACGGGCTCAGTGTATTGTATTCAGCCCTGGATGAACAGAGCAAACATTATGAGATCTATGAATTCGATCTGGCTGCGGGCGAACCCAAAGCCCTGACTTTTGCTCTTGGCGACCTGAACGCGCCTGAAATTTCGCCCGATGGAAATTCGATTGCTTTTACACGCTTCTTTGACGATCCTGAACACCCCACCACCTGGTTGATGGATCGAGATGGCGGCAACCCGCGACAGGTATCGGACGTACGCGCATGGGACCCAACCTGGTCGCCAGATGGGACGCAGATCCTGTTCGCTTCCTATGCTGATGGCTTAAGTCAGCTATTTATCATCAACCTCGATGGCAGTGGGTTGCGCCAGGTGAGTCATTTACCTGCCCTGCGTGGACGAAGTGACTGGTCTGCGGCAGGGCTGATCGTCACGTATTCAGGAAAACCCTGGGAACGGGAATTATTTTCCATGAATCCTGATGGCTCTGACCTGCAGCAGATTTCACCCGCTGGCGGAAATTCGCAGGGACCTTCCTTTTCTCCTGATGGCGAATGGGTGGCGTTTACTGCCTACTTTGACCGTTTCGAAGTCCACGGCTGTGAGATCTACATCATGCGAGTGGATGGTACAGATCTGCGCCGCTTGACAGATAACGATTATTGCGATTATCAGCCCCGCTGGGGTCCGTAAAAACTTCTTGTAGCCTTGAATTTCAGCACGTATAATCACGCTTATGATTCCAGGTCTCGATGGCTTGCGGGCGGTTGCTTTTCTTTTGGTTCTTGGTGCTCATACTGATAATTTGAGCTTTGGCTGGGTGGGGTTGCAGTTATTTTTTGTACTTTCGGGTTTTCTCATCACAGGGATTTTGATACGGATGAAGAATTCTCTGGGGAAACGGGAGTATTTCACCAAGTTCTATGGCAGGCGTTTTTTACGCATTGTGCCGTTGTATTATTTCTATATCTTCCTCATGTTTGGCTTGAAGTTTGCCGCACCTGTTTTGGAATTCAAGCCGCTTTTGAATGAGTTCGGCGATAAATTCTGGCTCCAGGTATGGCTTTCCATTTTTTATGTCTATGACTTCTTCCATACCACCAGCGCCTACGAACATTCGCGTTTCTTTACCCACCTTTGGTCGCTTTCTGTTGAGGAGCAGTTCTATATCCTGTGGCCCTTGATCGTGTTTCTGACACCCAATGAGAAAATGAAGCGGTTGTTCTTTGGCGCAATTGCATTGGGACCGATCATGCGCGGAGTTGTGTATTGGGTCTACAGTTATCATAGGCTGCCTTTCATGACGACGATTCCCGATATTGCCGTTTATGCCATGCCTTTTTCGCATATTGATGCCTTTGCGTTTGGGGCCTTTGCCTCCCAGTTTGAGATTCCCCGTCCGCGGCTTCAACTGTTTCTTGCTTCGATCCTTGTCCCTGCAATCGGCCTGTCGACTCAATACCTTGTGGAAGGTCGTGCGCTTTGGAGTACCCTCGGCCAGGGATTTCTATTCTCAGTTGGTTACATGCAGATCTGGGGATACTCGTTGTTGAATTACCTGTTTATGGTTTTGATCTATAACGTGGCGAAGACAGGACTTTTCAACCATACCCTCGACCTGCCCCCGCTGCGGTATCTTGGAAAGATATCGTATGGGCTATACGTGTATCACACGGCTGCCATTTGGCTGGTTCTCAAATTGGGTTCCATTGATTCGGGGAATATGGTCTTGTATGGAATTTCTTTTGCGGTGACGGCCGTGGTTGCAAGCCTTAGTTATCAGGTCTTTGAAAAACCCATCAACGACCTCAAGGATAAGTATTTCCCGCTCTCTGCTTCGACTTAATTGCGATCAGATCTTTGCGCAGACGGATGAAAACATCGACGCGAAAAAAGCTCCACATTTTCAAGATATGTGGAGCTTTTAAATTCCTATGATTTTTTCTTGTTGACAAGGTTTTGCATCAAATAACTGGCTGCGTTTACGATCGTGCTGCCCATGGGGTCTTTGGACCAGCCTTCGAAGGTTCCAATGCCGTGGTGGATGCCGCTGGGTGTCAGTACACCGATCTGGACCGCATCCACTTGCTGCGGGGCGTTGGGCCTGATATTGTTTTCCAACGGCGGGACTTTCGATGCCACCTCATCTCCTGCGCGGATCAGCGCATCAATAACATCGTTCAGGGAGGTATCTGGTGCCTCCCAAACGATTCCGCCCCCAGAGCTATGCAGGTAGCGGGCGGTATGGTCGGCATAACAAGCCACCAATTCAGGTCCACTTTGCAAGCGGACATCTACAACGATGCCGTAGGCTTTCCGTGCCATATCGGCAGGCGGCTGAATGTTCATCTTGCGGAGGAAGAACCATGCCTGTAAATAGTGACGAGACTCAAGTCCGGGCGTTTCTGTGATCTGCTTGTAAAGTTTTGCGGCTTCTTCGAAATTTTGTCTTTCCATGATGTGTCGGCGCGCTTCAATGAAAACCGACCACGGATGTTCACCTGTATCTCCCTTGGGCCATTCAGTTGCAGGGGCAACACCGAAGATCACATCACGCAATGCATCAGCAAGGCTTGTTTCTGGTTTCTTTTCTTTTTTCTTGAAAAAATTGAACACGATTGATATCTCCTGTTTTTGGGCTGGCAGGAGTATATCCAGATTTTAGGTGGCGTGAATGGGAAATATGGTCAATTAATTGGAGATCATATCTCCCACAAAGGTATCATTTACCCAAATGGTGTATCGTCCTGGGGTGTACACGCCGAGCAGGATATGCCCTTCAAATTGCTGGAAGACGTTCTCGCAATTTTGATTTGGGTCGGCAACGCTGTAGGCCTCGATATGAACCTCGTAAGCTGCGGTTGGCGGGTCTACGGTGACGCGCAGTTCGTTGCACACACTGGGCATGGAACCAAAAATGCTGACCTCCACCCGTACAGGAGAGAGGTCTGAACGTTCGGAGAGATCTACAGAAGTGACGATGACACTTGCTTGTTGTTTTCCGAGGTCTTCGGGTTTGGGCGAATAAGGGTTTTCCTCTTGCACCGTGACAAAGGGCGAATCTGCTGTGGGCGTGGTATCAGGCCCGGGCGTAGTCAGACACGCGCTCAAGAGCAGGGAAAAGAATATCGCGTGGAAAATTCTCATGAGGGGTCAATCCTCCTGCAAGGCCTTTTCCACAGCCGCCACCGCGTGGATGAGCGTAGTGGGGAAGAGCGGCACGCGGCTGTCGTTTTGTTTGACCAACAATTCGATCTCGGTGCAGCCAAGGATGATGCCTTCGGCGCCCTGTTCGATCAGCCATTCGATGATGCGTTTATATTCTTCCCGTGATGTTTCCACGATCTTGCCTTGCACGAGTTCATCGTAGATCACGCGATGGACAATGTCTCGATCTGTTTGTTCGGGAATCAACACTTCAAGACCGAAGTTTTGAACAAGGCGGCCCTTGTAAAAATCGTGTTCCATGGTGAAGCGTGTGCCGAGCAACCCGATGCGTTTCAAGCCTGCGGCACGGATCTTTTCAGCGGTTGCATCTGCAATGTGCAAAAAAGGGATGCTTACATTGGCAGTGATCTGGTCGGCCAGTTTGTGCATGGTGTTGGTGCAGAGCACAATAAAATCGGCGCCGCCGTGTTCAAGGTCTTGCGCACATTGCACCAGAATTTGGGCGGCTTCATCCCAGCGGTCTTCGTGTTGCAGTTTTTCGATCTCTGCAAAATCAACGGTCACCATCAAACTTTTTGCCGAATGCAGACCGCCCAGTTTTTCCTTTGCGGTCTCGTTGATGATGCGGTAATACTCAATGGATGACTCCCAGCTCATGCCGCCGATCAGGCCGATGGTTTTCATGACACGACTCCTTTTAGACGTTTTGCTTCGAATAAATGCGGTGCGACGACGTACACCCCGCTTCCACTCACGGCGACAGTTGAATCAGCCAAACGAATTTCTCCTACGCTGGTGATCTTTCTTTCGCCAACCTCGCTGATGCGTGCTTCTGCCAGAAGCGGCTGATGCAGCGGAAGTGGTTTGCGGTAGTTGATGTTGATATTCGCCGCCACCACCTTGTGACCTGCCGCCCAAACCACCAACCCCATCACCTCATCCAAAATGGCGGCGGATGCCCCGCCGTGAGAATATCCAGGCGGGCCTTGATGTGTTTCGTTCAACGTAAATTCAGATGTGAGGATGCCGTTGTCATCCACAAACATGGTGATGCCGATGCCGCGTGGGTTTTCATTTCCGCACACAAAACACCAGCCATGGTAGGGAATTTGTCTTTTCATGCCAATTATTTTATCCGCTTTCATGCTAAAATTCACAAATGATGATCCGCGTCAAACTCATTGCCAATTATCGTGCAGCCCTGCCGCCCGAGGCGGAACACGGCGTCGTTGAGTTGAATGTCCCTGATGGGACGACGGTGTATGATGCCATTTCACGTTTCGATATTCCCCTCAACGATGAAAGCGTCATCGTGTTGAACGGCTTGACGGTGGACATGAATACCCCGCTTCAAGAAGGCGATATGGTCACTGCATTTTCGGCAATCGCTGGCGGATAGAATCGTTGACCGCGAAGGATACGAAGAAGCGCAAAGAAAAACCCTTCACCCTGTAACTACACCCTTCCTACCCATCTTTTTCCACAGGAGAACCCTATGTACGGCTGGCACCTCAAAATTTTGCGAGTAAATCTCACCACTCATAAAGTCACCACCGAAGATGTGGACCCAAAGATCGCCCGTGATTACCTCGGCGGGCGCGGATGGGCGATCCATTATCTTTATAAAGAGATGGACCCGATGGCTGATCCGCTTTCACCTGAGAACAAGCTGATCTTTGCCACAGGTCCGCTGACCGCCACCCCCGCACCGACAGGCAACCGTTACATGGTGGTTACCAAATCTCCTTTGACGGGTGCGCTGGCTCATTCCAATTCGGGCGGCGAATTCCCGACCTGGATGAAGCGCACGGGTTTTGATCTGTATATTTTTGAAGGCAGGTCGCCTGAGCCTGTGTATCTGTTTGTGAATGAGGACCAGGTTGAGGTTAGGTCTGCCGCGCATGTTTGGGGCAAGGATACGCATGAGACTACCGATATCCTAAAGGCAGAAACATCCGAAGAAGCCAGAGTCGCATGTATTGGACCTGCGGGTGAAAACCTTGCGTTGATGGCGGCGATCATGAACGATAAACATCGTGCGGCTGCCCGTTCTGGTGTGGGGGCCGTGATGGGCAGTAAAAATCTTAAAGCCGTGGTGGCGATGGGGAGTAAAAACCCGCCGCTGCATGACCCCGAGGGAATGCGAACCCTAAGTGTGGAAACCTCCAAGAACGTAGGCGCAGATGTGAAGAAGGGTTCGAACATGCGCATTTATGGCACTTCTTATGTGCCGCAAGTGACGAATACCCTGGGCATTTTGCCTACGCATAATTTCCTGCAAGGGACTTTTGAGCATGTTCACAATGTGGATGGAGATGCGCTCAAGAATCAATATCTGATTCGCCACACACCTTGTTATCGCTGTCCGCTTTCGTGCGGGCGTCTCACGGAAGTTCCCGATGGTCCCTACAAAGGCAAAGGGGAAGGCCCAGAATATGAAACCATTTCGTCGCTGGGAACAGGCTGTGGGGTGAGCAACCTTGCCGCATTGGTGAAAGCAAATTACCTGTGCAATGAATATGGCATGGACACGATCTCCACAGGCATGACCATTGCCGCCGCAATGGAAATGTATGAGAAGGGATACATTCCAGAAGAGGTGATCGGTCAGCCGTTGAAATTTGGTGACCACGATGCAATGATCGCAATGATCAAGCTGATGGCGTACAACGAAGGCTTTGGTAAGGAACTTGCCCAGGGCAGCTATCGCCTTGCGGAAAAATATGGCCACCCCGAAATCGCCGTCACCACTCGCAAGCAGGAGTTCCCCGGGTACGATCCGCGCGGCTCGCAAGGGATGGGCTTGCTGTACGCCACCTCCAACAAGGGCGCTTCCCACATGGAAGGTGACGTGGCATACGAAGAAGTCTTTGGCGTGCCTGTGAAGGAAAATCCGCTCACAACTGAAGGTAAGCCTGAACTCGTCAAGCACTTTGAAGATTCTTTCGCGTTGATGGATTCTTCCGGCGTGTGTGTGTTTGTCGGTATTCGTTACATGTTCAATAAAGATCGCATGATCCTGCCGCAAACGCTGGCGAACATGATGAATCTCTCCACGGGCGCTGGGTACACGGCCGAAGAAGCACTGAGAGCCGCCGACCGTGTGTACACCCTTGAACGCATGTTCCTGCTGAAAGCTGGTTCCACAGAAGATACCCTTCCGCACCGTATGTTGCACGAACCGCTGCCCGATGGCCCCGCCAAAGGCAAGGTGGTGGAACTCGACAAAATGCTGCCCGAGTTTTACAAACTCCGCGGTTGGGATGAAAAAGGCTGGCCGACGAAGGAAAAATTAGCAGATTTGGGATTGCCGTTGAATTAGTTTACAGACCCTAAAGGTTTCAAACCTTTAGGGTCTTTTTTGTCATTAAAACTTGACTCAACAGCGGAGGGAATACATCATGGCGAAAGTATTCATATCATATTCGCGCAAGGACATTGACTTTGCAAAGAGACTCACGGGTGAGCTGCAGAAAAGCGAACTTGATTTCTGGGTGGATTGGGAAGGCATTCCGCCGACCGTGGATTGGTGGCGGGAAGTGGAAAAAGGAATCGAAGAAGCCGATGTCTTTCTCTTTCTAATCAGCCCCGATTCAGTCGCCTCAAAGGTGTGCGGACAGGAAATTGAGCATGCCGCAAAAAATGGCAAACGCTTGATTCCGTTGGTGGTACGCGATATCAGGGGGGAGGAAGCGCCGAATCACTTGCGACATTTGAACTGGATCTTCTTCCGCGAGAGTGACGACTTCGAGGCATCGCTCAAGAAACTGCTGGAAGGCATCCACACGGATTACGAATGGGTGCAAAGTCACCGCCGCTTGCAAGTCAAGGCGTTGGAGTGGGAGCGGAACAACAAGGAAACCAGTTTTCTCCTGCGCGGCAGGGATTTGCAGGATGCGGAGTTTCGGCTTGCGACGAATACATCGAAAGAGCCGTATCCCACCGATTTGCAGCGGGAGTATGTGTTTAAGAGCAGAAAAGCGACAGACGGGCAGCGCAGAGTAATTACGGGGATTTCGGTGGTGGGTGTGATTGCCTTGGCTGCATTGGCGATATTTGGTTTTGTGCAGGCAGGACGTGCAACCCAAAATGCCACTGAAGCAAAAAATAATGCGGCAACTGCCCAATCTAATCTATTTGTGGCGCAAACGGCTCAATCAAATGCGGAATCTGCAAAAGCGACTGCCGTTGCGAATGAAGAAGAAGCAAAAAGGCAAACGCAAATTGCTCTTGCCCGCCAGTTGGCTGCAGAGGCGCAATCCATCAACAAGAGCCGAAGTTCAAAGCAAATGGCGGGGAGTTTGCTTGCCATACAATCAATGAAATTGTTTTTTACAG
>DAOQID010000027.1:0-36904 GCA_035339375.1 Anaerolineales bacterium | reverse complement strand
TTATGACCGACGAACCCATCAAATCACTCGCTCGAAACAAAATTGCCATGCTGATCGACGGCGACAACGCCCAGGCGGGGCTGCTTTCCCAGATGCTGGTGGAGGCAGGACGCTACGGCCAGGTGACCGTCCGCCGCATTTATGGGGATTGGACGACCCAAAGCATGAATTCGTGGAAAGACACGCTCAATTTTCATGCTTTCCAACCTATTCAACAATTCCGCTACACCATTGGAAAGAATGCAACCGACAGCGCAATGATCATTGACGCGATGGATATCCTGCATTCGGATGTGGTGGATGGCTTCTGTCTGGTCTCCAGCGACAGCGATTACACGCGGCTTGCCACCCGTATCCGCGAAACAGGTGTTTTCGTAATGGGCATCGGTGAAAAGAAGACACCCAAACCCTTTGTCAATGCTTGTGATGTATTCGTCTACACGGAAAACCTGACCTCAGAAAAGAAGACCTCCCCACAAAAGAATAGAAACGTGGATAAAACCAAAAAAGCCAAGGATGAAAAGGAAGAACTGGACCCAATGCCCATCCTGAGTCAGGCTTTTGAAATGGCCGTACAACAAGATGGGTGGGCCTCTCTGGCAAACATGGGCAATGCGCTCTATCAAGTAGACCCAGGCTTCGACCCACGCACCTACGGCCACAAGCAACTATCAAAGATGATCAGTAAATTAAAAGACCGCTTCGAAATGCGCGCAACTGAAAAAGACGGTCCGATCATCTTTTACGTACGGATGAAGGAATAAAAGCAAAATGACCTGTGTCATGCAGGTCATTTTGCTTTTAGACACAAGGTTTTCTCGCAAAACCCAAAACAGCCAAAATGGACAGCGACACAAATCAATTCAGCCAGCGCGAAAAAGAAGTCATAGAAAGCCTTTTACAGGGCAAGAGCAACAAGCAAATTGCCCTGGCGCTTGGTATTTCCCCAAACACCGTTGAATATCACTTGAAAAAGATTTACAAAAAACTTCAAGTGAATTCAAGGACAGAGGCAGTATTGCAATTGGGGAAATCCGTAGTCAGCCATACTCCGAGTACACCACGGGAATCCGCAGTTGAAATGAACAGCAAAAACGCCGACAATGGCGTCAAGTCTGTTTCAACTCGGAGGATTTCCTTGAAAAAAATATATGCAGTAGTCGGCACTTTATTGATTATTATTTCGGCCCTTGTGTTGTTTTTTGTTAACCGACCTGATCCAAGCGCAGAGGGCACACCAACAAACACAGCAAAGTTGCCAGATCTGGCAATCACCTCTGCCTACGTAAGCATGGTTGACGAAAACGGCAATTGCATCGACACCTATGTCCTGCTCGTTATAGCCGCCAACCAGAGTGCAGTTCCAGTACATGATGTTGCTGTGTCAACTGCAAACCATTCAACTCAACTTGAGATTCTGGAAGCATATCAAAGCAAGGTCATATTTTTCCCTGCAACGGCTACAGACGGCAACTACACTGCCGTCATTGACCCAGAAAACTTAATTTTGGAAACTAACGAAGACAACAACAGTCTATCCACCTTTGTCTCCACCCCAACGCCAGTAGCGGATTGTCCACCACCATTGATACAAACCCTTTCAAATAACGGCAACGCGACCCAAGCCCCCTACCCGCTTCCCACAGCTACACCCGCTGCACCGGTCGTTTTACCTGCCAGCCCCACGCCATTGCTATTTACAGACCCATCCATACCAATATCAGAGCGGATTGTTCACTACTATTTCATAACACCTGCTGAAAATCCACCTCCCGATGGAAGCATAGTAGTCATATCCTACATCCTTGCGCCAACACCCTCTGACAGAACATACGGACCCGACACGGCCACAAACATCAGAGCATCGCTTGAAAATGTTCTGCGCGATGAAAGAAATGGCTGGACGAGCACCAACGTGGCAATAGTGGATGTCACTTTCAACGACGGCCATACAAACGTGATTTTACAGGGCGAGTATTTTGGTGTTGGCGATGTCACCTTGATCGCCGCACGTATGCAAATTCTCATGACGGTATTTGCAAACCCCTTTGTACAGACAGCCACCATCACACTCAACGGAGACACGATCGGCAACATGGGCATATCCAACAGCCTTGAAGCCAAGCCTGCTGGATATATATTTACCCGTTCTGAAATTGAGACTTTCCAGCGCGACCATGTGTATGGAACACCATGACCGCGCTGGAAATAAGAATTAATTGGTTGGACAAACCGAATCACCCATAGCAATAATATTAGCCCCACTGACTGAATACACCATAAACAGACACCCTTCATAAATTTCAGGATTTGGACCAAATTGTGTCACCTGCCACCTTCCACTGGCAATGACAAACCACACCCTTGTTCCCTGAGGCCAGGTAACAAAATCGCCCTCCCCCAAGCCGATCTTTTGGTTGGCCTGTTCATAACTCATCTCTTCAACATACAAGACACGGGGGCCTTCGAGCCAGTTCGCACCATCCAATGTCTCCAGAAGCTGTATCGCTGTGGCTTCAGCCGCAAACCTTGCATCAACGAAGGCGACAGAAGAAGGCGGCAAATCATTGCTTGTTGGTTCTGAAACGGGGACGTTGTTTACGGTAGTCTGAGGCGTTGAACAACCTGCCACAAAGACAAATACACTTGAAAGCAAAAATATATAAAGAGGTCGCATGGAAAGCAGACGCAATGAATACGGCGTTTGTTCCATGCGACGGCACGAAAACTGGCCTAAAAGTTCTTAAGAACGTACGGCATCAGAGCCAGTGAGCAAAACACCAACACTCCGCTTCTCCACCAGCCCTTTGTACACATCCACGATCTGGGCGGCAATATTTGACCAGGCGTAGTCCAATGCATATTCCGCCGCACGCAGGCCCATCGTTTCGCGCAGATGCGCGTCACCTAATAATCCAGATAATTTATTGCACAATGCCTCAGGGTCGCTATCGGGAATGGTGTATCCTGTCTCCCCATCCTGCACAAGATAACCGAGCCCGCCCACTTCAGAAGCGATGACGGGCGTACCGCAGGCCATGGCCTCCAATGCCACCATTCCGAAAGACTCGTATAACGAAGGCATCACCAGCACCTCCGCCGCCGAGTAATAGTATGGCAGCGTATCCTGCCCGCGTTTGCCAAGAAAAACCACCATGCCGCCCATACACAGGTCGTCACACAATTTTTGCAGGCGCGCCATTTCAGCCGACATTTTTTCAGGGATCACATCAGGTTCACCGCCAATAATCGCCAGATGCACAGGTTTATGAATTTCATTCACCCCCAAACAAGACATCGCCTGAATCAACGTGTCCACACCTTTCAACGGCTCAATACGCCCCACAAAAAGCACCATGCGGCTATCGGGTGTCAGGCCAATGTACTGCTTCGCCTCATCGGCAGGAATGGGATAAAAATGACTCGTATCCACCCCTGGCGGAATGACAACCAGTTTGCGGGCATTCGCACGGTACAGGAATCTCAACTGGGTCAACTCAGCCAAAGTGGCGACAACGATCCGATCCGCCCGACCGAGAACCTGCCTCTCGCCTTTGAGTCGGTCTTCCCCTGCACGTTCATCCTCCGAACGCGCCACCCGATTCTTCATCTCCCCCAACGTATGAAACATGTGGACAATGGGCGTACCGCCCCAGGCATCGCTCAAGGCCTCCGCCGCCAACCCAGACATCCAATAATGGCTGTGAATGACATCGTAGTGAATATTCTTCTCAGCGGCAAATTGTTTGATGCCCTCAACAAACTCAGGGATGAATTTTGCAATATCGCTCTTGCTTTTCGGCTCTTCAGGCCCCGCAGGGATATGCACCACACGATTGCCAAATCCCAATTCATGCACAACATGCGGCACATGCTCGTCCTGAGAGCGGGTGAACACATCCACATGGATCCCCATCCGCCCCAATTCACAGGTCAGATCACGGACATATACATTCATTCCACCTGTATCCTTGCCGCCGAGTGTGGCCAAAGGACAGGTGTGATACGATAACATGGCAATACGAAGCATATTTTCTCAATTCTCCACGGTACAGACGACGCGAAACCTCGAAAACTTGCGAGATTAAGCCTAATCCTTTATAATCCCCGCCGCTTGAAAATAAGCCACCATAGCTCAGCTGGTAGAGCAAACGATTCGTAATCGTTAGGTCGTGGGTTCGTATCCCACTGGTGGCTCAAGTGCATCACCCCCTGCGACCCGCAAGGCTCAGACCTTACGGGTTATTTCTTTTAAAGTAGAATTACCATATCTGGCTCCATGAATAAATATATCTCTGAAATACTAAAAATAAAGACGCGATCGTTCAATGCGCGCGAGCTCGTGCTGGCCACCCTTATCACTGGTGTGGTCGGTGCGGCGCTCATGGCTGCCATTAACATCAACCGTGCTGAGATGATCCCGCTCAGCCTCTTGCTGTTCATCGCTCTGGTTCTGGGGTATTTCGGATACTTAAATGCCGCTCGGTGGGTTTCGCTATTCACCACACTCGCCATCATTTCGAGCCTGGTTTATAAGAATAATGGCATCCGAGATCCTGCCATTTTGGGTTTGGTGGTTGTTTTGATCGCAGCCGGGCTGCTGGCAGGCCGCAGAGGGACCATTATTGTGGGGGCCCTTATCCTTGCCGAGGTGATTTTGTTCGGCTTCCTCGAAACACATGGATACATCACAAACAAATTCAGCCAATTCAACACCTTTGCCGATTACTTCTCCACAAGCCTGTGTGTGGTGCTGGTGACCGTCTTTCAGTGGCTTGTCATCGCCCGCCTGAATGAAAATATCAAAACCGCCGAGTTGGAAATACGCGAACGCGAGACCATTGAAAAGCAGCTCCGTGATGCCGAGACGCGCTACCGCAACCTGGTTGAGCAAATCCCAGCGGTGGTTTACATTTCCGAGCCTGGGGCGGCGGGCATTTGGCATTATGTCAGCCCGCAGATCGAGGCGTTGACAGGTTTCACTCCCGAAGAATGGACCCTCAACAAAGACCTTTGGTATCGCCTCATTCATCCCGATGACCGTGAACGGACCGTGGAAGCGGAGCTCTCCTCGCTCAACAGCGGACAAATGCCCCGCACCGAATACCGCCTGCAAACCCGCAGCGGCAATTATGTCTGGGTGCAAGACCAAAGCATCCGCTCCATGGAAAATAATGTCCTGCAGGGATTTCTGGTGGATATCACCGCCCGCAAAATGGCCGAAGATCAATTGCAAAAACGGCTGGCCGAATTGAATGCCGTCCGCGGTGTGAGTGAGACTCTCATTGCCCAAACCGACCTGAAAGAACTCATCCAACAAACAGGCGACCAGATCAAGGTCACATTCAATGTGGATAACCTCTTTATTTCCCTGTTGAATGCCACTACAAGCCTGATCCATTTCCCATATTATGTTGAGAAAGGCCAGCAAATTCAGGCTCCCTCTCTGACTTTCGGCAAAGGGATGACCTCCAGTGTCCTGCGGACGAAAAAGGCATTCTTGATCAATACAAACTGGGCACAAGTCTCGGCGGAGTATGGCGTCATTTACTACGATAACAGCCCCGCCCGTTCTTCCCTGACCGTTCCGCTGATGATCGGCGAAAAAGGCATTGGCGCCATTTCCGTCCACGATATGGAAAAAGAAAATGCCTTCTCCGAAAACGACCTGCGTCTGCTTTCCACCATCGCCGCCAACCTTGCCGTTGCAATCGAAAATACCCGCCTGCAAGAATCGCTCAAACGGGAATTGACCATTCAGGAAAAGCTGGTGACGGAATTGGAGCAAAAGAACGCAGAGTTGGAACGTTTCACTTACACAGCTTCACATGACCTCAAATCTCCGTTGATCACCATCCGTGGTTATCTGGGCTATCTTGAAAAAGATGCCCGCAACGGGAATTTTGACAGGCTGCAACAGGATATTGGCCGCATTTCCGAGGCCGCTGAAAAAATGCACAACCTGCTTAATGACCTGCTCGAACTTTCGCGGGTTGGGCACATCATCAACGAACCGCGCAACATCTCATTTTCAGAAGTCGTGGAAGAAGGCTTGAAGCGCGTGGAAAGCCAATTGAAAGAGAAGCAGATTCAGGTCAAGATCGGAAGCGACCTGCCTCAGATCAACGGCGACAAGGAACGTCTCATCGAAGTCATTCAAAATCTTGTAGAGAATTCCTGCAAATTCATGAGCGACCAGCCGAAACCCATCATCGAGATCGGTGTCGAAAAACGGGATGGCGAAAATATCTTCTTCGTAAAAGACAATGGCCCCGGTATTCGCCAGGATTTCCATGAACGTGTGTTTGGGCTGTTCGACAAACTCGACCCCACCAGCAGCGGAACAGGCATCGGGCTGGCACTGGTGAAACGGATCGTTGAAGTACATGGCGGGCGCATTTGGATCGACTCGTACGGCTACGGCTCAGGAACGACCTTTTACTTCACACTGACAGACAAATCATCTTCATAAAATACCCTGATTTTTCAGGGTATTTTTTTCCTATTGACAAATATATTACATATACTATAATACTAGTATTATAGTATATGTAATATAAAACTACACGCAAGGAACAAAAATGTCTCTAAAGCATGCCATTCTCGGTTTTTTATCTTTTGCCCCGTTCACAGGCTATGACCTGAAAAAAGCCTTCGACAACTCTGTACAGCATTTCTGGCCAGCCAACCAAAGCCAAATCTACCGCACTCTGGCCGAATTGGAAGAAAATGGATTTGTAGAAAAAGAGGTCATCGCCCGCGAAGAACGGCTGGATATGAAGGTTTATCACATCACCGCCACAGGGCGCGAAGAACTTCATCAATGGCTTGCCGCCCCCCTGCCCGAACGCGATGACCGTGAACCTTTCCTCATTCAAGTCTATTTTGGCGGTCAACTCAACGACACAGAATTGCTCAAAGTCTTTCAAGACAAACTCAAAAAAATCGAAGAGCAACTGGCTCTGTACGAAGCGGTTTTTCAAATGACCCAGAACACACCTTCAAAGGTCAGCGACCCACGGACCGTTTTCCTGAGCATGCTTACCCTCGAAGCAGGATACATCAACACGCAATCCATCGCGGCATGGCTGCGCTCAGCCATTGCACGCATTGAAAATAAAAATTACACGATCAACATGGGAAAATAAATGAACAAGACCATTCGCAACATTATCATCGTTTCACTCTTTACAATCGGCGGCGGCTGGCTGGGCATCTGGCTCAACAACGTCACAGGCAACACCCAACCGCCCATGCAAAGCCTCGGCGTACTGGTTTGGCTTACCACACCAGCCTTTTCAGGCTTTTTACTGCGCGCTTTCGGAGGCGATGGCTGGAAGGATTCTGGCTTTGGGCTAAATCTCATCTCAGGCTGGAAGTGGTACCTTCTCGGTATCCTCGTCTACCCGCTCGCTTCACTCCTGACCTTTGGTCTGGGTGCCCTATTTGGCATCGTCAGCGCCGAAGGGTTTGCCGCCCAGGGCTTCAACGCCTATCTTTCTGCAGCGGGAATGATATTTGTGGGTTCGCTGATGAAAAACTTTTTCGAAGAATTTGCCTGGCGTGGTTATCTCACTCCCCGCTTCGAAGCCGCAAAACTCCACCCCATGCTGAATCATTTCATCGTCAGCCTGCTCTGGATGACCTGGCATCTGCCTTATTACTATTATTACCTTGACCGTGCCACCCTCAACAGCGCCATTACAACCAGCATTCCTGTTTTTCTGCTCACGGGCTATCTTGTCATGTTCCCCACAGCGATTCTCTTCGGCGAAATCAGGTTGTTGAGCAAATCGGTTTGGCCTGTGTTCATCCTGCATAACATTATCAACGCCTTGAGCATGCCCCTGCTTATCAACGGATTTATCGAGGTCAAAGGTGCATTGGCTCCCGTCTTCACCCCCACCAACGAAGGGATTCTTGTTTCGTTGGTGTTCGGTGTCGTCGGCTGGTTCTTGATGCAATATCGGCTTAAAAAGCAGGTCACGCCTTAAGCGTGACCTGTAAACAACTTTTACTCAATGCCATCGAAAATGTGATCAAGCACATCTTCGCTCACATCAAAGACCGATCCGTTTTCAGGGATGGCTTCTTCTGTCATCCACTTGGGCAGGCGATCATCTTCTTTCGTAAAACCAGCCCGCTTGTTGAACTCACGTTCCAGCTTGATGGTTTCCCTGCCCAAGGCCTGCAAAATATTGTCGGGCACATCTTCCCAGCCATAACGTGATTTGAGCAGTCGTTTTACCACTCCATCGGGCGTGGCGGCATAACCAAAGCCCGCGAAAATACACGCACCGATGGTGTCGTACCCTGCCATATTCAATTGGGCATTCAGCGAAGCATCTTTTTGCTGGGTCGGGTCCAGGTGATTGACCTGCGCACGGATGGTGAGGCCGCAGGTATGGTCAGCACCTTGAGGAGTGGTTGCGTACGTAACACCAGTCCCCTTGATGGAACGCGGCTCATACGCCGACATGGCTTGGCCCTTCACAGCGGGGACACGCTCCACACCATATTTTTTGCCAACCGCCACGGCGCCATCGCCAAGGACCCGTCCAAGTTCCGTGCCCTGACGGATCTCATCGATCAACTTCAGGCCATCCTCTTCGCTGCCCCAACGCATCAGGCCTGCTTCAGCGGCAACGCCCAAAGCCCCGCCAACCTCAATGGTATCCAGACCAAGATCATTGACCTGCCAGTTCATGCGCCCGATCGAGTCGAGCGAATCAATATCCAGGTTGGTGCCCATCAAACCAACCGTCTCATACTCCAACGGTGAAACGATGATCTTGCCATCCTCTCCGCCGAAAACGTTTGAGCATTTAATGGTACAACCTGCCATACAAGCATGAGACGGGTCAGATGGCTTGCCGCGATTCAAAATGAATTCACGCATGGTCTCGCCGCTTATTTTTTCCACATCGTAGAAAGTGCCGCGTGAGAAATTATGGGTGGGCAACGCTGCAAAACGCTGAGTCATCTGCGGCATGGCCTGGGTGCCATAATCACGATACGTAATGGATTGCGGGTGATTCATCACAGACTGGGTGTAATCCTTTTGCGCCACCTTGAATGTTTCTGCATCTGCAATTGGAGGTTTCTGACCGCCTGCATGATCGAAAACGATCGCCTTCAATCCCTTTGAACCCATCACTGCGCCAAGGCCGCCACGAGCCGCGATACGCGAAGGGATTTTGTCCTTGTCCAGGTTTTGAATCCCTGCCGACTTCATACGCATTTCACCACCAGGCCCGATCATGGAAATGGCCACTTTGTCGCCATATTTTTCCAAAAGCTTCGGTGCGGTTGCGTAAACGCCCAGCCCAGCCAGGTCATCCGCGCGTTCCCATTTTGCGCCATTCAGCGAAAGGTGCAATACCCAATACCCATCTTCCTTTGGCATATCTTCAATAATGAGCGCATGGATGCCCATGAAGGCCATGTGATAGCCTGTGCGCCCACCTGCATTGGCTTCCTTGATACCGCCCGTCAACGGAGATTTTCCGCCCACCGAAATACGGTCTGTGGAAGAAAGCATGTGCCCCACCAATAAACCTGGCGTGAAGATCAGTTTATTGTCAGCACCAAGCGGATCACATTTTGCATCCACCTCATCGACAAGGATGCGCGCGATAAGACCACGCCCGCCCAAACGCTGCCATGTTTCTGGGATCGGTTCACGTTTGAGTTCCTGGGTTCGGGTGTTCACCCGCCAAATTTGAGATTTATATTCAGCCATTTTGACTCCTGTGAGCAGGATTATATTCGCATTTATTTTCAAAAAGTTTGCAAAACCCGTTATACCAGTAACGAGGTAGGGTTAAGCAAATAACGAGGCCACTGCTTCTCGAAACACCCTGGTGTGATGATCCACATCGGCCTGGGTGGTTTCTGGAGAAATCAAAGCCATGTTGTGGAAGGGGGTCATGAGAATTCCGCGGTTCAAGGCATAGAGATGCATGTAACGGTCGAGTTCAGGATCAACGGCAGCATGGGCTTCTCCACCATTTTTCGGCGGGTTGGGGCGGAACCAGTATTCAGAACGGTTGCCCAACTGCTTCACGATCCACGGCAACTCGAATTCCTTGATCACGGACTGCACCCCTGCGGTAAATTGCTCCTGCAAGGCGGTTGCTTTTGCGTAAAACTCATCGGTCAACACGTGCTGTAAAGTGGCTTTCATCGCCGCAATGGACAAGGCGTTACCAGAGAGTGTGCCACCAATTCCGCCCACATCGGCATCGTCCATGGCGAGCTTGGCGGCAAACGCCTTGGAGACTTCTTCGGTGAAGCCATAGATCGCGGCAGGGACACCTCCAGCAAGAGGCTTTCCAAGGGTTAAGAAATCAGGCTCGAGGGAGTGCGAAGCGGTGTATCCTCCCGGGCCAGCACAGATGGTGTGCGTCTCGTCAATGATGAGATAGGTGCCGTATTTGCGCGTCAATTCACGCAGGGCTTTGTGATAACCAGGGTCGGGGTGAATGATGCCAATGTTGGTCATGGCAGGTTCTGCCAGAACAACAGCCACATCTCGGGCGGAGAGGGCGGTTTCCAAAGCGGCGATATCGTTGAACTCAATGACCTTGCTGGTCTCGCGCGGATCAATCTGCGGCCCCATGTTGTTGGGACGTGAGATGGGCGTACCTTCCTCATCCAGCGTGATAAAGGTTTCGTCCACGGAGCCATGATAGCAATAGTTGAAAACCAACACCTTGGATCGGCCAGTGATAAGACGAGCCATGCGAAGCGCGAATCGGTTCGCATCGGTGGCGGTGAGGGCGAATTGCCAATAGGGCAGTTTGAAGCGGCGTTGTAATTCCTCACCCACCCAGATCACATCTTCATACGGAAGCATGAGGGTAATCCCTTTTTGGATCTGTTCAGTGATGGCTTTGACCGTGGCTTCGGGCGCATGACCTGTCATGGCACCTGTATCGCCAAGGCAAAAGTCAATGTAGTCGTTGCCATCCACATCGGTAAAGTGGGCGCCTTTGGCTTCCCTGACAAAGACAGGAAAGGAACCCGCCCAACGGATCATCCACAACATCGGCACGCCACCATGCAGCGACTTGCGCGCACGCTGGTACATTTCGTAGGATCTCGGGTGATTCTTGTGAAATAGTTCCTCTTCCTGCTTGAGAAGTGTTTCGAGTTTGGAGCGATCAAGTGATTTTGTCATTTTGTGTCCATTGCAATTGAATTTTTAGGATTGCCAATATATCGAATCAACTTTATATTTCAGTACGGGCGGCTATTAAGTAATACCCCGCACCTTCTACCGAGGAAAACATGGAAAACACTGCTACAGGAACCTTGCTCGATACTTTCAATCAAGACAAACGTTTCAGGGTGCCAGCCTACTACACGGTCTGTTTTGGCAGCCTGTCATCCGGCCTGCGCTTCTCCGTCTTTACTGACAGGACCAGAGCGCTTGTGGACGATATCATTGACTGCCTGGACCTTGAAAGATACTCGTTCATTACGATCTTCAAAAACTGGGCTACAGAAGATTTCAAGAACGCGCGTCCCATTGACGATTATCCATACGAGTATCTTTTCAAAAGCGACAGCGGCCAAATGCTGGTCCATCTCATTGCCCGTGAGGGGTTCATCACCGTGGATTTTTATTACGATGTGAACCGTCCGGACTGCGAAAAGTGGGTCGTTGAAACCAACCAAAACCTGCGGGAACGCTTCAGCCCTGCCAAGCAGCCAAAATTCAAGGTGTTGATGCAGCAAGAGGGCATGTTTGGCACTGAAGATGTGAACACCAACGACTTCGAGTCCATCAACCTTGCAGAGTATTACAACGATGATTTTCTGGAGATCGACGCAACGATCTCAGACTTTATGGCAAAGAAGGAATCGGGCATCATTCTGCTGCATGGTGAACCTGGCACTGGAAAGACAACCTACATCAAACATTTGATTTCAAGGTTCCATGACAAGAATTTCATTTTCGTTCAAAACGATTTCGTCCGAGACCTGCTGAAACCGTCTTTTGTTTCCTTCCTGCTCCAGAACAAGAATGCATCCCTGATCATTGAAGACGCAGAAAAGGTGGTCGTATCGCGCGATAACGCATCAGAGGATTCGGTCGTCTCGACGATTCTTCAGTTGACCGATGGTTTGTTCAGCGATTTCCTCAACATCAAGATCATCTGCACCTTCAACACGGATATTGAACGCATCGACAAGGCTCTGCTGCGAAAAGGCCGAATGGTCGCAAAATACAACTTTAGAGCCCTGTCTGCCGAGAAAACAGCCGCCCTCGCCAAAAAGCTTGGACATGATGACGTAAAAGGAAGCCTAACCCTGGCAGATATCTTCGAATTCGACAAGCGCGACTTCAAAGACAAATCAAAGAAAGTGATCGGGTTCGTCTAACTTTTAGAACCAAGTCACCAGAAGAAGGAGATGGGAATGTACGGCCCATCTCCTTTTTTTACACCGATTCCTTCAAGGCCTCGCCGAAGATCTTCAAGCCATCATTGATCTGCTGGCTGGAGACATTCAAAGGCGGAATCCAACGAAGGGTATTGTCGTAGGTTCCACAGGAGAGCAGGAGCATCCCTTTTTCTTCAGCCTTGTGAATGATCTCTTTGACGAGCGGTTTCGCCTTGGCCTGCGTACCGTCAACAATGAATTCCGTACCGATCATGAGCCCCTTGCCGCGCACATCGCCAATTTGCGGATACTCTTCCTGCAACTTTCGCAGGCCTGTCATTAACTGAATTCCGCGTTCGGAGGCGTTCTCGAGCATTTTTTCTTCCCGCATGGCACGGATGGTGGCAACGCCAGCCGCACAAGCGACCGCATTTCCGCCGTACGTGCCGCCGATGGATCCTGTTTCAACTTTCTTCATAATGTCGGTGCGGCTGAAAACACCCGAAAGCGGCATTCCAGAGGCAATTCCCTTGGCGGCGGTGATGATATCGGGGGTTACATCAAAATGTTCCAGCGCAAACCATTTGCCTGTGCGCCCAAAACCAGACTGCACCTCATCGAAGATCAGCATAATTCCATGCTTGTCACAGATCTCGCGCAGCCCCTTCATAAAGGATGTCGGCGGGACAACATAACCACCTTCTCCCAAAACAGATTCGATGAGAATGGCGGCCGTCTCTTTTGGCGCTGTTTGGGAAGCCAGCAAATACTCCAGGCGATCCAACGCATATTGAGAAGCCTGTTCCTCCGTCATTTTCAAGGCGAAAGCATAGGGAAATGGGGTGACATATACACCCGAAGGCAGGGGAGCAAAGCCTGTGCGGTAGATGGTCTTGGATGTGGTCAAAGCCATGGTGGCATGTGTGCGCCCATGGAAGGAGCCATTGAAAACAATGACGTTGGGTCGGCCCGTTGCCACACGCGCGATCTTGACCGCGTTCTCCAATGCCTCTGCACCTGAATTGGCAAAAAAGAAACTATCGAGCGAAGGCGGGACAATTTTGCGCAGTTCGTCAATCAACTGCAGCATGGGTTTATGAACAACAATATTGGCCTGTGCATGCAAAAACAACCCAGCCTGCTCACGGATGGCTTCCACGACCTTCGGATGGCAGTGGCCTGTGTTCGTGACACCAATGCCGCTGGTGAAATCGAGCAGCTTTTTGCCGTCATCTGTATAAATATAGGCGCCCTCAGCACGTTCTGATACAAAACTGAAAATACGGCTCCAGGCGGGGGTCATATGAGAGAAATTATCTTGATAGAGTTGGTTCATGGACGTTCCTTCTAAAGCAAAATTTTGCAATTACCGAAAATTGGAGATGAGACTCATCATCCCATCTCCAATCTCTAATTACAAATTGCCAGTTACTACTATTCGCTTTCTATGCGGGCAGGTATTCCGCAGCCCACTCAACATCATGCTTCTTCAAGGTCTCACGGGTGGGAACGCCGTCGTTGGTCCAGCCTGCGAACTTGTAATAAGTGTCGATGGCAGAATCAACTTCTTCGTGAGTCAGAGCGAAGCCAGCCGTGGGGCCAGTCCCCTGCAACTGCTTGAAGAATTTCTTCGGCAGTTTATCCGCATTGCGGGTGAGACCTTCGCGCGCGTTGAACACGCGGAAAAGATCCAAACGGCGGCGGCCAACTTCCATCAGTTCTTCAACGGTGATATCCCAACCAGTGACTGAGCCGATCATGTTGGCAGTATCCTTGCCGTCATAGAGGGTCCAGGTGGGGCCGTACACAAACTGACACAGTTCAGCGGAATCGAGCATGGAGTAGAAAACCTCCGTCTCATACGCAAAGCGGACCTTTTCCTCGGTGAGGCTGTATGCGGGTTGGGGCGAACCGAGACCGATCTGCTTGAGGCGGTCGAGGTTGAAATCGCCAACACCTTCTTCGTAGTAGGGATCGTGCTCGCTGGATTGGTGATCCGCGCCGAAAGGATTGACCGCGTAAATGAGCGCAAGCGAACGCTTGGCCTGCGGCATGTGCGCAGGAGCTTCCGCGCCTTTGACCGTGATCAGGTTATCTTCCGCGCCATTGCCCCATTTCTTTGCCGCACGTTCAGAACCCATGCCAAGGGTCTTGCCAAACTCACCTTCGCCTTTGACCAGCATGTACAAAGCCTTGATCATTGCATCGGCATTGCCAAACTTGAGGTCGAGGCCAGCAGTTTGTTCTTTGGTGATAACACCCTTCTCGTAACATTCCATGGCAAAAGCGATGGTTGCGCCAGCCGCAATGGAGTCCACGGCGTATTCGTTACAGATCTGATTCGCAAGCGAAACCGCCGCGAGATCATCAATACCACAGTAGGAACCAAAAGTGCCAAGGGTTTCGTATTCGGGGCCGCCATATCGCGGATCCACTTTGTACGCACCATCCTTGATCTCCACCACGCGCTTGCATTTGACCACACAAGCATAGCAGGTATCACGTTCCTTCAGAACGGTCTCAGCCATCTTTTCGCCGCTGATCGGCTCACAACCTTCAAATTGACCTTCGTTGTAGTTACGGGTGGGCAATGTGCCGATGGTATTGTTGAACAACACCACAACCGCCGTACCGAATTTCGCAAGGCCGTCCATATCTCCATTTTCAGGAATGGCCTTGGGGCCGATGCGATTCAACTCGGTCAATGCTTTCTGGTTGGCAAGCTGAACCTTCTTCGTGCCACGCACGACCACGGCTTTCAAATTCTTTGAAGCCATCACAAGCCCCATCCCCGTGCGCCCATTGTGTCGATTGGACATTGAACACAGCGAGGAGAACAAAACACCGTTTTCAGCACCAATGCCATGCTGCAAAATTTCAGCCTTCGGGTCCACTTCCTTGTGGATGATGTCATCCACTTCTCCCGTCAGTTTACCCATCAAATGCGCCGCATCACGCAGTTCATAGTTTCCATCAATAATGGCAAGGTAAACAGGTTTGGAAGATTTTCCCTTGACCACGATCCCATCAAAACCAGCAAATTTCAATTCAGCAGGAAAGAAACCACCGCTTTGCGAATCGCCAATACCGCCGCTGATCGGCGACTTGGCATTTGCATTCAAACGGCTCTGACCAGAAATAGCCGCACCCGTGGCAACCCCGGTGAACAGGGTCAACACATTATCGGGGCCAAGCGGGTCGGCACCTTTGGGCATATCGCGCAGAATGTAGTGCATTCCCATCGCGCTACCGCCAAGGTATTTGCGATAGAAAGCCTCATTCGGCTCTTCCACCGAAAGCGAACCTTTCGTAAGATCAACGTGCAAAATCTTTCCGTTATAACCGTTGGGCATGAGCTCCTCCGTATGAATATGGGTGTTCCGTGTAGAACGTCATCAAAGCGCATGTTCAATGCGCCGATCATTTTGTTTGTTGGATTATAACAAGCGCTCAAAGGTTCGCACAACGGGAAATTTCCGAAAGCGACAGAGATTCAACACAAATAAGTTTTTTCTTACACGACCCGCGCCGAATCACGCTTAACTGGAAGTTGATTCGGTTTCAAGGGGCACTTCCCTGCGAATTGAGCCTGCGATCAGCCTGCCTTATCCCTCTTCCTCGCCCGCCACAAACGGATTCACATCTGGAACGCCCGGCTTGATCCATTTTCGAATTGGGAAGTACAAAATCGCGCCAACTGCCATTGCTCCCAACGCCCATGAAATGGACGCCATTCCCTCTTCCACATACTGGCTGTAAATGGCAAGTCCAATGATCATCGCCGGAGCAATTGTCACCAGGGTCAGGCCAAAATACCCGCCTGGTACTTCCTTTCGTTCCAAATGCGGCATGGTGAAACGCAGCTTCCACATGGCGAAAAATTCGGCCATCAAAACCAGCATATTGAGGAACACATCGATCACAACCAAAGCCGCAAACGCTGAAAGTGAAAAGATCGAATAGATCAACCCGCAAAACAAAATCGCCACCCAGGGTGTGCCATATCTCGGATGCACCTTGACCATGAACTTCGGCATCATCCCATCCGCTGCCATCGCAAACGGGACGCGGGTTCCACCCAGCCCATTGCCAATGAACAAACCGATCATGCTCAGCACTGCCGAAAAGGTGACCAACCCACCCATGACCAGAGCAAGCGTCCCGTTGGTTTGACCCGTCAATTTATCCGCCACGACATGGGCGATATCGGGAAATTCCCATCCGACCGAGCTGGCTGTATCCACGCCCCAGGATTGGGCCTGCTCAGCAGGGACACCGTACTCATCCAATACTGGACCAATACCCTCGCCGCTCTCATACTCCTCGATACCCCACATTTGATAGCGGCCATCTTCACCAGCACCGCCATACAAACCCGCCAAAGTAGGCAGGGAATATGTAGCAATGGCAGCCACCAACACCAAAACCATCGCCAGCGGATAGGTCTTCTTCGGATTGACGATCTCATCGCCAGCAGCTGCAGGCAATTCCCACCCCATGAAATTCCACATGGCTACAAAAATGCCCGTACTCAACGCGCCGATGGTATTGCTGAAATTCACCTCTGCACCACCAGGCAAAAAGGGAAGGTGAATGGTCTCACCGCTTTTCAGCCACGCCATGAACCCGATCACAGTCAGGGCAATCAACGGGATCAACATCACCACCCCAAGCCAGTTGGTCAGCAGACCCGAGAAACGTGCACCGCGAATATTCAAAGCAGAGACCGCCCAGATCAACACAACAGCCACCCCAAACGAAAGCCAGGTGCTATCCACAAAAACACCGCCGATTACCGCACCCTCACGCAAAGCAGGGATGAAATAACCAAGATAGTACGCCGCCAGTACGGGATAAATGGATACATCCACCCATGAAACCACCCAATTCATCCACCCACCCATATAGCCGACAAAAGGACCAAAGGCAACCTTCAGCCAGTGGTAATAGCCTCCCTCCACAGGCATCATGGATTGCATCTCGCGTACCATCAACATATTGGGGATGCTGAAGAAAAGCGGGGTCAAAATGAACAGCAGGAGCGCCAACCCCGGTCCTGACCAACCGACCATGGGTTCTGCTCCAAATGCCCCACCGCACACTGTGAAATAGATCAACCCGAAAAGCGGCAACAGCGTCAGTTCGCGCTTGAGTTTCTTCGTCTCAGCGCTGATCACATTTCCCTCCCCAGAATTGTTTTTCATTTTGCCCTCCGAAATTTTTTATTGCACTGAAAAAAAAATTAGCGGACAATCGCTCTCACGATTGTCCGCTTTGTTTACTTTATGCGGCCATTTCCTTGATGCCGTACGGGAAGCCGTAATCGGCCATTTTTTCCATGAATGGATCAGGCGGGAAGGCTTCGGGGCCAAGAACACCAACCCCATCCCAAATGCCATGCTCCAACAAATCCATGGCAATGACTGCGCTGAAGGCGGTCTGTGCCACAACAGCCTGACAACCCCAAGCCTTCATACAGGCTTTGTTATCAGCCACCTGGTAGAGATAGACCTGGCGGGGTTTGCCATCCTTGGTGCCTTTGACCCACGTCCCAGCGCAGGTTTTACCAGACATCTTGTCGCCAAGATGAGCGGGGTCAGGCAGGCAGGCCGCCACTACATCACGCGGCGCAACCTGTACACCCTTCACGTTGATCTTCTCTTTGTTATCAAGGCCAAGCATATGCAAGGTCTTGAGCACACCGATGAACTGGTCGCCGAGGCCGTATTTGAAGGTGGCACGTTTGGTCTTGACCCAGCGCGGCATGAGCAACACTTCTTCATGCTCCACGTTGACCACTTCCACAGGGCCGATTTCGGGGAAATCAAAGACTTCAGGCTCAGAGAAGGGAGCAGTGGTAAACCAACCCTTGCCTTCCTCCCAGATCACGGGCGGATTCAAACATTCTTCGATTGTGGTCCAGATCGAGAAGTTGGGAGCAAACTCGTAGCCCTCGATGACGATATTTGCACCGTCACGGATGCCAAGTTCTTCGATCTCATCGAAAAGGTGTTCAGCGGCATATCGGGCGAACACATCGGCCATGCCGGGTTCCACACCGATCCCAACGAGTGCAAGCTGTTTCTTTTTCTTCCAGTCTTTGGCTTTGGCAAATTGATAGTCACCCAGCTTGACACCGCACTTGTTAAACGGGTCTTTGGGGTGCGGTTTGGAGAGGGTCATTGCCATATCCATGTACATCACCCCGGCGGAATAGGCGGCATCAAAGATCTCCTCGTTGAAGATCGGGTCAACCGCATTCATGATGAGATCGACCTTGTATTTCTTTGCCAGTTTGACAATTTCGGACTTCTTGCTGGCATCAATGAACTCTACGGGAAAACGCTTCTTTTCACCGAGTTTCTTCTGAACTTCCTTTGCACGTTTGACGTTGTAATCAGCCAGCACCATTTGTTCCATCCAGGCGCGCGGCTTTGCAATTGCGGCAATTGCCTCACCCACTCCACCAACACCAACTAGCAATACTTTCATGAGATCTGATTCTCCATTTTGTTTTATAACCCGCATCTGCGAGTTAGATTGAACGAAAAAGAATCCCGCCGTTTTTATGACGGCGGGATAGACTGTGACTACCGATATTGTCGAGGCGATTCATTTCCAGGGAAAATGGAAATGGAGAGGGAGGTCATATACACTTTCAAGAAGGTATCCCCCACAGTCTTTAATACACGAGCTAGGGCTTTCATTAGAACCTTTCAGTTGGCTCTGCGGTCTGGACTCATTTCCAGCGCAGACAAAGTTTTGGAACGCCGCAGCAGGCACCAGGTCCGTACTGAGGCGGGATTCCCATTAGAAATAAATTTCTTTCATGATCTTCAAATGGATGAAGGATTCCGTTTCACGGATCCCATCCACTTGGGCAAGCTTTTCGGTGAGGAATTTGAGCAGGTCTTCGTGATCGCGGCAAAAAACTTCGCAGACAATGTCGTATCTGCCGCTGACAACGACGAGGTAGACAACCTCATCGATTTTCGAAATTTCCTCGGCAACTTGCAGCATTTTGTGGCCGTCGGTATGGATGCCGATGAGGGCCATGGTGCGGATCCCCATCATGAGGGGATTGGTCACTGCAACGACTTTGAGATAACCCAACTCGACAAGGCGGTTATATCTTTGCCGAATCATGCCGGGTGAGACGTTGAGTTTCTCGGCAATTTGAGCGAAAGCTTCGCGGCCATCTTTTCGCATTGCATCGATAATGTATTGGTCAATGTTATCAAGGCGGCTGGAAGGATTACCACTACCGATTAAACTTTCCATTGATTTATTCTATTCCTTTTTTGCATAAAAGTCAATGGTTTTATAACTATTTGTCATAAAAACATTATTTTTTGTAACGTAAAAGACGTCGTTTTCAGCGACTATGCGCAAAATCCGTGGGGTTTTCAGCCTGATCCTTGAATTTTTCAGAGCACGGGGAAAGGGATTATACAACAGGGAGTTATAAAAAATAACCTCAATGGGCAAACTACCCATTGAGGTTATTGTACTGCATGGCGACGGGAAAATCCCGCCAAATTATTCTATTGTCCGCCTTTGACTTCCACCCAAATATCATCAAAGAGCGGGGTGGCATCGCCAACATCTTCAATGCCGTGGCCATTTGCAACCGCTTCAGCAGGCGGGTTCGTGATCGGAGAATCGGCGTAGGCCTTGTAAACATCAGGCTGGTTGGCCTTGGCGTATTCCAGTGCAGCCTTGTTGGGGTTGGTATACTGGAAATCGCGGATGGTGAGCCAGAAGACATCTCCCTGCATGGTGTAGTTCAACCAGGCGTAAATGGCATCGGTGTGAGAAGCACCTACGGGAATAGCCCAGTTATCCTGCCAAAGAATGGGGCCTTCAGACGGATAGACGTACTGAATATCGGGATTTTCCTGATTGGCAATGAAGGCTTCGCCGGTCCAGGTCATGCCGAGGTCAACATCACCAGCGATAAGGGCGGTCTTGGGGCTGTCGCTATCGAACACTTTGATGTTGGGAACGAGCTCGGCCAGTTTGGCTTTTGCTTCTTCAAGCTGGGCAGGGTCGGTCGTGTTGACATCGTAGCCAAGGGTCAACAGGGTGAGGCCGATCACAGCGCGGGAGTCATCCAGGAAGATCATGCGGCCCGCATATTCGGGATTCCAGAGGTCTGCCCATGAAGTGGGAACGGTCTTGACGGTTGCAGTGTTCACCACAATCGCATCTGTGCCGCCCAAGTATGGAAGGGTGTACTTGTTCCCCGGGTCGAAAGATTGATCCATCCAGCCCGAATCCATGTTGGCCATGTTGGGCAGTTTGGAGTGATCAAGTTCCTGCAAAAGCTGCTGACGGATCATCAGACCAATGATGTAGTCAGTAGGTTGAACAAGGTCGTACGAAGAGCCGCCAGCAGAGATCTTGGCATACATTTCTTCGTTGCTTGAATATTCATCGCGGTTCAGCTTGATGCCGTAGACCAATTCGAAACAATCAAGCATGTCCTGCGGAAAGTATTCGGTCCATACAAAAATATTCAGCTCAGTAGAGGTAACTTCCATGCGCGGGCTGGGCTCGGGGCATTCAAAGCCTGTCGAAGTTACTTTTGGACCTTCAGATCCAGAGCCAGAGTCGTTGGCCGGGGCAGCCGAACCGCCGCAGGCAGTTAAGATCATGCTGGCGATGACCAACACCCCCAGTAATCCATATAGGTTCTTTCTACTCATCTCTTCCTCCTTAGAAGTATTGAAGTCATTTGGCACGCGCTTTTCGAAGCACGGAATACCCAATTAAGTTTAGGAATGTTGTTTCGATTCACGGTTTTGCAAAATTTGCAACAGCAATACAGCCGTAAAAACGACCAAAATCCAAACGGTTGAAAGCGCATTGACCTGCGGAGTGATGATCCTTCTCAACAAACCATAGACATAGATCGGCAGGGTTGTAGAACCTGGTCCATTGGTAAAGAAGGTGATCACAAAGTCATCCAGCGAAAGGGTGAAGGCCAGCAAGGCGCCCGAGAGAACCCCCGGCAGGATCATGGGAAAAGTCACACGGCGGAAGGTGATCCACTCGTTGGCGCCAAGATCCATGGCGGCTTCTTCAAAGGATTTGTCAAAGCCCTGAAGACGGGCCTGCACCACCAGTGTCACGAAAGGCACCATGAAAGCAATGTGACTCACCGTCACCGTCACAATACCAAGGGACAACCTCGCATCACCCTGCAGGTTGAAGGCTTCATTTGCCCAACCAAAGAACTGGCTGAACAAGGTCAAAATACCAATACCCATCACGATCTCAGGGATAACGATGGGGATATAAAGCGACAACTGCGAAAACGGCTTCATTTTGAAGTTGTAGCGCTGAAGGGCGAGGGCAGCCATTGTGCCAATGATGGTCGCAACGATCGTTGCTGTGAAAGCAATGGTCAGGGTGTTGCCAGCAGCTTCCGCCACATCATCATTGTTGGCCAGATCACAATACCAGTGGAACGGTCCGCAGGGACTCGCTTTTACAAGGCTGCCATCCATTTCAAGGCGATCACTGAAGGAAGGGATAAACCCTTCAAAGGTGACGTTTGTCCGCGATGCGTTGAAGGAGTACAAAATCAAAACCAGGATTGGCGCGTACAAAAAGACATATACCAGGGTTGCCGCGGCAATCACGAATGGGGAACGGCGAAAAGGGTTCATGCGGCCACAATCTCCTCACCAAATCCGAATTTACGAGTGTAGAAGTAGGTCACGATCAGGGTAAGCACCATCAAAATAAGCGAAGCGGCGGAACCAAATGTCGGGTCGCGTGCATCGAGGAACTGACGCTGGATCAAGTTACCGACGAGAATCACCTGTCGCCCGCCGAGAATATCGGATACGATGAAAGTTCCCATCACCGGGATGAAGACGAGAATTGTCCCTGCCACCACGCCCGGCATGGACAGCGGCAAAGTGACCCGCAAAAAGGTTTTGACAGAATTCGCGCCCAGATCGGCGGCGGCTTCGTACAAAGAGTTGTCTATCTTTTCAAGCGAGGTGTAAATCGGCAGGATCATGAACGGCAGGAATTCGTAGATCATTCCCACCAATACCGCGCCCGGGGTGTAAAGCATTTCAAGCGGCGTGAATGGAATATTCAGCAGATTCATCACCCAGCCAATGATGACATTGATCGCGCCTTCCTTGCGCAACAGCATCATCCATGCATACACACGGATAACAAAGTTGGTCCACAAGGGAATCAACACCATGAACAGGTACATATTGCGCTGCTTCGGGTGAGCACGGGCAATAAAATACGCCAACGGGTAGGCAAGAGTGATCACAAACAAAGTGGTGTTGAACGCCAATGAAAGTGAACGGCCTAAAATACCCAAATACAGCGGGTCAAAACAGGAAGCCTGCCCATCGGGGCAATCGGTGCTAAAACCTGACAGGCGGATGTAGTTTTCCAACGAGAAGGTGTAGATCACATCTCCATCGGGGCTGCGCCTGCCAAAACTGACGATCAGGGTCAAGATCAACGGAATGATCAACAACACAAACAACCACACCGTGGTGGGCAATGCAAGAAGCGTGCCCTGTGCAGATTTGCTTTCACGTAATCGCTGAAGCATGGCTGCTAATCCTTTTTCAAAATCAGCGTATTTTCGGGCATGAGCATCAACCAAACCTCCTGCCCCACCGAGTAAAAAGATTTGGGGTCAAGGCGTGAAATACGGTTTTGCTCGAGCACTTTTAACTTCACACCATGTGCTTCCACGTAAATATGGGTATCTGCGCCAATGTAAACCGTGTTCGTAACCTTCGCATGGAACATATTCTGATTCAATGCATTTTTCTCAGCCACACGCACCTTTTCAGGGCGAATGCTTACATGAACCTCTTCGCCTTTGACAAGGCCTTCAGAGACAGGCATACCGGTCAACTCGGCGTTCAAACCGGGGATGAAAACCGTCGCCTCATTCTGTGAGATGGACCTGATCTTGCCTTCGAGGAAGTTTGACTCCCCGATGAAGTCTGCCACGAACTTGTTGGCAGGGCGTTCGTACACCTCCACCGGTGTACCCATCTGCTGTACTTTCCCCTTGCTCATCACTGCAATACGGTCCGACATGGTCAGGGCTTCTTCCTGATCGTGCGTAACGTAGATAAAGGTGATGCCAAGCTGTTGTTGCAGTGCTTTTAATTCAAGCTGCATTTCCTTGCGTAATTTCAAATCCAACGCGCCGAGAGGCTCATCCAACAAAAGCACTTCGGGGGTTTTCACCAAGGCACGGGCAAGCGCCACACGCTGCTGTTGACCACCAGAGAGTTGTTTGGGCTTGCGGCGATCCATGCCAGTGAGCTGAACCATATCCAAGGCACGCCCGACACGTTTTTTGATCTCTTCGTCTTTTGCACCTTCCATTTCCAGACCAAAAGCGACGTTCTGGTAAATGGTCATATGCTGAAACAAAGCATAACTCTGAAATACTGTATTGACTCTGCGCTGAAAAGGCGGTGTATGCCCCATCGGTTTTCCTTCAATGAACACCTCCCCTTCGGTAGGCCACTCGAACCCTGCGATCATACGCAAGGACGTGGTCTTGCCGCACCCTGAAGAGCCAAGCATGGAAAAGAACTCACCATTCTTGATCTGCATGGTCACATGGTCCACGGCAGCCATTTCGTTCCCTTCGGGGGTAATAAAACGTTTTACAACATCGCGCAATTCAACTGCAAATTCACTGGTCATCTATCTTCTCCTCAGATGAGTATGGAATATCAAATTGTCTTGCTTATTTCACTTAAAACATCGCCAAGGCGGTCCAGCAGCATATCGATTTGCTGCATTGTAACGACCAGAGGCGGTTCAATGCGAATGGTTTGGGCGCTTGTCAACGTTCCAGCCACCAGAACTCCACGCTTGAAAAGCCCCGAAGCAACTTTATAACCGATCTCCGGGCTTTGGAAATGCATCCCGATCAGAAGGCCTTTGCCTGTTATTTTCTCATAAATTTGCGGATACTGCGCCGCGAATTTTTCCAATTGTGGAATCAAGTACGAACCCTTTTCAGCCGCCTTTTCCCACAATCTTTCACGCAGGGTTACATGAATGGCCGAAATTGCCGCAGAACAAGCCAAAGCGCCGCCGCCCGTTGTTGTGGTATGCATAAAAGGATTCGGATACATCATGGGCTTGAATATTTCTTCTGTGGTCGTCACCGCGCTGACGGGCATCACACCGCCGCCAAGCGACTTCGCCACTGTCAAAATATCGGGGACGACGTTCCAATGCTCCACGCCCCACAATTTCCCGGTGCGGCCAAGACCCGTCTGCACTTCGTCGGCGATCAATAACACACCATATTTCTTTGTAGCGGCGCGAATGCGCGGCCAAAAATCATCGGGAGGCACAATCGCCCCCGACTCACCCTGGATCGGCTCAAACATCACCGCCGCCACACCGATACCGACCTTATCGCAAATCTCCAGTTGTTTTTCCACCGCCTCCGCATCGCCAAATGGAACGTGATAAACCTGGCCGCCATACATTGCTCCCATCGGCGCACGGTAGTCGGATTTACCCATCAAGGAAAGTGAGCCCATCGTCTTCCCGTGAAATGCCTTCACACCAACGATGAATGCCGTCTTGCCTGTGTACAACTTGGCGATCTTCATCGCGGCTTCATTGGCTTCGGTGCCACTGGCAGCAAACCAGCTATATTTCAGGTCACCGGGGGTGATGGAAGCCAAAAGTTTTGCCAGCACACCGCGCAGGGGATCAATTAATTCCTGTGACGGCATCGGCGAACGTTCCAACTGCGCCTTGACCGTATTTACAACATCCGGGTGGCTCCAGCCCAAGTCCAACATGCCGTAGCCGCCGAGGAAATCCAGATACTCGCGCCCGAGGACATCCTTGAATACAGCCCCGGAACCGCCCCACTCCACAGCGGCCCAATCCCCGGCCTCTGTCACTGATTTGCGATATTCCAACCAGTTACGGTTGTAGTGCTCGGCAAAATTATTCTTTGATTCATCAATGATCTTGTGCGCCTCATCCGGGCTGGGAAACTCATTCTTTTGAATGATATCGATCCAGCGAGATGAATAGTCCAATGCATCTTCGTAATCTACTGACATACATCCTCCGTAACGCAAACTTAGGTTTGAGTTACATTAAAATTTTCTCGACCATTCCTTGGGCCAACGTTCGACCACAACCTTCTTTTGGGTGAAGAATTCCACCGCATCGGTGCCCTGTCCGTGCATATCGCCGAAGAAAGAATCTTTCCAGCCGCTGAACGGGAAGAACGCCATCGGAGCAGCCACACCGATATTAATACCGATGTTGCCCGCATCCGCTTCATAGCGGAAACGGCGTGCCGCATTGCCGCTGGTGGTGAACAAGCTGGCCTGATTCCCATACTGTCCGCTGTTGACCAATTGGATGGCATCGTCAATGGTATTGACATGCATGAGACTGAGCACCGGTCCGAAGATCTCCGTCCGTGCGATTTCGCTTCCTGCTTTAACATCGGAGAGGATCGTCGGTCTGACGAAGGATCCAGCCTCGTAGCCTTTCACCACCGTCCCGCGTCCATCCACCGGAACACCAGCGCCTTCCTTTGCACCCAATGCGATCAATTGCTCCACGCGTTGTTGTGACGCGGTATTGATCACCGGGCCCATCTGTACACCAGAATCCATGCCGTAGCCGACGGTGCGAGATGCCGCGGCATCGCAGATCAACTCGGTGAAATGATTTTTTGACTCAGCCACTGTCACAGCCAGGGAAACTGCCAAACAGCGCTGACCAGCACACCCGAAGGCAGAATCGGCGATGATCTTCGTCGCCATTTCCATATCTGCATCAGGCAAAATGATGACAGGGTTCTTCGCTCCGCCTTGCGCCTGCACACGTTTGCCATGTGCGGCAGCAGTGGAGTAAATATACTTCGCCACGTTGGTTGAGCCGACGAAAGTAATGGCGCGAATGGCAGGGTGTTCCAATATGCCATCCACGGTTTCCTTCGCGCCATTGACCATGTTGACCACACCCTTCGGGAAGCCAACCTGCTCAATGAGTTTGAAAATGAACTGCATCGTCATGGGTACTTTTTCAGAAGGTTTGACGATGTACGTGTTGCCCGTGGCAAGTGCGTACGGCAAATACCAGAACGGGATCATGCCCGGGAAATTAAATGGCGCGATGGTGGCACATACGCCCACAGGCTGGCGGATCATGATCTCATCAATGCCGGGGGCAATATCTTCAACAAATTCGCCCTTGCTCATGTGCGGCATACCACAGGCGACTTCGATGTTTTCATAGGCGCGCACCATTTCGGCTTTGGCTTCTTCAAAGGTCTTGCCTGCTTCGTTGGTGATGAGCTTGGCGATCTCATCGCCGTTTTCACGCATGAGATTGCGGAGTTTGAACAGGTATTGCACCCGATCGTTGACCGGGGTTCTACGCCATGCTGGCAAGGCATCGCTGGCGGCCTTTGCCGCTGCATCCACATCTGCCCTTGTGCCAAGCGGCGTCTTTGCAATTACTTGTCCCGTGGCAGGGTTGATGACGTCAAAATAATCTTTGACCGAGGGTTTGACCCATTCGCCGTTAATGTAATTTAGGATTTCCATGAGTTCTCCATTCACGTTTGAAAGTTGGAAGGTTGAAACGTTCAGACCTTCCAACTTGTCAACTTGCTAACTGATTTTTCCATCCGCAACTTCCAACGCTTTTTCAACCAATGCCAGGCCTTCGTCCAGTTGTTCTTTTGTGATGCACAACGGTGGAACGACAAATACCATACTGCCCATATTGTTCGCCATGATAAAGGTGAAAAGCCCGTTTTCGCGCAGTACCTTCCCCACCTCGGCCATGACGGCAGGAGCAACAATCTCTTTGGTTTCCCGATTGGCGACCAACTCAATGGTGGTGAACAGGCCAATGTAACGCACATCACCCACCGAGGGATGCCGTGATTTGATATCTTCAAGACATTCGCCAAGGTAGTTACCCATCGTCCGTGCGTTTTCGATGAGGTTATCCTCTTCGTACACTTCGATGGTGGCAAGCGCCGCGGCGCAAGCCAAAGCATGGCCGTTATACGTAAGGCCAGCGTAAAGATATTTATCTTCAAAATAATCGGCGATCTTGTCTGAAACGATCACTGCGCCGAGCGGAACATATCCGCTGGTGATGCCTTTTGCGGTGGTGATGATATCGGGAGTGACGCCCCAATTGTCCACGGCAAACCAGTTACCGGTGCGGCCCCATCCGCTCATCACTTCGTCTGAGATCAGCAAAATGCCGTATTTATCACAGATCTCGCGGACGCGCGGCCAATAATCATCAGGCGGAACGATCAGCCCATTCGAGCCGACCACGCCTTCCATAATGATCGCGGCGATCTTGTCGGGACCTTCGTAACGGATCACCTCTTCGAGATGTGAAATACACTCGCGCTTGCAGGATTCCTTCTTCTGCCCGAACGGACAGCGATAGCAGAACGGATCAAGGAAATGAACCCCGCCGGGCATGGCAGGTTCAACGGCATTGCGGCGGTAATCGCCTGTCAGTGCAATGGAGCCGTGAGTCGCGCCGTGATACGAACGATAGCGGGCCAGAATCTTATGACGGCCCGTGTAAAAACGTGCGATCTTGATGGCGTTCTCATTCGCCTCTGCACCGCCGAGGGAGAAAAATGTCTTTTTCAAGTTTCCCGGGGTCACTTCCGAGAGTTTTTTACCAAGCTGAGCACGGACATCAGTGGTGTTCCCCGGATGCACAAAACACAACTTCGCCGCCTGATCTTGAATGGCTTTGACCACTTTGGGGTGCTGATGACCGATGTTGGTATTCATGAGTTGGGATGAAAAATCAATATAGCGTTTTCCATCTGTATCCCAAAAATAAATGCCCTCCGCCTTTTCCACGGGGATGGGGTTGGCCTGACCCTGTACCGACCACGAGAAAAAGGTGTATTCCTTGCTAAGGTCAACGATTTCTTTGGATGTTAGTTTTGTCATGGATTCTCCATAGGTTTAACAAGTACACAGGTTTAAGAGTTAACAAGTCGAAACCTTCAAACTTTTCAACCTTCAAACCTTTAAACAATTATTTTTTCACTTCCTTCACGATTTCCGCGTACACGTTCAAGGTTTCTTCTACGTCTGCATCGGAATGTTCATAGCAAAGGAACCAGGGTTCGCGGGCATCGTGGTCAGGCATGACGCCTTTGGCAACAGCCTTCTCCACAAGTTTCAGGTACAGGTCACGGTCGCTTTCCTGCCAATCGCGCTGACAGGTGACCTTGTCCACATTCAACGAGAAAGAGAACATGGCAGGATACCCCGTAAAAACAGCAGGGATTTCGTTCTCTTCGAAGATTTCCTTCAAACCGTCCATCAGGCGTTGTCCACGCTTTTCGATGGTCTTAAGAATCGGCTTGGATTTGAGCAGGCTCAAAGTGGCAAACGCCCCAGCCACACCAGGCTTGTTGTTCGTGTACGTGCCGCCTTGCGCCACGCCATGCCCAATAATGGACATAATCTCCTTTTTTCCGCCAAAAGCCGCAATGGGATACCCATTTCCAAGCGCCTTGGCGTAGGTGACCATGTCAGGGTTGATGTTGTAGTACTCCTGCGCACCGCCATTCGCAATGCGGAAGCCCGTCTTCACTTCATCAAGAATGAAAACACAACCGTATTCCTCGGTCTTTTTGCGGATAAGCTGTAAAAATCCATCCTGCGGATTGATCGCAGCGCAATTTCCCTGACACGGTTCGGTGATGACCGCGGCGATCTGCTCGCCGTGTGTCCTCATCACACGTTCAAAACCTTCAAAATCATTAAAAGGCAGGGTGATGATGAATTCGCGCATGGATTTGGGAATACCCGAAGAGGCCGGCACTGCAATGGGACTTCTGCGATTGCCATACGCTTCCACAGGCGAGTAGGTGGACCACAAGGTATGGTCGTGCATACCATGATAATTGCCTTCAAATTTCACAATAATATCGCGCCCAGTGTACGCGCGGGCAACGCGGATGGCGTGCATGGTGGCTTCGGTACCTGAACAGGCAAAACGCACCATTTCGATCGCAGGTGACATTTCCACGATCATTTCTGCGACAGCCACCTCAAGCTCGCCCGTCATGGCAAACAATACTCCCCGCTGAATCTCTTCAATTACTTTTGAATCAACCTCGGGGTAAGCATGACCGAGGATGATCGGCCCAAAAGCCATACGATAATCAATATATTTCTTTCCGTCCACATCCCATAAATATCCGCCCTTGGTCTTATCCACATACGGGGTGATCCCGTCACCCCAAAAACGAAAATTGGAGTTCACCCCCAAAGGTAAAACCTTTTGCGCGCGCTGTTGTAAAGCTTGCGTCTTCGAACCAAACATACACTCTCCTTTACTGATTTATTTGGATACCACGGTCGATGTCGATTCTTTATCCGATAATTCGCCTGCAATCCGTTCAGGCACCCGCCATTGATACACATCTTTGAGGACGATCGGCACGATGGACGTGGTGGTCTTGCGCACCCCTTGCACCTTGCGCACCACTTCAGTCACAAAATAATAGATTTCCGCCGTGTCCTTGGCAACCACCTGAATACTGATGTCGTTCTGTCCGATGCCGCAAGCCACGTAGGTGACATTTTCAAAAGAGGCCAATTTCTTCGCCACTTCGAAAATAAGGTCCGATTCCACTTCCAGCCAGACATCGGCCTTGATGGTAAAACCCAGCGCCTCGGGGCTGACCACCGCACTGATCTGAATAACCCCTTCGTCGATCATGCGGTCAACACGATACCGAATTGACCGCTCTGAGATATCACCCATACGACGGGACATCTCAGAAGCAGACATTCGGCCATCTTCAAGCAACAAGTTGACGATTTTTATATCTGTTTTGTCGAATTCATACATAGATTCACTTTATACCTTCCGAAAGTTACGCGCAGAATATACCTTGTGGCGTTTTAATCGTCAAGGGGGAATAAAAAAGCCGCCACACAAGGTGACGGCCGAGTTAGTAATACGAGATAATATCCCGTGTTCCTGTTTAGGGCGTAATTCGATACAAACTAAACCTGCGGTCTTTGAAAACAAGGGAGACGTTTTCGGGGAAACTTTGCTGGAATTGGACCACCCACGCAGGCTCATCGCGGATCAACAGATACTCGATCTTGTTTTCCTGAAATCTGGTCAGGCGTTCTGACGGGGAAAGATTCTCCCCGATAAGGGGTTTCCAGAGCTGGGTCTGCTCCCCACCCGATTGCACACGGAAGACCAGCGGCTCGAATTTCAACGTCAGGCTGGGAATGATGGAATTGGTGGCGGCATCAGGCCCACCGATGATGATCGGCGCATCAACATCCATTTCGTTCATCTGCCGTGCCGCGCTGACGTAATTGGAATACAGATCCACCATGTCAATGCCGTTGGGCGGGAGATTTTCCATCGCCCACGGGCGGACGTAAACGACCAGCCCCAGCATGGCTACGGTCATACCCAAATAATAAACGGATTGAAGCCATTGCAAACGGCGGACGAATTCAAATCTTTGTGAAATTTCAAAACCAGCCCAGATCAGAAATGCAAACGCCATTCCAAACGGCATCAGCCAGGTGAGGCGCCACAACTGAAACGGCGTGGTGAACATGCCGACGATCCAGCCTGTGTACGGGAACATGCTCACGCCCAAAACGAGAAATGCCGCCAGTACATAGCGGGCATGTTTATATTTCCAAAAGAAGAAAAGACATAGCAAAGCTGAAACAAGGCTGACCTCATACGGCAGACCTTGAGTCAGATAATGTGAAATGCCGTAGAAATTCGTCCCTTCGATAATATCCACGCGGCGGACACCGAAACGGGCGAATTCGTCGTTCTCGGCGACATCGTCGAGCGAGAAGCTGAGGGTCTGCGAATATTCGCCCCCGCCAAAGCGGAAGGTATACGGAATCAGAACCACCAAGGCAAGGATTCCGATCATCGTTGCATATTTCCAGCGGATATCTTTATCAAGCAGTTTCGGCAAGCCATAAACCCCGACGATCATACAAGCCATGCCAAATTGGATGGGATGCGTGAAAACCATCGCCAACCCCGCCACCCCGACGAGAATCAATTTCCGCGCTTCGGGCTTTTCCAGATATTCCACTGCCAGCAGAATAAAAATATATGAAATGAAAAATGCCGCAACGACCTTATCTTCGGTAAGGCGCTGGTAAAAAAGGTTGCCAGGCTGATTCCACTTCGTCAGGCGCATCAGGCTGAAGCCTTGTGCGAGGATGGCAATCCCTGCCGCGGCGCGGGGCAGGCCGAGAGTCCGCCCGAGGGAGTAAATGCCCAGGAAGGAGAAGCAGGCCAGAGCGGGGGGAAGATACGCCCCCGCGATGATGAGCCCATCCACTTTGCTGAATCCAGAGATCAGGGCTTCGACCAACGGCCAATAAGCGATCCAAAAGCGGGGGATTTCCAAACGGTCCAGTGAAACAGGGAATTGAAATTCAAGTGCGGGTGCATGCTGGTAGTAATAAAGCAGGGCATTGTAGGTGAAGGCGTCGTCGTGGATCAACGGCGGACGGGCGATGCTGGCAAAGTAAATTGCGCCACCCGCCGCCAAAAGCAGGGAAACGATCTCCCACCATGTGAATTTTTCAAATTGAAAAGTGAATTTCACATCCATCAGGAAAAAGAGCAGAACGGCAGCCACACCCCACAACGCAAATCCCCAACGGATAAAGGTGAAGTTGAGCTGCAACAAACGCGCCAGCAGACCGAGCAGCCCCGTCACAAAAACCGACACGACGAACCCGCCTAGAAAAATGCGCGGAGAAAAATTTCCGTCGCGGCTGACACGCATAAATGTAAGCACCCCAGGGACAAAATAAATGAACAGGCCGATCAGAAAACGCAGGACGCCTGTCCATTCGAGCCAGGATTGCCAGGGATATAACGAGAGGAACAACCAGAAAATAATGGAGATGACAATAAGAACAGACTTGTTTTTGGGCATGATTCTTCCTAAAATTGGGGATACCTAGCCAATTATACTTGTTTCGATTATTATCCCAGCGCGCTTTTTGGGGAAGCAAATCATGATTGGAATGCGGACTTCAGTCCGCCACGATAACACAACGCGGACTGAAGTCCGCGCTCCGAGTAATCGGCTTTTATGGAGCAATGAATGCCTACAGAAAAAAAGACATCACCGAAGATCACGGTCATCATCCCTGCCTTCAATGAGGGCGAGGTAATCGGCGGCGTGATCGGGCGGATTCGCGCGGTGGTGAATACACTGGACCCAGACAACGAGATCATCGTCATTGACGACGGTTCAAAGGACAACACCGCCCAAAGTGCGCGCGATGCCGGGGCAAGAGTGATCGAACATCCCTACAACATCGGCAATGGCGCCGCGGTCAAAACTGGGATTCGCAATGCGCGTGGACAGATCCTCGTCACCATTGACGGTGACGGCCAGCATGACCCCAATGACATTATCAAACTCGTGAACCGCATCGGCCCCTACGACATGGTCGTCGGCAGCCGCAATCGTGAATCAGACACGGCTGCGCATCGCGATGTAGCCAACATGGTTTTCAATTCGCTCGCCACGTATGTTTCGGGGCGCAAGATCGAAGACCTGACCTCAGGTTTCCGCGCGATCAAAGCGCACATTGCGCGCCAATTCGTTTATCTTTTGCCGAATCAATTTTCGTATCCCACCACCATTACACTGTCGGTCGTCCGCGCGGGGTACAGCCTCGGGTACGAATCGATCCGCTTTGCACGGCGCGAGGGAAAAACAAAAAGCAAGATCAAGCCACTGCGCGACGGTCTGCGCTTTTTGATGATCATTTTGAAGATCGCAGTTTTCTACGCGCCGTTGAAGATCTTCGTCCCTGCCAGCATCTTCACTTTTGTGCTCGGCGTGGCATACGGGTTGATGCGCATCTTCATCCTCAACGCCCCCTACGGGCAGACCTCCGCCCTGCTGATGTCCACCGCGGCGCTGATCTTCATGGTGGGGCTGGTCTCTGAACAGATCGCTCAATTGCGCTTTGACCGCAGCGAATCGAATACCCCCCTCCACAAAGACGAATGAAAGATACCCAACCGATTCTGATCATCTCCACTGGGCGCACGGGGACGATTTTTTTCTCACGCCTCTTTGCCGACCTGTATCCCGATTCTGTTTCCTATCATGAACGCGGCGCTTCGAGACCGATCCAGATCCTCACCAATTTGCATTTTTCGCATCTCTTCCCCAAAAGCGGACTGAAAACCGCGTGGAAATTGCTCAAAGGAAACGAGATTGAAACCTGCGAAGCGAAATTCCACATTGATGCGAATTGCTTTTTGTATGGGCTGGCCCCGCTCGCGCCTGAACTTTACCCAAACCTGAAAGTTCTGCACATCGTGCGCGATCCGCGCAGTTACGTGACCTCACACTTGAACTTCTCCCGCCAAAAAGGGACGAGTTTCATCGCCAACTATTTCGTCCCGTTCTGGCAGCCGAATCCGTTTTTGGTGGGCGAACTGCCGCTCAGCAAAGCTATTGGCTTCACCCGCTTCGAAAAATACTGCTGGATCTGGGATTTCAAGAACCGCGTGATGGAAGGCCTCGAAAACACATCCACGCCCTACATGCGTGTACGCTTCGAAGACTTGTTCAACACTGACAACCCCGAAGATCTATTCGGCAGAATCACAGATTTTCTCGGCCTGCCGCGTGTGACGGGTATCCGCGAGAAATTCCGCCAGCCTGCCAATACCTCCTCCAAAACCGATTTCCCCGAATGGCCCGAATGGACATCCAGGCAAGCTGCGCAGTTACAGGCGTTGTGCGGCGCAAGGATGGCGAAGTATGGCTATGGCGGGGAGAGTGAATGGGAAAAAAAGGTAATTGGTAATTGGTAATTGGTAATTGGATGAAAAACCGTAATCTCCTCCTTTACGTCATCAGCGGAATTCTCTCTGCTGTTTTACTTGCTTATTTGCTGCTCAACCTCGATTGGGAAATTTTGCGTGTGGCGTTTTCTGATCTCCACTGGGGCTGGCTGGGCATGGCTTTTCTGGCATATTTGCTCAACATTTTCTTGCGGGCGCTGCGCTTTACCAATTTGATCTATTCCCGCCCTGTGAAGTGGATCGAGTTGGTCCCCGTTTCGGCGCTGCATAATATTTTGATGTATCTCATGCCCGCCAAAACAGGCGATGTGGCATATATCTTCCTCGCGAAAGACAGATTGGACCTTTCCCTCACAGAAGGGACAGCGACCCTGCTGGCGGCGCGTTACTATGATTTTTCGGTCGTGGCGTTGGTTTTGGCGATCTTGCTGCCGTTTTCAAAAAAGGATATGCCCGTTTGGATATTTGAATCATCGGTCATTTTCTGTCTGTTGATTTTGCTCGGCACCATCGGCATTTTGCTCTTTCTGAGATTCAGCAAACCTGCAACAGACAACCAGCCAGTTGGCGAAAAAACGCTGATCACCCGCATCCGTGCGGCGTGGACAAAATTCATCGCGGGATTGCGCGAGATTCAAAACCACGGCGCACATGGACGGGTGGCTCTACTCACAGCGGGAATCTGGCTGTGTGTTTATTCCAATTTCTACTTTGCCACGCGCAGCATGGGGCTGCCTGTGGCCTTTTATCACATTGCGATCATTTCCATCGTGATGATCCCCCTCACCCTGCTCCCCTTGCAAGGCTTTGCCAACATCGGCACGCATGAAGTCGGCTGGACTTCGGTGCTGGTGGCATTTGGCTATCCATACAAGACCGCGCTGGCGATTGCGGCTGGTTCTCACCTTGTGCTGCTGTTTTCGGTGTTGATCAGCGGCGGGGTGGCATTCTTTGGCGCACAGATAATTTCCAAAAGCATTAAACACGAAGGAAACTAAGTACACAAAGGATTTCCCCTTCGTAGCCTTTGTTTTTGCAAGGTTAATATGACCAAAATTCACTTCTCGAAAATCCAAACTGAATCAAAAATCATCACGGCACGCGAGTTACAGATCGAACTGCCTTCAACGCCTGTGAAGTATTATCGTCACGGCTGGCAATCGTGGTCGTTGGCGGCATGGACGAGTTTGAGTCCGCTGCCTGTGCAGAAGCCTGCCATCTTTCATCCGCTGCAGGTGGATGCGGTGACGGTGCATGAGTCACGGCCGAATGGGTCGTGGCTGGGCGCAGTGGAATTCGCGGATGGCAACGTCCTTTTGTTGGGTGCGCTTGCCACAGACACGACCGTGCTCCTTGAACAGGATCAACTCACAGGGCGGAGCGAAGCGGGCGATGTCGAGTGGTTCATGGCTTTTGGTCGGGAAGATGTCATCTTTGCCGAGTATGCCAAAGCGTTGGAACATCGCTTCGGGTCCATTCAAAAAAATGATACACCGCGCGTGTGGTGTTCGTGGTACAGCCTGTATCACGCCATCGATGAGCCCGCGCTGCATAAAATTTTCGACGAGTTGACCGACCTGCCTTTTGAAGTGCTGCAAGTGGATGACGGCTGGCAGATGGACATCGGCGATTGGACGGTGAACGAAAAATTTCCGTCGGGCATGACGGCGCTGGCGGAGAAAATAAAATCAACGGGCAGGCGGGCGGGGTTATGGCTCGCGCCGTTGATCGCGACAAAAACATCCCAACTCTTTCGCACCCATGCAGATTGGTTTCTGCGTGACGAGCATGGACAACTGGTCTCGGCGGGATTCAACTGGGGACAGCCGCTCTACGCGCTCGACACCACGCATCCTGACGTAACCCCGTGGCTGGTTGCGCTCATGAAGCAGGTCCGCGCCTGGGGCTTTGACTACCTAAAACTGGACTTTCTGTACGGCGGCGCGTTGAAAGGCAAACGGCACAACGACATACCGCGCGAAGCCGCGTATCGCGAAAGCCTGCGCGTGATGCGCGAAGCGATGGGCGCGGACGCGTTCTTCCTGACCTGCGGCACGCCGATCCTGCCTGCGCTCGGCTTGTGCGATGCGATGCGCATCGGACCCGATGTGGGCGCACACTGGGAAAAACACCGCGACTCGGTGCTGTTTTACAACTTCGCCATTCCTGGCACGCGCAACGCCATCCGCACGGTGATCAATCGCTTGTGGCTCGATCCGCTCGTGCGCATTGACCCTGATGTGGTGTATTTTGAATCGAATGAAAATTCGCTGACCCCCGAACAAAAATCCCTGCTGCAAGACCTCGCGCTGATCTGCAAGTTCAAAGCCACTTCAGACCTGCCGCAGTGGATGACAACCGATGAGTACGAGCATCTGCGCGCATACTTGAATCTGACTCCCGCGATCAAACAGACGGGACGCTACACCTTCGAAATTGACAACCGTAACGTGGATTTCACCCCCGCCACAGAATTACCCCAAATTCCCACAGGGCTGGCAGCGTTGTGGGGATCCCTGCTCAGTTGGCTGGGAGATTTTCATTTCGTGCTGCGGATTTTCAAATGGTTGGATGATGAGGCATTGAGGAAACGCAGAGCCAG
>DAOQID010000026.1:11553-37444 GCA_035339375.1 Anaerolineales bacterium | reverse complement strand
GTCCGCTCCTTTTTTGTTGTATCAGGTTTCGGCTAAGAGCGAAGCGGTTTTTCATCCAATAAGATGAAAGGGTATAATCAATTTTATGGATACAAAAACTCAACTCAACGAATCAGTTAAAGATGCCATGAAAAGCGGTGATGAACTCCGCAAACGCACGCTGCGCATGGTACTGGCCGCTGTGAAGCAGGTCGAAGTGGATAAGCAGACCACCCTTGATGATATGGCCGTGGTGGCTTTGATCCAGAAGGAGATCAAGAATCGCCGTGAGGCCATCGAAGAGGCCAAAAAGGCGGAACGCCCGGATTTGATCGGTGATAATGAGGCCGAGATCAAGGTGTTGGAGGTCTTCCTGCCGAAGGCCATGCCTGCCGAGGAATTACGCGCATTGGTAAGCGCTGCCATCGCTGAAACCGGTGCAGCCGGGCCAAGCGATATGGGCAAGGTGATGAAGATCGTGATGCCCAAGGTGGCTGGTCGTGCGCCGAATGATATGATCAGTTCAACTGTGAAAGAATTGCTCGCGAAGTAAGCCCTTGCCGTGAAGAGGTGGGTGCATGGTTGCACCTGCCCCTTTGCGGCTTATTTTATGTCTGCACGTACCCGCACCCCCGTCACCACCCGTATTCGAGTCTTACAGATCAGCCTGATCATTGCGGTCGGGCTGGCTTCCTTTGCTGCACTGACAATGCCGATCGCACTGCGTCCATCGACGCAGGCGCTGGATGTTGGCGATGTTTCGCAGAATACCCTGCAGGCTCCGCGTGATATTGAATATGTGAGTGACATTCGCACGGAGGAGGCCCGCAAGGCGGCGGAAAGCGCGGTGCAGCCGGTGTATACGCCACCCGATCCTGCGATTGCGCGTCAGCAGATCGAACGGCTGCGGACGACCCTGCAATATATCAACTCAGTGCGGACCAATGTGGGGATGACCACAGATGAAAAGAAATCGAATCTGGTGGAGTTGAGCGATGTGCGCTTGAAGCTCGAAACCATTGATTACCTGGTCGGTATTTCTGATGCACGCTGGGAGATCGTTCAATCTGAAGCATTGCGTGTGCTGGAACAGGTGATGCGCCGTGCCATTTATGAAGACAAGGTGGAATCCACCCAGACGGGCATTCCTTCCATTGTGAGTCTGACGTTGAATGAACAGCAATCGGCGCTGGTGGCGGAGCTGGCAAGTGCCTTTGTGGTGCCGAATAGTTTTTTCAGCGAGGAATTGACCATTGCAGCACAGCAGGCCGCACGTGATGCGGTCAAGCCGATTGTGCAAACCTACAAAGCCGGGGAAACGATCGTGCCTGCGGGAGAGATCATCACACCTGCAGACATGGAAGCCTTTCAACAGCTGGATATGATCCGCCCCGGTCAGCGCTGGGAGGATATGCTCGGCGCGGTTTCGATCATCGTCCTTTCGGCGGTGTTGGTGCCTTTGTATTTCTTCCGCAGGAAGCGTGCGGTGGTGGTGAATGATCCGCGCAGCATTTTTGTCATTGCGCTTGTTTTTGTGGTGTTTCTGGTTGGGGCGCGTCTGTTTGCCAACCGTACACTTGCACCGTATGGATATCCACTGCAGGCGGCGGGGTTGTTGATTACAGCCTTGTTTGGCCTTGAGGCAGGGCTGGTCATTTCCATTCCACTATGTTTGCTGGCCGCCTATGGCCTGCCCAATACCATTGACCTGGCTCCTTATTATTTGCTTTCTTCTCTTGTGGGTTTGCTTGTGCTGGGTCCCGTGCGCCGATTTTGGGGTTTTGTGCGTGCAGGCATTGCCATTTCATTAACCGGGTTGGTGGTGCTGCTGGCATATCGCCTGCCGTTCTTTACACCCGATCTGCTGGGTGTGTTTCAATTTATTGGGGTGGTGTCTTTTGCCGGGTTCGCCGCCGCCAGTGTGACTCTTTTGCTTCAATACCTGTTGGCGCAAACCCTTGGGCTGACCACAGCATTTCAACTGCTCGATATCTCGCGGCCCGATTTCCCGCTGTTGCAATTCTTTTTGCGCAACGCGCCGGGCACCTATCAACACAGTTTGCAGGTTGCAAACCTCGCCGAGCAGGCCGCTGAAAAGATCGGCGCTGACCCGCTATTGACCCGGGTTGGTGCGCAGTTTCATGATATTGGCAAGGCGCTCAACCCCACGTTCTTCATTGAGAACCAAATTCCGGGGAGCGTCAACAAACATCATGATATTGCCCCCGAAGAATCTGCGGCGACCATTATTCGACACGTCACCGATGGGATTCAACTGGCGAAAAAGTATCGCCTGCCGGGCCGCCTGCATGATTTTATTCTTGAACATCACGGCACGTTGATCACACGTTATCAATACAACCAGGCAATGGAAGCCGCCAATGGCGATGTGACCAGGGTGGATATCGAAAATTTCCGCTACCCCGGGCCGCGCCCAAATTCGCGTGAAACGGCCCTGCTCATGCTTGCCGATGCCACCGAAGCCCGTGCCCGCGCCGAACGCCCCGCAACCGATGACGATCTGCGCGCATTGGTTCGCAGTGTGATCGACACTGTGCAAAAATTCGGTCAATTGGATGACACACTGCTGACTCTCCGCGATCTGAACCTCATCACCGAATCATTTGTCACCACGTTGCGCGGCACCTATCATCCGCGCATTCAATACCCCAATGCCAAAGTGCCAGACCAGGATTCAACCATTCTCGCCACACGAAAAGAAAAATGATAAACATAGATAACCAACAGGATTTTCGGGAATCAGCCCTGCTCGAACGGGCCGCCCGCCTCACACTTGAGATTTCGACTCGGCTCGATCCCAACCTTGAGCCTGATTCTGTAGACGCAGACATCACCATCGTTTTGACAGATGATGCGCAATTGCACGAACTGAATCGCGAGTTCCTCGGTGTGGATGCTCCCACCGATGTGCTGTCTTTTCCATCCGATGAGGTGGACCCCGAAACAGGGTCGCAATATCTGGGCGATATCATCATTTCGATTCCCCGCGCGGCGCAACAGGCACAGGTGGGGGGGCACTCGCTGGAAGCAGAAGTGCAGCTGCTGGTGGTGCATGGCACGTTGCATTTGCTGGGTCACGATCATGCTGAGGCGGAGGAAAAAGCCCGTATGTGGGCTGCCCAGGCCGAGGTTATGGGAAGACTCGGCTTGTCTCATGTCAAAATACAGGATACATAATCAAAGTGAAGGCGTTTTTTGAATCGCGGATCGCGTCGTTCCGTTACGCGTTTCAGGGGTGGTTCCATGTTTTGAAAACCCAGCGCAATGCGTGGATTCACAGTGCGATTGCGACCATCGTCTTTTTGCTGGGATTGTGGCTGCAACTTCCGCCGCGCGATTGGGCGGTGATCATTCTTACAGCGGCGCTTGTTTTTACGGCTGAATTCATCAACACTTCCATTGAAGCCGTGGTGGATCTGGCCAGCCCCGATCGGCATCCGCTTGCTAAAATTGGCAAAGATGTTGGCGCGGCGGCGGTGCTGGTTTCTGCTTTGGCGGCGATCTTGATCGGCCTGCTTTTACTGGGCCCGCCTCTCTGGCAAAAACTCACCCTCCTGTTTTCTAACCTTTAATCTCTGGAGACTTTCATGACCTTATCGTTCATTTTCGGTACAGTGGGTTCACCCACAGGCACCCCAAAAAAGCCCGGTGGTTCTGTGGGCGCGATCGCTTTCAGTAAATCCATTGGGTTGCATGCATTGGAACTGGGCTGGGTGCAATCGGTGCGTGTGACTGAGGCCACCTGTGCGGCGATCAAATCGGCCAGCGAAGAACAGGGCGTTTCGTTGAGCGTGCATGCGCCGTATTTCATCAACTTGAATGCAAATGCTGAGGAATGGCCCAAATCACGCAAACGCTTAATGGATGCGGCACATTACGGCTATCTCGCAGGCGCAACGGATATTATCTTCCACCCCGGCTCGTATTTTGAAAATGACCCGCTTGAAGTGTTGAAGGTCGCAATTCCGCGTTTGAAGGGCTGCGTGGATGAATTAAAGAAGAATGGCGATCATGTAACTCTTCGCCCGGAGACGATGGGCAAATCGGCCATGCTCGGCTCCTTCGAAGATGCCGTTGCCATGAGCGCCGCCATGGATATGGTGCAGCCCTGCATTGACTTTGCTCACATGCACGCCCGTCCCGGTGATGGCACGATGAACACCTACGAAGAATGGTCGAAGCTGTTGACGGCCTATAAAAAGGAATTGGGTGCAAAGGCATTGAAGCATATGCACATTCACCTTTCAGGCATTGAGTATGGCCCCAAGGGTGAAAAGAATCATCTTCCGCTCGCCGAAGCGGACCTGGATTTGAAGGCGTTGTTCAAAGCGTTGCATGATTTCGGTTGTGGCGGGCGCATCCTGTGTGAAAGCCCCATCATGGAAGAGGATGCGTTAAATATGAAGAAGGCATGGATGAAGGTGAGCGGGGAGAAGGAAAAGTAATCGGTAGAACGAAGAAAATGAAAAGAGCGTGGATGCCTTCCGCGCTCTTTTTGATTCTTTCCTTTACTTCTCAGGTTTGTACTCAAACCTGTGCCCGTTGACTTCCATGTACGGCTGCCAGGGGCCGTAGCTGATGGCGCGGATGCGGCGATTCACTTCGTCTTCGTTCATATCGGGGGTGATGATGAAGAGTTCGTTGAATTGCTTGCGCGAGAAGGGCGGACGGGTCCAGGTTTCGGCCGAGGTGGGGAGTTCTTTCCCTTCGGCGAGCAGGTTTGCGATCTCGAAGAACAGGGCGATCTGATTTTCATAAGTACGTTTGAGCAGGGCGTCCACGTCATCTTCGGGGAAAATGGGGAAGCGTTTTACGGCGACGATGCGGCCTGTATCCACTTTGGAGGCCATGTGATGACAGGTCACGCCATATTCTTTTGCGTTTTCATACAGAGCGAAGTTATTGCAGCCAATGCCGGGGTATTCGGGCGAGGCAGGGTGAAAGTTGATGGCGGCGATTTTAGCGCGGTTTAACAAATCGGCGGGCACCACCCAGCGTGAAAGGTAGGAGATGATGATATCGCCTTCCCAGTTGCGGGCTGTTTCGGGCAATGGGTCGCCCCATTTGCCGAGGCAAAAGGTTACATGCTCGAAATGCGACTGGCAAAATTCCAGTGCGCGGGCGCAATCGGGGTCATCCGCTTTGCCGAGAAAGAGAAGAGGGGAGGATGATTTGTTCATGGGTTGATTATATATGCCCTCGGTCACAAATTGCGCTTTCCCGCTTCTGAAAAGGCGCAATTTGTGACCGTGATGGGTATAAACACTCTTGAAGCGTTGACTCTGCTTATCGTTTGGCTGTCAGTCCAAAGTCGGAGGGAAGAAGCGAGTACATGTGGGCGTCGTGAATGGCCTGGCCCACCACCATTCGGTTCAGTAAAATCCCTTCGTAATGCGCGCCGATTTTTTCCGCCACCCGTCTGCTGGGCTCGTTTCCAACGGCAATGACGATCTCAGTGCGGATCAGGCCCACCCGTTCGAATGCGAAATGTGCCGCCAGTTTGGCGGCGGCCCCGGCAATGCCCTCGCCGTGGCGCGAACTGCGTACCCAATAGCCGAGGTTGCAAAAATAGTAGACCGGGTGAATGTGACTCAAACTGCATCCGCCGACCAGTTCATCGGTGACGGCATCGGCGATGGCAAAGGCATACAAACTGCCGCTTGACCATTGTCCACGGGTGATGGCGATGAAATTGCGCGCGGTTTCAAGGTTGTATTTTTCTGTGGCCCATGACATCCACGGCTGAAGCTCGGGCAGTGATTCCTGAACAGCGTCGCGCAGATCCTTTTCATCGCCAAATTCGAAAGGGCGCAGGGTGATGGTGCCGTCTGTAAGTTTTAGAAATGGGAACATGGCTGGGTTGTATCATCCTCTGACCGTGGTTTTCAAAAAACGCTGATCGTTTCACTCAGGACGAGGGCAAAATAAAAAAGGCACAACCTGCACCGAGTTGATTCTCCGTGTGTTGTGCCTTTGTTGTTGAACGTGCGGTTCTTACAGAGTGATGTATTCTCTCAGACTGTGCTGCACGGCATAGGCCGCAGCCTCGGCGCGATTGTTCACGCTGAGCTTGGAGAGAATGCTCGAAACATAATTGCGTACCGTGCCTTCGCCGAGGAACAGGTTCTTGGCGATCTCGCGGTTGGTCTTGCCTTCCGATACCAGCAAGAGGACATGTTTTTCCTGCTGACTCAAATGAGCGAAGGCTGAAGCCTCTTCCTCTTTCACGGCGCGGCGCACTTCCTGAAAGACGCGTTGGGTTACAGCGGGATCAAGCAGGGCCTCGCCACGCCCGACAGATTCAATGGCCTTGATAAGATCTTCACTGCCGATCTGCTTGAGCACATAGCCCGAAGCCCCGGCGCGGATCGCAGAGAAAAGCATTTCATCTTCTGCATACGATGTAAGCATTAAAACTTTTGTGTTTGGAAACTGGCTGACGATCTGCTCGCAGGCATCAATTCCTGATGTGCCCGGCAGGCGGATATCCATCACCACTACATCGGGTTTGAGGGCTTCCACTTGCTCCAGGGCTTCACGGGCAGAGCCTGCCTCACCGACCACATCGAAATGCGGGTGCCGCTCCAACAGCGATTTCAAGCCGAGACGTACCACTTCATGATCATCTACGAGAATGATTCTTTGTTTTTTCATGCCGTTATTTTACCTCGAAATATGCAGAAAACGAGCCATTTTCACGTATTTTATGCCTTTTTTAGCGTTTGTAAATGCTCTTCAATGTGTGCCAACCCGCGTTCCACCCACAATTGCAAGGCCAATTCTCCGCCCATGGTTTCGTGGCTGCTCTCACGTGACCAGGCTGATTGCGGCAGGTTTTTCAGTGTTTGGCATAGCGCATCCACATTGGAAGAGAATTCACTCAAAATGGCCTGCAAAGATTCATTTTGGTTGTAATTCGTTTCCATCCACGAATCGGCATCAAAACTTTGGAAGGCGGGGTTTTCCATCTCCAGCGTCTTGCGGATGCGATCGCCATATACCAACTTTTCCACATCGCGGACGTGTGATGCGATCTGGTGCAAATTCCACTCGCCTTCCACTTGTGTCAACGGATTTTCGAAGGCCTCACATGCGGCGCAAAATTCCCGCGCAGCCTGGGCAAGACGGGCGATCATCTTTTCACGATACTCGTACAGTTCTTTCATTGTGCCTCCAGTATCTTGATGACATTCTTCACCACATCGGCTGAATTTTCAACCGCATAAACCCGAATCCCTAGCGGACTTAATTCACGATCTGCCTGATGCGATAACGCAACCAACCCCGCCATGCTGGCAGGATATGCCCCCGCTTCTGACTCTGGCCTTATGCCTGCCTCTGCCACAATATTCAGAATCGCCCCGTGACCTTTTTCGCGCATGATGCGTCCTGCCGATTGAATGGTGAGAAATGCGCCCGTGAGGTTTACGTCCAGTGTGCGGTGCCAGTCCCATTCATCCACATCCAACAGGGTGGTATGGGGTTTCACCACCGCATGGTTGACAAGAATATCCATGCCGCCGAAATCATCTTCCACGCCTTTGATCACATATTGCACGCCAACCTTCTTGGCGATATCTTCAACATAGGCTTTGGCTTTGCCGCCTTTGGCCGTGATCTCAGCTGCAACCTGCTCTACATTGATGGGGGAGATGTCGTTAAGGGCTACCAGCGCGCCTTGTTCTGCAAAAGCACGGGCCAGCGCGGCCCCGGCTCCCTTCCCTGCTCCGGTGATGAGAACGACTTTGTTCCTTAAGTCCATAAAGCCTCCATATTAATTGCATACAGGGATCGTATCTGTGTTTTCGTTTGCGTTCAGGGGTAGGCCGAAATAGGGCGAAGGGTCGTAGGTGTTGTTGATATCAAGTTCGTTGGTGAAATTGCCGAAACCGTCATCTTTGACCACCGAAACATGTAAATGCACGCCGACGGGATTGTTCGGGTCGCCGGAGTAGTTTCCTTGATAGCCAAGGAAGGTGCCAGCCTCTACGAACACTTCGGTGGTGCCGGTGGGGAATTCGGGTGAAATGTACGAGTTTCCGTTGGGGTCTGCCATATGAGTATAGTACACCCATATCTGTCGCCCGGGTTGAAGGGGGTCTTCGGGCACGCGGATGATGACCGACGATTTCCAGTCTGATTTACGGGTGAGGTAACCGGGGTATGCCGTCACGATGGGGGTGATGCCGACATCCGTCCCTGCGAAAATGTCTATTCCGCTGTGGCGGTGACCGGGTCGGAAAGAATCGTCCCAAATGAAGCCGATCAGGCCGTTGGTGGGGAAAATGAATGGGGCGTCGCCACAGGTTGTCCCTGTGGTCATCATCAACTCAGGTCTTGATGTGGAATCTCTCAGCCAGTTGTAGACTTCGGCTGTGCGGGCTGAGCCTCGCCTGCCAATGAAGTAGTAATACAGCCCTCCGGCAATGCAAATGAGCAGAAAAATGGGGATGATGGTGCGTTTTGACATCCAATCATTATACTCAGATTGGAAATCGGCCAAGAGCGGGATTTTCTCAAAAAATACTTGCACATTTTATCGGTTGGGAGGATAATTGCAGTTGAGTTGTAATGATAAATTACCCGAAAGAATATTTCAGACATAAAACAGGCGGGCATGTTATGGGTTCTTTTGAGTCAATTATTTTTTCAAAAGGTGGAGAGGAGGTCGAACCGTAAATTCTGACAGTTTGTCTAGTGAAAGCATCTGAGTTTCAATTTCTGAATCAAAAAGGAGAATTAGTATGAAACGAAAGCTTTTTTCTATTATCGCGGTTCTTGTGATGATGCTGGGTCTGATTCCAGCAACAGCGCTGGCCGCTCCTGCGCCCCAGGAGGGTTTTGGTGGCGGTGGGGTTACGATGTTTACACAGAGAGTGCCCATTAATGTCGTGTTTTTGGGATATGACAAGAACGCAATTAATCAGAAAGCGATCAGAGATCTGCTGCCTGCCTCGTATACCCCGATTGTGCGCTATCCTGCCTTTTATGGCCTTGAAGGCCGCAACCTTGGGTTGAGATTCGATTTTAATTACACGGTCTCTTTTGTAAATCAAAAAACCACTGACCGTTTCTTCAAGTTCCTGACCCAGGGCAGCACTGTGGCGGGCCCCACGTTTTACCAGAATGCCTACAATGACATGGAAAATAATGTCCTTGATGTGGCTGATGAAGTCCTTTATGCTGATGCGCCTTCTGTTGAGAGTTGGTTGAATCAGAATTTGAACGTCAACAAGAAGGGGTACACGATTGTCTTCATCAACTGGTATGGCCGCCCGGATTTCAAATTCCATGTGTATACCAAGACCGATGTGGCGGATCCGGATACTGGCTACAACTTCGGCGAAATCCGCTCTTCCCGCAAGACCATTGCTTGGGGTGGAAGCAGCAGCCGTCTGTGGTTCTATGATCTTTCCGCTGGTCCGGAAGCCTGGACCGGTAACTATGATGTTGATAACCCTGATTTGGATGGAAACGGCGTTGAAGATTATCGTATGCCTCCCATTTGGGAATATTCTGCCAATGGATACCGTGATCCTTCCGCTTTAAGCACCGACCTTGGTTTGGTCGCCCGTTTTGTGGGGATCAATCTGCTCTTCACCACCTCGCCGTTGTATGATCCACTTGCGAGCGCCCCTGAAGTTAACGGCAGCAAGATTGTTCATATCAATATGATGGAAGATGATCCCGCCAGTCAGGGTACTGACTGGATCAACCCTGGTCTGGCTCAGCAGAGATTTTCTGAGTTCCAACCTTACTACAATTGGCAGGTCAACCTGACCGATGTCAACCCGATTGATGCCAATGCCGAAAAGTCCTTCCGCATTTGGGCTGAGTTGGATGGCTCGGATGATTGTTGGAATGACTGGGGCACTCCGTATGCCCAGTTGTTCTGCTATTTTGATATTAACCGCAACGCCTACATCCCCGAATACACCGATGCCGACTATGTTGCGGCTTTCCATGAGTTCAACACCACTGCCGATAATCTGGGTAACCAGTATGGTTTGCTTGGCTTTGCCGATGACAACTGGATTGATGGTACCCCGAGCTATGTGTTTGCGTTTGATACGGATGATTATCGCGCTGGCGGTTATGGTTTTACCATCACCACCATCCATGAAGGCGGCCACCACTTCGGTTTGTCTCACCCGCACGATGGTTACGACTCAGAATTGGGTCTTGATTATGGCGCGTCTGATGATTTCTACTTTGCGAACTCTGGCGATGAAAGCAACACCATCATGCACTATATGGATCTGAGCGATGAGTTCGGTCAGTTCGATCGCGATAACATGTACCGCATTGAAATGGCTGGTTACCTGATGTGGTCCAACAGCCTGTTGAACCAGATTCTTGCCAACCCGAATGCGGCTTCTGTCCGTGGTTATATTTCACAGGCCAAGAATGACGGCAACCGTGCTGTTGCCCGCTTCAATCAGTGGAACTACCTCGAAGCTGTGAGCTATGCCCGCCACGCTTATGAGCAGCTTTCGCTGGCCGCCATTCAACTCGGAATTCCGACTCCGTCTTCGCTGTACGAACCTGCAATGGCGAACCCCGGAATGCCCGTTCCTCACGAAGGCGACCCGATCCGCTTCCCGGATAACTAGTCTTTTGTAAATGTAAAATAAAGTAAAAAGCGCCCCATGTGATGTCCACATGGGGCGCTTTGTTTTTTGGGTCAGATCAGGCTTTTCCAGCGAGGGGTGGTGCCTTTGGGTTGGGCGTTATTACATATGGTAACTCGTTTGGATTCGTCAGTATGAAGCTCGTAGGATTTTCCATCAGCTTCGAGGGTAATGGAGAATCCCGGGGTCTCAACGCGAAGATAATCCACACCTGGTTTGGGGCATCCCAAGCTGGCATCGCGCCACACCACTTTTGTCACCTTGGTAACGCGTATCTGTTCCACGCCAATGTTGAGTTTGCGGCTTAGATTTTCGAGGCTGAGGTTGACCATGTTTTGCTCGATCGGAGATTCTGCGGCGGGTTGTTCAGGCTCATTGGCCGAATCAACAGGCGGCGGGGTGGCAAGAGGCGGATTTTCAGAGTTGGGGGCAGCTGGTGCTGCCGCGCCACCGCAGGCTGCCAGGAATAACAGTCCACTGAATATTAGGATATTTATGATTTTTTTCATACGACCTCCGTTTCAATGTTATAGACGTTTTTCGGAAGTGAAAGTTCACTGCGGACAAGGGAAGGCTGGTCGCCCGGGTTTAATCTTTAAATTAATCTTGCATTAATACCTTTTGTTTGTGATAATTGCATTTGTGTCGAAAATAATTCGATTTCTAAATCCTTTTAGTGTGGGATTTTAGTAGGGTTGGTGAGGATTATCCTGCCTGAAGGAAAAGGAGGTTCACAACAAAAATTGAGCATAAGTAAATTGGAAGTACCTGTTTGCAAGTAAGATCATCAAATTTTCGTGAGGAGAATGATTTATGAAAGCAAAATGGTTCAGTACGATTCTGATTTTAGCACTGCTTGTTATGAGTCTGGTGCCAGCTGCTGGTGCGGCACCGTCTTTGGAAGACGAAGGTCCAATTTTTGCAGGTAAAGGGGATGACAATCTCTCTCACCCCATGGGGGATGCGCAGGCGGCATTGAAAGCCAAGGCAATGGAAGCCATGCTTCAGGGAAAAGCCAAAGGAAAGACCCATGAAGTGTTCCGTGGCCAGTTTGCTGAACTTGCTTTGGAAAAGAATGACCGTGTTTTTGTAATTGTTGCCGAGTTCGGTGATGCCATTCATCCCAATTATGGTGGTGAGCCTGGTCCTTTGCACAATCAGATTGCAGAACCTGATCGCACGGTTGATAACACCACGATCTGGCAGGCGGATTTTGATAAAGCTCATTATGAAGATATGTATTTCAATCAGATGGTCGACTACTATGCCAAACAGTCTTCCGGCCGTTACACGATCAATGGCGATGTCATTGATTGGGTGAAGGTTCCTTATAACGAGGCTCGTTATGGTTCGAATTTTTGCGGAAGCACCACTTGTTCCACGGTTTGGTATTTGATTCGAGATGCCATTAATCAATGGGTTGTAGATCAAAAAGCTGCAGGCATGTCAAATCAGGAAATCCATGACTATCTTGCAACATTTGATGTGTGGGATCGTTATGATGCAGATGGCGATGGTAATTTTGATGAAGGCGATGGTTACATTGACCACTTCCAGATTGTCCACGCTGGCGTAGGCGAGGAAACTGGCGGTGGCGCGCAGGGCGAACAGGCCATCTGGTCACACCGTTGGTATACATCGTATCAGGGAATTGGTGTTTGGGGTGCCAATGGCTTGGGCGGTATGGAATTTGGCGGTAATGGAACCTTTGCCAATGAAGGCGGCCCAAACGCGGTTGGTATATGGGTTGGTGATTACACCATGCAGCCAGAAAATGGCGGCTTGGGCGTTTTTGCTCATGAATATGCCCATGATCTTGGCCTGCCAGATCAATATGACACAGCTGGCGGCGACAACTCTACTGGCTTCTGGACAATCATGTCCAGCGGTTCTTATCTTGGTGATGGTTCAACGGATATCGGTTCCCGCCCTGGTGACTTCAATGCTTGGGAAAAATTCCAGCTCGGTTGGTTGGATTATACGGTAGCCAAGGAAGGCGCAAAGAGCGAAATCGTCCTTGGACCTGCAGAAACCACCACGCAGCATGCACAGGCACTTTTTGTGACATTACCTGACAAGGAAGTGACTGTCAATCTTGCCACCCCGTATTCCGGTTCATACTTCTATTACTCAGGCGCAGGTAATGACCTGGATAATAGCATGACCCGCAGTGTCACGCTTCCCAGTGGGGCAGCCTCTCTTACCGCTCAAGTCAATTTCCAGATCGAACTTGATTGGGATTATGCCTACGTGACAGTAAACGGCAGCCCTGTTGCCACTAATCTGTCCACCAATGACAACCCGAACGGCCAAAACTTTGGCGAGGGCATTACTGGTGATACAGGCGGTAATTGGGTAGCCCTGACAGCTGACCTTTCAGATTATGCTGGTCAGACCGTTGATATCGGTTTCAATTACTGGAGTGATGGTGCGGTAGCTGAACTTGGTTTCATGGTGGATGATGTTGCCATTACCGGCCAACCACTCGATGATGCGGAAAGCAATTTTGGCTGGAACTTTAATGGGTTTAGCGCGACCACAGGTACTGAAACCAGTTATTACTTCAACGCCTACGTTGCTGAATACCGCCAATACCGCACATATGACGCCGGGCTTCAGACTGGTCCCTATAATTTCGGTTTTGGAAATACCATGCCAGACTGGGTCGAGCATTACCCCTATCAGGATGGTCTGTTGATCAGTTATTGGGACTCGTCTTTCACTGATAACAATACCAGTGAACATCCGGGTGGCGGTTTGATTCTGCCAATCGACTCGCATCCAAATGCATTGATTCGCCCAGATGGAAATCCGTGGCGTTCTCGTATTCAGGCGTACGATTCTACATTTAGCATCACCAGAACAGATGGTTTTACCCTCCATCTTAATGGAGAACCTTCTACAATTCCAAGCCAGCCGGGCGTCCGCTTGTTCAATGATGCCCTTCAATATTGGAATTGGACTACACCGTTGGCTGGTGTCATAAATCCGCATACCGGCACGATGATTCGCATCAAGGGTATTAATGCACAGGGTTTCATGCAGGTACAGGTGAAAGCCCCGTAAACCTAATGATGTAAATTTGTTTGATTGCTTCCGCCACAGATTGTCTGTGGCGGAAGTTTTTATTAAGGAGTAAGGAATATATCATCTACCGGGTGAATACGGCATAAAAGAACTTTATTCACTGTATCTGTGTGGTAGGAGTAGGATTGTCCATTTGCTTCAAACAGGATTTGATAGCCTGGAGTGATCACTTCAGCATACACCATACCTGCCTGCGGACATCCAATGCCTGCGTCTGGCCAATCCATGGCCTGTATTGACGCTACATGAACTTGATCTTCGTTGAGCTTGAATTTTTTTACCAGACTTTCCTTGGCAAGTTGTATCATTTTTTGCGCCTGAGGATCTACAGGGGTACCTTCATTAAACATTTCAATGCCTTCTTCCTGCGCGGGTGGAGGGGTTTGCGAAAAACTCATTGCGGGCAATGCAGTGTTTGTTACAGGGGATGACTCGGGTTGGCAGCCTGCCAGAAACAACAGACTACTTAAAAAGAGTAGGGTTCCGTATGTTTTCAAAGTTAGCTCCAGGTATTTTTAGGACGTTTTTTGTAAATAAAAAGTTCACTCATTTCTAACACAATTTCTATCTTTCATCGACATTTTTTTTATGCACCATCACTAAAATAGGTTCAATTCAATTATTCGTAAAGGAGAACAAAAACATGACCATTTATATTCAACCCCACCAATTTCGCCGTATGGCCCGTCGCTGGGCCGAACAGCCTCAACAGCGCGCCCTTGGCGTGAACATCCGCGAACAGGATGATGCCTATGTACTTTCGGCGCTTGTGCCTGGTTTGAAAGCTGAAGATCTCAATATCCAGATCCTTGAGAATGTGGTCAGCATCGAAGGCGCGTATCAGGAATCTGATGGCGAGTACCTGTTGAACGAATTGCCCAGCGGATCCTTCCGCCGTGCGTTACGACTGCCCACAGAAGTGGAAGCAGACAAGGCTGAGGCAAAGATCGCGGACGGTGTGTTGACCTTGAACCTGCCCAAGGCCGAAACAGCCCGCCCGAAGAAAATCAATATCTCTCTCAATTAAAGTAGACGTTCCAAATTGGAGACGCACCTTGTGTGCGTCTCTTTTATTTTTAACAACCTTGGTGAGTTTCTGCCGATCTGCTTTCGTAAAATAAAACAGTATAATTCGTGCATTCTTAATTTCTGGAGTTCCCCTGTGCGCGTTAAAAATTTCCTCTTCACGATCCTCGTTATTGCGATATTGAGTGCTTGCGGAGGCTCTGCAACGGAGGTTGCTGGTCCCACCGCTGTGCCCACCCATACGGCAGTTCCAACTTCAACCATGATCCCGACCCCATCCACGCCGCTGGCAATTCTCGTCCTGCCCGCAGATATGGATAAAGCCTCTTCGGATCTGTATCAAAAAACGGTTTACGATCTGGCACAACAATCCGGGTTCCGTTTTCAGGTGCGCAACACCCTTACCCCGGTTGATCTTGCAGACCCCACTTTGAAGGTGGTCATCGCATTGCCACCCGACCCCGGCATTGCCTCTTTTGCTCCCACAGCTCCAAATGTTCAGTTTCTTGCGGTGAATATTCCCAACCTTATAGCGGGGGGCAATTTAAGTGTCCTCGCCGGAGACTCACAGGTGGAACTGCCAGCATTTATGGCTGGTTATGTCGGTGCAATGCTTTCAGATGAATACCACATTGGAATGGTATATCCGCAAGGCGATGCCGACGCCCAGCGTGCTGCCGTTGCATTCAAAAATGGCATGACCTATTATTGCGGGTTGTGCAAAACCTTTTATATTTCTGAAATTGTGTACCCGACCTTTGTTGAAGTTCCCGTTAATGAAGATCCTGCCCGTTATGGTGGGTATGCAAATGTACTCATTAATGACCGCAAAGTGTATGCGCTTTACATTTACCCTTCACTGGCAAATGCCGACCTCCTCTCTTATATTGGCACCCAGGGAGTGATGCTGATTGGAACCTCCATGCCGGAAACACGCCCCGGCGGATGGGTGATGACCATTCGTCCAGACACCATCAAGGCGATCCAGACTGCCTGGCCAAACCTGATCGCCGGACAAGGCGGACAAAACGTTCAATCGCCGCTGGGAATTGCAGATGTGGACCCAAGCCTGCTCACCCCGGGAAAACTCCGCCTCGCGCAACAAACCCTCGAAAGCCTGCTCGCTGGCAGGATTCTCACCAGCAACCCATAATGAAGGTTTTTTCAATAAAAGCGGCACATTTTATTGACGACTCGTATACCTTCATGGTATTATTCGCCCGCTAAAAACCAGCCGCAAGAAGGCTGGATTTGTTTGATAAACCACGAGGAGCAGCATATCAGTACTAATGAATTTCGAGTGAATGAAGGCATCCGCGTCGCGGAAGTTCGCCTGATCGGGCCAGATGGCGGTAATGTTGGTGTTGTGCCGATTCGCCAGGCCTTGCAGATTGCCCGCGATGCCGAGATGGACCTTGTTGAGGTCTCACCCGGTGCCACGCCGCCTGTTTGCCGCGTAATGGATTTTGGAAAGTTCATTTACGAAAAGGCGAAAAAGGAACGCGAGGCACGCAAGTCTCAGACCAAGATCGAGGTAAAGGAAATCCGTCTGCGCCCAAAGACCAATGGTGCTCACCGCGGCTTCAAAGTGGATGATGCCCGCCGCTGGTTGGGACAGGGTCACAAGGTGAGAGTCACCGTAAAGTTTCGTGGCCGCGAAATGGATTACCCGGAGATCGCACTCGAAGATTTGCGCGAGATCGTTCAGGACCTTGTTGATGTAGCTGTTGTTGAGGTTCCCCCGCAAATGGAAGGCCGTACGATGCTCGTGGTTTTGGCTCCTGCCAAAGGCGCTGGAAAGAAAAAAGAAAAGAGCGAACAGGCCGAAGTGAAGACAGAAGCGGAAGCCTGAGAGTTGTGAAATACCTGTAAGAGTGCAAGTCCCCTAAGATGTTGATCGTCCGCGGGCGCAATCATATGTCCCGCGGTTTATTTTGTCTGAAAGGAGTATCCCAGCAATGCCTCGCAAAGCAAAAAAGTCTGGAAAAATCAAGCTGAAGACCCACAAAGCGACATCCAAGCGATTTCGTTTGACCGGCTCCGGCACTCTGGTGCGCACCAAAGGTGGTAAGAGTCACTTACGCCGCCGTACATCGGACCGCACCAAGGCGTTATTAAGCGAGATGGTGGTCGTAAAAGGCCGCAAGTTCATCAAGCGCATCAAACGCCTTGCTCCCCATATGGAAGGCTAGTCCTTCCGGTTGTCGTCATTTTTTAGTTGCGGCTTTCGGGTGTGCGCAACTGGTGTACGCTTCTGGCGCACCGACGCCCGCGAGTTTGCAGGAGGTAAAGTAACATGCGCGTAAAAGGAGGCCCGCAAGGGCATCTACGTCACAAAAAAGTTTTAAAGATCACGAAGGGCCAGCGCGGCTCGAAGAGCACACTGTTCAAGCGTGCGAACGAGGCCATGCTCAAAAGCCTGTGGTACGCCACCCGTGATCGCCGTGTGCGCAAACGCGATCTGCGCAAGTTGTGGATCGCCCGTATCAACGCCGCGGCCCGCTTGAACGGAACCACATATAGCAAGTTGGTTTCCGCACTCAAGAAGGCGAACATTGATCTCAATCGCAAGATGCTGGCCGACATTGCAGTAAGAAATCCGCAAGCCTTCGCAGCAGTAGTAGCGAAAACAAAGTAAAAAGTTGTAGAGCGAGAAAATTTTCTCGCTCTACTTTTTTTAACGGGGTAAAATCAAGTAATGAATACCATTCTGGTTGAGCGGATTCTCCCCACAGGCCAGGTTTTGCAGATCGTTCAGGGTGATATTACGATCGAAACTGTGGATGCCATCGTCAATGCGGCGAATGAACACCTTGCACATGGCGGGGGTGTGGCCTGGGCGATCGTGCGGCGCGGCGGAGAAGTGATCCAACAGGAAAGTGACGAGTGGATCAAGCAGCACGGCCCCGTATCACATGCGCATCCAGCCTGGACCTTGGGCGGAGCCCTGCCTGCGAAATACGTGATCCACGCTGTGGGCCCAGTTTGGGGAGACGGCGGCGAAGACGGAAAACTGGCAGATGCCATCCACGGTTCTTTACAGGTTGCCGATGAACTGAAATGTAAATCCATGTCCGTCCCTGCGATTTCCACTGGTATTTTTGGTTTTCCGAAGGACCGTGCAGCCCGAATCATTTTTTCTGCTATCGAAAAATATTTTGCGGCTGTCAAAACCTCCACTGTTCAAACCATTCGTTTGGTTCTGTTTGATCATGCCACTATTCAGGTGTTTCTTGATGCCTGGAACACGGCCAATCCATAATACAGCCATCCATTATTTTTTCCTGTCTACATGATCACATCCAACCACAATCCCAGAATTAAATTTGTCCGTGCCTTGCAGGGACGTGCCCGCGAACGCCGCGATGCAGGCGCATTTGTTGCAGATGGGGTGCGGCTGGTGGAAGAGGCGGCAAACAGCAATTGGATATTTCAATTCGCCTTGTACGATGAGACGTTGAACGAGCGCGGAAAAATACTGGTTGAAAACTTGAAGTCACGCGGCGTTGAAGTGGAAGAGGTCTCAGCCAGCGTAATGAAATCCTTGAGCGAAACTGAAACCCCGCAGGGTATTTTGGCGGTTCTTGAATTTACCCCATTGCCAGTTGTACCTCACTTTGATTTCATCCTCATCCCAGATCAGATCCGTGACCCGGGGAATCTTGGGACGCTTTTGAGAACTGCAGCAGCGACAGGTGTGCAGGCTGTGCTGATTCCGCCTGAAACAACAGATGCATTTTCGCCGAAGGTGCTCCGATCGGGGATGGGAGCGCATTTTAGATTGCCGATCATTCCCAAAAGCTGGGAGGAAATTGAACAGGTGGTTGAGGCCTCAAGTTTGCAGGTTTTGATCGCAGACATGGGAGGCAATTCATGCTGGGAAACAGATCTGTGCCAGTCATTGGCGTTGATCGTGGGGAGCGAAGCCGAAGGTGCAAGTGACGCGGCAAGAAAATTGGCGGATCAGCAAATTAGTATTCCAATGTCAGGGGCGGTGGAATCGTTAAATGCGGGTGTGGCTGGGAGCATTTTGATGTTTGAAGTGGTAAGGCAGAGGGTAGTAAACAATAAACAGTAAACAGAGAGACTATGAAAATTCGATCCATTACTTATTTTTGCAATCCTAAAAATCCATTTGATGAAAAGATCCTGCGCAGCGCAGGAGATTTTTTGTCCAGGGCGAAATCTGCTTTTGAAGCGGGTGGTTACGAAGTGCAGACTGTGCGTTTGGCGACGACTCCATTTCCGAATTTGTTGAATGGCAGGGTGGGGGATTTGCCTGTCATCGCGCAGGGGTTGGCGAATCTTCTGCCTCAAATTGGAATTGCCTATGCTTCGCTTGGCCCGGCGCTGATCGAATTTCCTGAAAGCTACGCCGTGATTCCTGATGCGATCGCTGCTTCTGAAAACATTTTTTTCGGCGGTGTAATGGCAGATCGGAAAAATGGCATTTCAATGCAGGCGGTCAAGGCTTGTGCGGAGGTGATTCAACGGGCCGCAACGATCGAGGCAAATGGATTTGCCAATTTACGGTTTGCTGCTTTGGCCAATGTGTATGCAGGGGCGCCATTTTTCCCTGCTGCATATCATGATGCAGATAAACCAGTGTTCGCAATTGCGGTAGAGTCTGCTGATGTGGCGGTGGATGCTTTTGCGGGGCAATCAGATTTCAGCGAAGGGCGAAGCGCTCTTGTCGCGGAGATTCAAAGACACGGTCAAGCCATCGCCCGAATCGCGGAATCTGAACTTTCGAGTATTCGTTTTCTTGGAATTGATTTTTCCCTTGCGCCGTTTCCTGATGATGCGCATTCACTGGGGAATGCGGTTGAGAAAATGGGCGTGCCGAAAATCGGTTTGCATGGTTCGTTAGCCGCCGCTGCGATTCTTACAGAAGCCATCGAGCGTGCTGATTTTCCGCACACAGGTTTCAGCGGATTCATGCAGCCCGTGTTGGAAGATTCTGTGCTGGCTCGCCGCGCTGCGGAAGGTACGTTGACGATCAAGGATGCGCTGCTTTACTCGGCGGTGTGCGGCACAGGGCTTGATACGGTACCGCTTCCAGGGGATGTGACGGCGGATGAAATGTCGCCGTTGTTGCTGGATCTGTGTGCGCTGGCGCTGCGATTGGACAAGCCGCTCACTGCGCGGCTGATGCCTGTTCCCGGTAAACGGGCAGGGGATGTCACTGAATTTGATTTCGGGTTCTTTGCCAACAGCAAGGTGATGAGATTGGATTCTGCCCCATTGACCCCTCCATTTTCAGCAAGCCAGAATATTCACTTGAACGCACGCAAGCATGAATCTGCTGGATGAAATTTCATTTGTCCGATTGCTGTGGGGTGTGCCCATTCTTCTGGCGATTCATAATTTGGAAGAAGCGCCTTTCATGGAGAAGTGGTCTAAGGAGTTGGGGCTGCCGATCCATTTTGCGATATCCACCCGTCAATTTATCTGGGCTGTAACTTTGTTGACCGCGGCAGGTTTTGCAGCTACGTATCTTGGAATTAATACAACAAAACAGCCCATCGGAGTATGGGCTGTTCTTGAAGTTCAGATGATCATGTTTGTGAATGCGGTTGTGCCGCACTTTGCTGCTTTTCTTCGTTTTCAGAGATACAACCCCGGTGTTGTCACGGCTTTATTTTTGAATGTTCCATTTTCTGTTTATCTTTTTCAACGTGCCATGCAGGCGGGGGTAATGTCATGGGGCGTTTTCTGGGTTTTGCTGGTGATCGCTCCCTTTGCTGCTGTGGTGCTGATCTTTACCTCACTTCAATTTGGGAAATGGGTCTCCCGAAATTAAACCCGCCAATATTCTCCGCCTCCGCCTTCGCGCTTCATCAACCCGGCGCCGACGAGTTCACGTCTGAGGCTGGCAGTATCTTCATGATATTGGGCAAGAATCTCGTTCACTTTTTTTTCCGAATAGCGTTTCTCTAATTCAAATGCCTTGACCACGTAACGCAGAATGGCATCGAGTTTTTTCTTTTGGGCGGGGATGGTCTTGAGGCTGCCATCTTTGCGGACGTAATCTTTGACTACTTTATTGTCGTAGGCATCAGCATCCACGTTTGCAACGGAAGCGGCAAGATTTTCCTGTGAAAACAGGCTTTTCGATTTGGTTTCCAGTGCTTTTTCATCGAGTTGATAGACGTTATAGTAACTATCGGCTTTGGCGCTGACAAGGCCGACTTGTGCAAGCTTTGCAAGATGGTGTGAGACCGTAGGCGGCTTGATGTTTAGCAGGGCGGCAAGTTCTTCCACGCTGTAGGGTTGTTGCGCCAGCAAGCCGACGATCTTCAGCCGATTTGCATCGGCAAGAGCCTTGAAGAAGGCAACCAATTCTTCGCTCATGCAACTCTCCAATAGCGTGAGCCGTCACTTTCACGATTGAGTAAACCTGCTTCAATAAGGTCACGGCGCAGGCCAGCGGTATCTATGTGGAAGCGCCTGATGATGGTGTTGACTTCTTTTTCGGTATAGTTTGTGCCAAACTCAAAAAATCCGACCAGATAATTTAGAATCGCCTGCAGTTTTGGCTGGGCAGGGATCTGTTTGATGCTTCCATCGGCATTCAGGTGGGCTTTGAGCACCTTTTTTGACTTCTCGTCCAGGTCGGGGGCAGGGATAAAAACGGGACGTTCTTCCGCGAGTTTTTCACGAGCTAGAGTGGCAAGCCTGTCATCGTTTAATGTGTAGATTTCTTCAGTTTGCAGCACCGCGCCGACGTTTTCCAGAAAAGTGAGGTGATTTAGCGCTTCCTTGGGGGAGAGGTTGAGGCGTGCCGTAATCTCCGCACGAGAGAGCGGGTTTTGTGAGAGAAGACCAATGATACGCAACCGGTTTGGGTTGGACATGGCTTTCACAAAATCAAGCATTTCAGGGTTGGTTTCCATTTTTTATATCCGTAAATCTAATTTGATGACTATCTAATTGAATTTTAGCGAAGGCTTTTGGTTTTGTCAACTGGTAAAAAGAAAACCGCCCTGTGGAATTTTTCCACAGGGCGGTTTCTACTCGTTCTTTGTATCGCCCAGAACTGGCATGGCCGATTCGATCTCTTCCGGTGTCTGGCCTGCCTCCAGCCTGTCCACCACTTCGTTGAATTCAGTTGGAATGTCCTCACCCATTTCGTTGCCCATTTTTTTCATCATACGTGCAAGAGCCTTGGGGTCGTCTCCGATCTCTTCCATGCCTGCCAGGCCATCAGTGGCGGTTTCGATTCGGCTGGATTCCGATTTGGCGATCCGCACTTTGGTCATACGGCGGCGGACGTTTTCGCTGTTGCAGTGCGTGCAGTGGACGGTTTTTTTTCCGTACTCGCTGAAGGTTTGAAAGACTTCAAATCGTTTTTCGCATTTGTTGCAGATAAAATCATAAGTGGGCATGAATATATTTTACTGCGAATCAGGCCCAAGGTCTGGGGAGAGGCGGATATCTCTTTGGTACAATACCCCCATGCCTACTTCATTTGAACTCCGCAAACCCAATCCACTCCTCATTGTCATCTCCGGCCCCTCTGGTGTGGGCAAGGATTCTGTCGTACAGCGCATGAAAGAGCGCGGTTTTCCATTTCATTTTGTAGTCACGGCCACCACACGCGATAAGCGCGAAAATGAAACAAATGGCAGGGATTATTGGTTTGTTTCGAAGGATGAATTTGCGCGCATGATCGATGAAAACGAATTGATCGAATATGCGATCGTGTATGGTGATTACAAGGGTATTCCCAAGTGGGAGGTGCGTGAGGCGCTCGCCAGCGGGCAGGATGTAGTGATGCGCATCGATGTGCAAGGTGCTGAAACAGTGCGAAAACTCGCCCCCGAGGCGTTGTTGATCTTTATTACCTGTGAAGGCGAAGATGAACTTGAGCGGCGGCTGCGGGAGCGAAAGACCGAAACAGCAGATTCGCTGTCTTTGCGTATTGCAACCGCTCGTAAAGAGTTGCAGCGGATCGAGTCTTTCGATTATGTGATTGTCAATGAAGATTTTCATCTGGATGATACGGTTGATAAGGTGCGGGCGATCATTGCTGCCGAACATTTACGGGTGCAGCAACGCAAGGTGACTTTATGATCGACCCCCCCGCTTCGCCCCCGACCGATGTGCCTGTTCCACAACCCCAGGCAGTGAGCGTGCGTTTGCCGTTCACCACCCCCACAGTGACGTATGTCCTTTTGGGTTTCACTGTGCTGGTGTATGTTTTGCAATTGTTGAGTGTGGCTGTCTTTGGGTATGCGGTTTACGAAATTGACTGGCTGGAAGTGTACGGGGCCAGGTTTAATGAAGCGATCCGCATGGGTGAGTTATGGCGTTTTATCACCCCGGTCTTTTTGCATGGTTCGATGGCTCATATCTTTTTCAATATGTATGCGCTGTTATCCATTGGGTCGTTTTTAGAGCGGCATTTTGGTCATGGCAGGTTTGCCTTGTTGTATTTCCTTGGGGCCTTTGCTGGAAATGTATTTTCTTTTTTACTCACCGGTGAAAATGGATATTCAATTGGTGCATCAACTGCGGTCTTTGGTTTGATTGCGGCAGAGGTCATCTTTTTTTACCAAAACCGAAAGCTGTTTGGCGGGCAGGCCCGGCAGGCGATCAGTAATGCTGGTTTCATTATTGCAGTCAATTTATTCATTGGCCTTGCTCCAGGGATCGATAATTGGGGGCATGTAGGGGGCTTGTTTGGCGGTGCAATCTTTACCTGGTTTGCCGGTCCGTTTTGGATGGTTGTGGGAACCCCGCCCGATTTCCATTTGCAAGACCGTCGTGAAATGCGCGAAATCATTGTCGGTGCGGCTGCAGTCTGCGTTATTTTTGGAGCACTTGGGATTTTTGGGATGTTTTCCTAGATGCTGCTGCTTTCTGGGTTCTTTTTCGTTATGAAGCTAAAAATTTCATGCATGAAGAGTTAAAGAGAAGAACTTGCTTAAACAAAAAACGCGGCCAAATACTGGCCGCGTTTTGATTTTCAAATGAGGGTTAGCTTGTGTGGGCAAGCCGTGGGTCGAGCGCATCGCGCAGACCATCACCCAGCAGGTTGAAGGCCAACACGGTCAACATGATCGCCAGACCGGGGTAAAACACAAGGTGAGGGGCGGTGAACACCTGATTGCGTTCCGCGCCGAGCATGGAACCCCATTCTGGTGTGGGGGGTTGAGCACCCAACCCGAGGAAGGACAGGGCGGCAGCGTCCAAAATGGCGGAGGCGATGCCCAATGTACCCTGCACGATCAACGGGGTCAGCGCATTCGGTAGGATCCTCTTGAAGAGGATCTCAAAGGTGTTGCCGCCAAGCGCACGCGTAGCCGACACATAATCCATTTCACGGACGGAAAGTACGCTTCCGCGCACCACCCGGGCATACGCAGGGATGGATACGATACCGATGGCCAGCAAGGCGTTAATCAACCCAGGCCCGATCACGGTGACGATGGCAATAGCCAAAAGCAGTGAAGGAAATGCCAGCAGCACGTCCATCACACGCATGATGATGTTATCGATCCAACCGCCAAAATAGCCGCCCAGCGCACCGAGAACGGTGCCGATGATGATGGCAAAGGTCACTGTGGAGAAACCAATCATCAGGCTCAGACGGGCGCCATACAGCATTCGGCTGAATTCATCGCGCAGGTTGCCGTCTGTGCCCATGATGTGTTGGGGCTGATCGGCAGGGCATCCCAACGCATGGATGCAAGGTGAGGCGCGCTTTTCCACTTTTTGAGGCGGGTCCGCATCAAGCATGGACAGGGTCGGGTCGTACGGGGCAAGCCATTGGGCGGTCATTGCGATGAAAATCAACAGTCCAAGAATGACCATGCCTACAATGGATGATTTACGGCGGAATAATCTACGGCGGGTGATCTGCCAGAGACTGACCGAATCAAGCGATAGTGCTTCAGCGTCCAATTTTTTCGGGGAGACGGATTGGGTTGTCATGGTCAGTTCCTAGTCCAGGCGGATGCGGGGATCGAGATAAGCATATGAAACATCCACGATCAAATTTAGAATAACGAAGAAAATTGCAATGACGACTGTAAATCCCTGCACAATGCCGTAATCACGGGCTGTAATTCCATCATATAGAATTCTACCGACGCCCGATAAATTGAAAACGGTTTCGGTCAACACAGCGCCGCCCAACAAGCCGCCCAAAGACAAGCCGATGACCGTGGCCAGTGGCAGCAAGGCATTGCGAAATGCGTGTTTCAAGATGACCGAGCGTCTCACCAGACCTTTTGCGCGGGCAGTACGAATATAGTCCTGACCAAGCACTTCGAGCATGGAGGAACGGGTCATACGGGCGATCAAAGCCATCGGGATCGTGCTCAAAGCGAAGGCGGGCAAAATCAAGTGGATCGACGCGTCTTTGAGAACTTCCCAATTTCCTGAAAGGATTGAATTAAAAACATTCATGCGGCTGATGAAATCCGCAAGGGAGAATGAAAAAGTACCTTCTTGCAGTTGCCACCCCCATACTTCAAAAAATGGAGTTGTGATCAAACCAGCGCTCAAACGACCTGAAGGCGGAAGCTGGAAAATGGTGTCCTTCAAGGTAAGCGAGAAGATATAGGCAAGCATCAACCCCAACCAAAAGACCGGCATGGATACGCCGACATTGGCCCATAACATGGTTGCCACATCAGCCCATGAATTGTGACGGACCGCTGCAATGACGCCCAGTGGAATGCCGATGATGACACTGAAGGCAAGCGCTGCGATGCTCAATTCGAAAGTGATCGGCAGACGTTCGGCCAGCAATTCGGTAATGGGTTTGGAATAGCGGAAGGAATTTCCGAAATCGCCGTGAGCGATCTCGTTCACGTAAATCCCGAATTGGACCAGGATCGGCCTGTCCAAGCCATGGCGGTGATTGAATTCATCACAAACCACCTTGGTGGCTTTCTCGCCCAACATTGCCCGGCAGGGATCGCCCGGAATAAGGCGCGCAAGCGCAAATGTGGCAAACAGAATGCCAAATAATACCGGTATGCTAAGAACGAGACGTCGAAGGATATAAGTGACCATGATAATTTGGGGAGACCCCCGGCATTTCTGCCGGGGGTCTAATAGACTTGCCTTGATTCAGATTACTGGGCGGGGGGAGCGTTGAGGAAGGTGCCGAAGAGGCCGCTCCAGTAGGAGAA
>DAOQID010000026.1:8360-11453 GCA_035339375.1 Anaerolineales bacterium | reverse complement strand
ACTGGGCGGGGGGAGCGTTGAGGAAGGTGCCGAAGAGGCCGCTCCAGTAGGAGAACGCACCGGTGTTGCCGGTGTGGAGCGGGTTGGCCGCATCCCACTGAATGGAGAGGGAGGTCACAACGTCGTTCGCATCGAGGGAGGAACCATCGTGGAAGAGGACGCCCTGGCGCAGGTGGAAGGTCCACTCGGTCAGGTCAGCGTTGACATCGTAGGACTCAGCCAAAGCGGGTTCAACTGCGGTGCCGCCGGTTTCGTAAGCAAGCAGAGACTGGGTGACCTGTTCGCAAGCGCGGAGTGATTCACCATCGGTTTCATCAGCGCAGTAGAGGGAGATCGGTTCAGCGTTCTGCATCCAAACGAAGGTGTCGGTGCCATTGTTCATGACAGAGAATTCTTCGTTGCCGAGCGGGCTGGCGAAAGCGCCTTCAACAGAGGCCTTGAAGGCCAAAGCGGAACCACCATGAGCAACGGGGATCATCGGCACGTGAGTGCGGATGGCGTTGTTGGCGGCTTCGTAGAACGGAGCGCGTTCAGCGTCAGAAGCGAGCTGGGCACCCTTATCGAGGGCTTCGACGATGTCATCGAACTTGTCGCCGAACTGCTTGGAAGCGCCAGCGCCGAAGTGGTAGCCGAGGAAGTTGGTCTGATCAGGATAGTCAGCACCCCAACCCAGCATGTACAGGCCCTGCAACTGACCAGCGTCAGCAGCAGCGAGGAAAGCACCAGATTCCATCACTTCGATGTTGAGGGTGATGTTCAGGTTTTCTTTCAACTGAGCCTGGAGGTCCTGAGCCACAACGTTCGGGTCAGGCAGGTAACCGCGGACAACGTCGCGGTAGTTCAGAACGGTTTCGAAACCATCCGGATAGCCAGCTTCGGCCAAAAGGGCCTTCGCAGCTTCGGGGTCGAAGGAATACCATTCATCGCCTACGCAGCCGTTCGGGATGGAGCAGGGGGTGAAGTGAGAGGCAACTTCAGAACCAGCGGGGTAGAAGTTATCCACAATGCGCTGGCGGTCAACACCCATGGCGATCGCCTGGCGAACTTTTTCGTTGGCCAGAGGATTGGTGCTGTTATCGAAGCCTTCAACCTGGGGATTGTTGTTGAAGCCGATGTACATGATGTTGAGGGCCGGGCGGTTGAAGAGAGCGAGGTTGGCATCGCCTTCAACGGTGGCGAAATCATCCGGACCGACATTGTCGATACCATCAACAGTGCCAGACTGGAGTTCGAGCAAGCGCTGGGCAGATTCAGTACCCCACTTGAAGACGAGGGTCTCGGCGCCGGAGAATTCACCCCAATAGTTGGGGTTGGCCTTCAAAACCAACTGGTTGCCGCGCTCCCAGGATTCAACCATGTAGGGGCCGGTACCGATGGGCTTCTCAAGCAGGTCGCCATTGCCGCCGGTGGATTCGAGATATTCCGCAGGCTGAATAGCGAAGGAAGTAAAGGCGATCTTGGACGGGAAAGCAGGATCGGGCACGCAGAGCGTGATCTTGACGGTGAATTCATCAACCGCTTCGATGGACTTGAATTCGCCACCGTAATCGCAGTCGGGGGATTCAACCTTCATGCCCTCATAAGCCGCAGGGGCTTCGGTGGCAGCGGGAGCTTCGGTGGCAGCAGGGGCCTCCGTAGCAGCAGGCGCTTCAGTTGCGGGGGCTTCAGTGGCCGCACCGCCGCCGCAGGCCGCAAGCATGATGCTCGCAAGCACTACAAGCGAAAGCAAAACAGAAAGGTTTCGTTTCACGTTTCTCCTCCTTGAGAGAAATAAGTGGATTATGGAGCATGGGAAATTTTTTTTTCCTGCACACTCCTGACTGGCAAATTATACAACAAAAGTAAACTACCAAACAGAAAACGGGCGTCCGACACCATACAACCCTACTGTAGAAGGGTCTGATGGCCATATTCCGGCGATTTTTTCCCCGCATTTGGGGCATTTTCCATCCCCCGTGATCTGATACGATTGGATGACATACCCGCTTCTTCTCACAAGCTGATAACTGCACTGCGGACAATGGGTATCTTCATACTCCCCAACATTGCCCGGTAAATTCCCCGCATACACGTATCGCAACCCCGCTTCCCGTCCAATTTCAGCGGCGCGCAGGAGCGTATTGCCATCTGTATTGTCTGGCTCGGTCATTTTATAGTCTTTATGGAAGGCTGTTACGTGCCATGGAATATCCACCGAAAGCCCGGCAAGGAATCGTGCCGCCTCCCATAGCTCTTCATTTGAATCGTTGAAGCCCGGAACGACCAAAGTCACCACCTCGACCCAAAGCCCCATTTCGCGCGCACGTTGGATGCCATCCAGGGTGTGTTGCAATGTGCCGCCCAATTTTCGGTACCCCTTATCGCTCATGCATTTCAAGTCTATCTTGTATGCATCCAGATACGGGGCGATGTATTTCATCACCTCGGGCGTATTATTCCCATTGGAGACGTAGGCACACAGCAGGCCATTGGCTCTGGCTGCCTTGAAGATTTCCACCGCCCACTCGCTGGTGATCAGAGGTTCATTATAGGAAGAGACCACCACCGACGCATTTGTGCGTTTTGCATGGTCCACCATTGTTTGCGGCGATACCTCGCGGATGAATTGCGCCGAAACATCTGACGCCGGGTCACGCAGGGCTTGTGAGGTCAGCCAGTTTTGACAATACCCACAGTGATAGTCACAACCCAACATGCCGAAGGTAAGTGCATTGACGCCAGGCAACACATGCGAAAAAGGTTTTTTCTCAATGGGGTCACTTTGCAGAGCCGCCACATAACCATGCGGCACAAACAATTTTCCATCCCTATTAAATCGTATCTGACAAATTCCACGCCTGCCCTCGCGGATCAAACAACGATGTCCGCAGGCGAGGCAACGCACATCGCCGCCTTCCAGTGCTTCGTACAATTTGCCTTCAACCGTTAAACCATCCAGCCGTTTTGCGAGTGAACTCATTATAATCAGCCTATGTTACATGGTATCGCATCATTTGTTTGATTTTAGTGAAAGGTTGTGGATTTGATGAAACAAGCGATAACTGTCGTGATTCAAGCAGGTGGTATGTCATCGCGCATGGGTGAGGATAAGGC
>DAOQID010000026.1:0-8260 GCA_035339375.1 Anaerolineales bacterium | reverse complement strand
TAACTGTCGTGATTCAAGCAGGTGGTATGTCATCGCGCATGGGTGAGGATAAGGCCCTCAAACCCTTTTTAGGGCGCCCGCTCATCCAACGCGTTATTGACCGGCTTGCACCGATCGCGGATGAAGTGATTGTAACGACGAATCGTCCGGATGAGTATGCCTTTCTCGGTCTTCGCCTCATCGCGGACCTCAAGCCTGGTCGTGGTGCCCTGGGCGGACTCTACACCGCAGTTGCATCGGCGGCTTTTTCACAGGTGGCGGTGGTGGCCTGCGATATGCCCTTCGCCAGCGATGTGCTCTTCGAAGGCGCGCGCAGGCTTATGGTCGAAGAAGATGCGGATGTTGTCATCGCCAAAACGGATGAGGGCTATGAACCGTTCCATGCCCTGTATCGCCGCGAGACCTGCCTGCCTGCCATTGAGGCTGCCATCGAGGCCGATCAATGGAAGGTCATCTCATGGTTTTCAAAGGTCAAGGTTCGTGAGTTATTGCCGCAAGAAGTGAAGGCTTTTGATCCTTCCGGCTTGTGCTTTTGGAACTTGAATACGCCCGAAGAATTTGCCGAAGCTGAAAAACGCGCTAGCGGGTAACCAGCACCGGACAGGGTGCATATGCAACAACTTTTTGGCTGGTGCTGCCTAATAACAAGCCAGCCAGTTTTCCCAATCCCCGTGAACCCATCACAATGACATCACTTTGACGAGTGGCCGCCACATCAATGATGGCTTCAGCCGCTGAGCCTTCGATCAATTCTGTGTGGATTTCACACGGGATGCTGCCAATGGTTTGAATGGTTTTCCGCAGGATGGTTTGGGCTTCTTCCATGCGGGCATTAATGGCAAATTGCATGTTGGGCTCGCCAAAGTAGGGAGGAATCACATCGTAGGCTACGACAATACGAAGTTCTTTTGCGGTTGGATTGCGGGCCAGTTCCGCGGCAATCTGGGTTGCATGCAGGGCATGCTCCGATCCGTCGGTCGCCAAAAGAATCTTTTTAAACATGTTGTCTCCTTGTTCGTGGGTTAAATTCAGTATACAGTTCCAATGTCTGATTTTCATTAAAGAAAAAGATCTGCGCCATTTGCGCAGACCAAAATAATGAACACCGACTATTTCCCCTGTAATTGGGTGAAAAGCTAGGCGTTTTCCAATATGGTGATGAATTCACCCGCGGTGGATGGGCGGCTTTCGGGTTTCTTTGCCATTGCCCGTTGAATGCCGTGAGCGACATTACGAGGCAGGTCACGGACGATGGTGCGGGCATCTGGAGGCGGGGCATTGAGATGGGCAAGCAGGAGGGCGCCGGTGCTGGCCTGTTCGAACGGCAGGGTGCCGGTCAGCATTTGGTAAGTCATGATGCCCAGCGCGTAAATATCGGCGCGGCTATCCACTTCGGCGGAGGCTTGGATCTGTTCGGGGGCGATGTAATCAAGCGTGCCAAGCATGTTGGTGTTTGTCATCAGTGTCTGCGAATCGACGATCTTGGCGATGCCGAAATCGGTCAGCACCACCCGCGGCGGAATGGTGGACGAATCCAGCATCACGTTGGAGGGTTTGATATCCCGATGAACCAAACCATTCTGGTGGGCGTAATCCAATGCATCGGCTACACCGCGCAAAATGGAGATGGTCTTGGGGAGGGTGATGCGGCCTTCCTGTTTAATGAGGTTGTTGAGGTCTGGCCCGGAGAGATGCTCCATGACGATGTGATAGACGCCGTTCTCATCTCCAAAGTCCATGATGTTGACGATGTTTGGGTGTTGCAATCTGGCGATGATCTCCGCCTCGCGCATGAAACGCTTGCGGAATGAATCGTCGGAGGCCAGGGCGGAACGCAGCACTTTAATGGCCACGGGTTTGTTCTTGGTCTGGCTGGTTGCGCGATAGACTTCTGCCATGCCGCCCCGCCCGATCAGGCGCAGGTCATTGTATGAAGAAAATCTCGGCGTTGTGGAGGAAGAATCGGGAGAAAGGGTGATATCTGATGGGGTTTTCTGATAATCGATCTCGATGTGATAGAAGAAGCGATCTACAAAGCGCTGCAGTTTTTTTCGGGCTGGCTGAAACAATGCCCCTGCTGAAACGGAGAAGATCGTGGCCGCCACAAGGGATTGATCTCCTTGATGAAAATTCTTGAAGACCAGCGAGATCAACCCAAGCATCACAGCGAAGGTCAGCCCCAGCGCGAGTGTCATGCTGCCATAGACAAGGGAGCGGTTGATGATGAGGTCAATATTGAAGAGTTTTGTCTGTGCAATGGAAATGGAAATGGAGAGCGGAAGTACCAAAAAAAGGAAAATGCTCAGCAGGCGGGAAACAAGCAGAATAGCCGTCATGGTCAGGGAAGATTCTGCGGGCTTCGGCAGAAAGGATAGACCCACCTGAAAGATGATGAACCATAGAAATGGCCCCAAAGTGCCGATGAATACCCAGCGGATCTGTTGTTTATGGGCGAGGGTTGCCTTGCGGAAATAGCGGTTGAGCAGGGTGAAGAAACCGATCAGATACCAGGAGGTGGTGATCAACAGGTAGCCCTGCCCGAGTTTGTCCCAAAAGAAAGGCGCACTGGGGAAGAGATAGATTCCCAGCATTGTGACCACGAGCGGAATGGCCAAAAAACGCAGCCAACGGGGTGTGAATTTTCCATCCGGGAAGAGCATTGTGAACAGGACAATGCCAATATCACCCATGGCCAGCAGCAATCCGCCTGCAAATTCCGTGCCCGGCTGCAATGCGATTGCATTTGCCAGGTCAGTAACGCGTACCCCGAAGGTGATCAGAAAGATCGAGGTGAAAATCGCAAACCAGTCATCGGAACTGTGCATGACGATCATCACCCCAATGACCGAAAAACCGAGCACCAGCAGAATATCCACAATGTAATAAAAACCGATTTGCAGCAGGGAGGAGATCCCAAGCAGGTTTTGCGCCATGGATGCCTTCATGGCATTGCCGAACTGCGGCGCAATCGCCTCCCCCAGAACATACACAATGTAGAGAACAACCACAGACCAAACGCCAAGCAATGCACGGCGCAAGCCGGGGCGGCTTTTTAGTGAGGTCTCGCTGGTGACGGGATTTGTGATCATGTTCAATCAACCATTGTCGTTATCATAACAAAAAATAGCCCGGATAAGATTTCCCTTGCATAACTGTCAATTACGGCAATTACGCCGCCACAGCCATGCAAATCTACGCTGAGGCGGCAAAAAGGTTTCTCACACAGGGATGGACTATAATAACCGCCAGTTTTCACTTCAATTTTGGAGTCTTCCCATGACGATTGATGTCTCTGCCATCCGCAAACAATTCCCCGCATTAGACCGCCCCGCCACGTTCTTCGACAACCCCGGCGGCACTCAGATCGCAAAACACTCCCTTGACCGCATCAACAGGTATTTAATAGAAAGCAATGCAAATCACGAGGGGGCCTTTGCCACCAGCATCGCCTCCGATGCCGTGCTGGATGAAGCCCACCGCGCCATGGCCGATTTCTACAATGCCTCTTCGCCCGAAGAGATCGTCTTTGGGAACAACATGACCACCCTGACCCTGCACCTCAGCCGCTCCATTTCGCGCGACTGGAAAGAGGGGGAAGAGATCGTCGTCACCCGCCTCGACCATGATGCCAACGTTTCGCCCTGGGTGCTGGCGGCTCAAGACCGCGGGGTGAAGGTCAATTGGGTGGATTTCGACGTAGAAGATGGCACATTGAAACTGGACCAGCTTCAGGCGGCGCTTGAACGAAAACCCCGTCTGCTGGCGGTTGGGTATGCGTCGAATTCCCTTGGCACGATCAACCCTGTTCAGAAGATCATCCAAATGGCTCATGATGCCGGCACACAGGTGTATGTGGATGCCGTGCAATACGCACCGCACGGCCCCATCGATGTGCAAAGGCTCGATTGCGATTTTCTTGTTTCATCTGCTTATAAATTCTTCGGTCCTCATGCGGGCATTTTGTTTGGTAAACATGAACTGCTTGAAAAATTGTTTGCCTACAAAGTGCGCCCAGCCACCAATAAACTCCCCGGTAAACTCGAAACGGGTACGCAAAACCATGAAGGCATTGCAGGTGTTCTTGGTGCCATTGAATATTTCGAATGGGTTGGGCGTGAATTTGGCGGCGAACATGCCGAAAGTTTTGCAGGCAGCGGATACACCGGGCGGACCCTGACCTTGAAAAAAGCCATGACCGCCATCCGTGCCTATGAACATGAAATGAACCGCGCGCTTCTTTCCACACTGGAAGCTGTTCCCGGTATAACGATCTTTGGTCTCACCGATACACGCCGCCTCGATGAACGTGTGGCAACCTTCTCATTTCGTTTGAAGAATCTCCACCCGCGCAAAACCGCGGAATTGCTCGCCGAAAAAGGGATCTATGTTTGGGATGGCAACTACTATGCCATTAACGTCAGCGAACGGCTCGGCTTTGAAGGTAATGGCGGCATGGTACGGGTTGGCGCTGCCCATTACAACACCCTGGATGAAATCGCCCGCCTTGGAGACGTATTGAAGGAAATCGCGGAAAAAGCCGCCTAAGGTGCGCATTTCGTAAACAAGGTGCTGATGGTTTTTCAAATTGTCCTTACGACCGTTCTTGCGCTGGTCTTTTCTTTTGTCATTGCGCCGTTGAGCATTTCTCTTGCATGGCGTTTTCATCTGATCGATGACCCCGGTCTCGCTGCCCGCAAGATCCACAAAGCCCCCATGCCACGTGCAGGTGGCACGATCATTTTTCTGGCGATTTTGGCAGGCGGAGCATTGAGCGGGGTTCTCACGACCCGCCCATTTACTTCCATCATCCTTGCTTCGATGATCGTCTTTGCCTTTGGCATTTGGGATGATATCCACAACATCCGCGCCATTTGGAAATTGCTCGGGCAAATCCTTGCCACGCTGATTTTGATCTGGCAGGGAGTGGTGGTGCTTTTCCCCGGAAACACGGCTTTGAACATAGCCATCACACTGTTCTGGGTGATCGGCATTACCAATGCCTTCAACCTCGTTGATAGCATGGATGGGTTGGCGGTTGGGTTGGCGGGCATCACCGTCAGCTTTTTGATGATCGGCGCGCTGTATGCGGGGCAGAATACACTGGCTTTGTTTTGTGCGGTTCTTTTAGGGGCATGCATCAGCGTCTTCCATCTTAATTTTTCACTCTCCCGTCTGTTTCTGGGCGATTCTGGTACGCAGCTGCTTGGCTTTACCCTTGCCGCCATTGCCATTGTGTACACACCGCCGCACCTGCCTCAAGCCTCTTCCTGGTTCGTGCCCATTTTGCTGTTCGGAATCCCCATTTTTGACACGACCCTGGTCACCTTTTCGCGGATGCGCAAAAAGATGCCGGTGTATAAAGGCAACCGTGACCACACCTTCCACCGCCTCGTGGATTTGGGAGCAACTCCGCACCGTGCCGTGCTTTCAATACACATGGTTGCCATCCTGCTCGATTGTCTGGCCTTCTTTGCTTTATCCCTCTCCCCTTTGTGGGCAAACATCACATTTGGGGTCATTCTGTTATCCGGTCTGTTCGCCATTCTCTGGCTGGAAGCAAATCAAAAAGTGGAAACCCTCTAAAAAGGAGATTGAACGATGACAGTTGAAGGAACTCATGGTTTATGGGGTGACCTGCATCGCCCTGACCTCGACCCCAAACAAGCCGATTTCAGTGTGGTGGGCATTCCCTTTGACGGGCTTGCCAGTGCGCGCAAAGGTGCCGCCCTTGCCCCGGAACGCCTGCGCTACTGGTCACGGCATCTGACGCCATTCAGCGAAGACCGCACCCGCCTGAAAGATATCACCCTGTGTGACCTCGGCGATATTTCCATCGTCAACCCTGCAACCGATTTCAATATGATTCGTCAGCGGGTGGCTACATTGCCAAATATTCCGATCATGTTGGGCGGCGATCATTCTGTTTCCATTCCGATCTTTCAAGGACAACGTGAGCGTTATCAGGATAAACGTCTTGGCGTGTTGTGGATCGATGCCCATCCCGACCTGTGTGATACCTTCGACGGTTCGAAACTCTCCCATGCCTGTGTGCTGCGCCGCGGAATCGAATTCGGCATTGAGCCGCACGATATTTGTATGGTGGGCCTGCGCTCATGGGAAGATCAGGAGATCGATATCGTCGAAAGCGGCGGCGTGCATGTGTACACTGCCGCCGATGTCGCTGAACGCGGTATTCGCAAGGTGGCTGACAGCGTCCGCAATATTCTCAACGATTGTGATGCCATCCATGTCTCGCTCGACATTGACTGCCTCGACCCATCTGCCGCGCCCGGTACGGGCATCCCTGAATTTGGCGGCATGACCTCACGGGATGTGCTTACCCTGCTCAAGTCCATGCAAGGGCTTCCGCTGGTGGGGTTGGATGTGGTTGAAATTGCCCCTCCGCTTGACCCATCCGAAGCCACTGTTTTTGCGGGTCTGAAGATCATCATGGAATTCATCGCTGTGATCGCGCGCGAAAAACAAAAAGGCTTGTGAAATGCCAGCCAATTCATTGAACGTGACGCACAACACGGATAAGAACCGTTTTGAAGTCCAAATCGATTCGCTGACCGCTGAATTGGTGTACCGCTTGAATGGGAATGTCATCCTGTTTCTACACACGGGTGTGCCGCCCGCGCTCGAAGGCAGGGGCATCGGCAGCCTGCTTGTAAAAACGGGCTTGCAATACGCAAGAGAAAAGAATCTCAAAGTGCAGTCTTTGTGCTGGTTTGTCAGCGGCTACATTGAACGCCATCCTGAGTTTCAAGACCTTGTTGGGTAACAGAGCAATCCACGAAATGTAAAACAAAAGCCATCTGCAAAGATGGCTTCTGTTTATTCTTCGATGTTCATTTTCTCCCTGATCAATTCCATCACGAATTTTCCTGCGAGCGGAACTGCCTCTGCAACAGGCGGTGAAAGTTCCTCACTGAATTCGTGAATGCGTTTTGTCGCAATGCCCACCACCGTCACCTCATCAGGCAGCCAGGCGCCCATTGTTTTTCCCAATGCGATTGCAGTTTGCAGCGAAGTGTCGTGCGGGCTGGCGGTATGGTACGCGGAATAATTTGGAAGATCATCCAGCTTCAATATCAAAATGGATCCGATCGGTTCATCCAATGCAAAAGAATCTACAAGGATCACACGCGAATAGCCGATCAAGTGCTCCATTAAACTGATTCCGCCCAACGAAAGACATTCCACATCCACATCCAGACCCGCTTCAGAGAGTTGCGCTCGCACCTCTTCCGCGACCTTCCAGCCTACGCCATCATCACCGAGGATAGGATTCCCAAGACCGACTACCAACGTTTTCATTGGATGAAACTCCGCTTCACTCTTAACCGTTGCCTGATTCTGCTCAACAAAACTGACTCAACACCCGAACCGGATTCCCATCCACATCCCGAACGGTGATCTCCAAAGGCATTTGTCCTGGCAATGAGTGAGTTGCACACCCAAAGCATGGATCGTAGGCTCGGAACGCCATCTCCACCATGTTGAGCAGACCTTCATTCACCACTCCATCTTTGATGAGACTCGTCGCTGCTTTGTGCGTGGACATCTGGATCGGCGCATAGTTGTTGGTGGTGCCAACGATGAGATTCACCTTGGTCACACGCCCCAGTTCATCGGTCCAGTAATGATGCGTGAGCGTGCCGCGCGGCGCCTCGACAATGCCGATCCCCTCCGTTGGAATTTGAGTCGGCTTGGTGTGAATATCCGCAGAAGTGATCTCAGGGTCGGTCACCAGTTCCACCCAGCGTTCGGCGGCGTACAGCAATTCAACCAACCTCGCCCAATGCGTAGCGAGCCGTTGATGCACTGGCTTGCCGCCGAGAGTTGCATAAAATTTTTCGTACTCTTCCTGCGCGCGCGGCGTTGCCATGCCATCGGACGCGTTCAGGCGCGAAAGCGGGGTTGCCATGTACACGCCCGAATCAATTCCATCCACAAAGCCTTTCCATCCAATCTTTTTGAGATACGGGAATTTTAGATACGTCCACGGTTCGACATGCTCAGCGATATGCTCAGCATACTCCTTTGGCGCGTACTTGATGAACTCCTTTCCATTCGGGTCCACCACGCGGACGTTGCCATCGTAAAAGTTAATTTTGTTGTTCGCGTCCACCATGCCCATGTAATAGGTGTGATGGGTGTACACGTCACCGAGGATGAGATCAACATAGGCTTTGTTGCCAAGCACAATGTCGTTAAAAATCTTGAGGCTGAATTGTGCGAAGTCAATTGCCCAGCG
>DAOQID010000025.1:0-38396 GCA_035339375.1 Anaerolineales bacterium | reverse complement strand
TGTCGCTGAATCAATTGCCGCCGCGTGTTGACCCGTCCACGCCAGTTGGCGGATGTGAGTCAGGGCCTGGTCATCTGTATTTTTTGTTCTTTTGTTTTTTGTGATGTCTGATTTTTTCTTCACCATAAAAAGCCTATTCACCCAGGTATTTTTTCAACATCTTGAACAACAAATCATCATTGACAGGCTTGGTCAGGTAATCGGTGCAGCCTGCATCTTTTGCTTTTTGTTCGTGGCCGTCCATGGCATGAGCCGAAAGGCCGATAATGGGTAAATTGGGCAGGGTCTTGCGGATGGTGCGTGTGGCTTCGTACCCGTCCAGAATGGGCAGGGAGATATCCATGAGGATCAGGTCGGGGGTGTGTTCGGTGGCCATTGAAACGCCCTCGATACCGTCTCTGGCGACGAGCAGGTTATAGTCATCTTCGAGTAATTGAGTGATGAGGTCAATGTTTAATTCGGTGTCTTCCACAACAAGAATCGTTTTCATAAAAGGTCTCCTAATAACGTCAGTTTTTCTTGGGTTGAAATTGAATGGGCAGGGTGAGCGTAAAAACGGATCCCTTGCCGAGCTCGCTGGTTGCGGTCAATTCTCCGCCCAGCAGGTTTGCAAGGTTGCGGCTGATGGTGAGGCCGAGACCCGTGCCGCCATATTGACGGGTGGTGCTGTTATCGGCCTGTTGGAATTCTCCGAACACAAATCCCAGCGCTTCTTCGCTGATGCCGATGCCAGTGTCACTGACCGAGATGCGGAAGCAGGGTACGGGAACTTCCGCTGAGGCATCCACTTTTTCGACGGCCAGAATGACCTGTCCTTCGTGTGTGAACTTTGCGGCATTGCTGAGCAAATGGAGCATGATCTGTTTGATCTTTTCCTGATCAGAGTGGATGAGGGTGAGTTGTTCGCTGGCGCGCCTGTCGAATTTCACGGCAGGTTTCATGGAAGGCAGGGCAATGTTGTAGCATTGTTCGATGAGCGCGTTGATGTTGAAGTTGGCGGCATGCACCTCCATGCGGCCTGCTTCGATCTTGGCGATATCGAGCACGGCATTGATCAACCCCAGCAGATGTTCTCCGCTGGTGAGAACCTTATCGAGGTTTTCGATCTGTTTTTCGGGGAGCACCCCCTCGGATTTTTTCCGTACAATGCGGGTGAATCCGATAATGGCATTGAGCGGGGTGCGTAGTTCGTGGCTCATGTTGGCGAGGAAGGCACTCTTGGCGGCGCTGGCGGCGTCGGCGGCGGCGCGGGCTTCCTGTGCCTGTTGATACAGACGGGCTTTTTCAAGCGCCACGCTCATGCTGCTCGCCAGTGTGGTCAGCAAGCGCACATCGGCATTGTTGAAGGCGTTTTCGCGGTCAATGTTATCGAGGCCGATCACACCACGCACTTCGTCGCCATCCATGATCGGTACGCGCAGGAGCGATTTGGTCGGTTTTGTGCCTGGCACGGTTTGTGATGTAATGCCGATGGAGGCCAGCCGTTCCTTGAAGTTTTCGTTGATCAGGATCGGCCGTTTGTTTTGAATCAGAAATTGTGAAAGCGGGGGAATTGCGGCATCGGGGATGTCGTGGCGTTGTCCTTGTTCGAGCATGTAGTGATAATGACGCGTGCCTTTTTTCAAATCGAACGAGATGATGGAAATGGCCTGCGAATCGAACAGGCTGCGCAATTGCTCTCCAATCAACTCGTAAATGGCGTTGACGTCCAGTTGAGATGCCAGCCCGGCCTGCACACTGTTGAGGATGGCGAGTTCATCCACGCGGGCATGAAGTTCAGCGGTTCTTTCCTGGACCTTGAGCTCGAGTCCTTGTGCCCAATTCACATTATCCAAGGCGACGGCGGCTTGATTCGCCAACATGCCGAGCATGTCACGGTCCACTTCGGTGAAGGTGCCGTAGAGTGAATCCATGTCGGCATAGATGTAGCCGATGATCTGGTTTTGCGCGATGAGCGGGGCGATGATCCTGCTCAAAGTGCTGTCACTGTCGTTCGCAGGCAGAATCAGTTGCACGGTCCGCGTGAGGCGCGCCTGGGTGAGGTAGGGGTCGATCAGGTTGAGCACTTCCTGCACATTCTCGCCGCGCGGAAGAATCGACTCGGCAGCTTCGCAAACCCCGTTCTTTTCGAGGATAAACAGCACCCGCTCTCCGCCGCTCAACTCGGTGGCTTCCTCCACAATGAAGGTGTGCATTTCACTTGTGGTGTGCAGGGCGTTCAATCGCAGGGCGGTATCGGTCAGTCGTTTGAAAGGCTCGCGTGTGTTCGATTCGAGATACTGATGGGCGAAGATCTTTTTCTTCGAAAGTTTACGCCTGCCGCTTGCATTCAGATTGTCGCTGATCCAAAACTTCAGGAGCTCGCGATTCTCTTTGACCTTGTTGAGGCAGTTGCGGCGCAGTCCTTCATCACGCACGTTTGCGATGGCCTCAAGTAAAAATTCATGCGCCCGTGCCAGAGCCTTGCGTGCTTCAACCTCTTTGCCGTTGGCGAATAATGCCCGGGCATGGGTCCACCAGATTTCGTGAGAGGAGTAGCTGTCGGGTAGTTTGTAATCCTGACTGCGGTGGAGTTCAGTGGCTGCGGTGGTGGCGGCAAGGGCGGCAACAGGGTCGTTGTTTTTCAGGTGTGCAATTGCAAGGTAGCTGAGATGGACATTTTCATTCCCGATCTCGGCTTCACGTGCGGTTTGTACTCCATCTTGAAAACATTGAACGGCTTGTTGGGTTTTTCCTTCTGCCAGCAGCATGAGACCCTGATTTGTGTTGAAACTGGCGCTCAAACGCGGGTCACCAAATTCAGCAGCCAGCCTGCCCATTTCGTTTAAATGTTCGCGGGCTGATTCGATCAGTCCCATTCTCAATTCAGTGTCAAACAGGTTTTCAGACCAGTACGCCATGCCGATCTTGGCACCGATCGCCTTGTCTATTTCAAAGGCTTTGCGGGTCAGGCGGCGGGCATGTGTGTAAAGGCCAAGGGCTGCGTACACAAAACCCAAATTCCCGGTAGAGGTGGATTGACGTTCCAGATGGCCCACTGCTTCAAAAGCCTGAATGGCCTGCTGATAGTGATGAATACGCTCGGCGAGATCGGGGTCGGTGGAACTTAATCCATTCAAGGCGTTGCCAATTCCAAGCTGGTCGTTGACCTGCTGGCATAACTCCAGTGCTGTTTGAGCGGCATGACGGGATTTTTGAGCAAACCCCAGAACATTATAGGAGGGTGCCATGATGTAACTGGCACGGCCTGCCCCGGAGAGATCGCCTTCAGCCAGAAATATTTCCATGGCTTTTTGCGCTTCGGTAACTGCCGCCTCAAATTGGCTGACATTTTTATAGGCCTCGCTCATTCGGAAGTGGCTCATTGCCAGCAGGCGCTTGTTGCGGATTGCATTTGTCGAACCAATATCCAGAGCCAGTGTGGCTGTTTTGATGGCGTCCTGCACATCGCCTGAGTGGATCTGAACGAGGGTTTTACAGTTGAGCGTCTGTACCTTCAATTCCCCCTGGTCGGCTTCGGTCAACTCCATCATGGTATCTGCATCTTTGGCAGCCAGGTCAAACCTGCCTTGCGCAAGCTGCGATTCGACGCGTTGATTGAGCAGACCAATCCTGGTTGCAAGTGAATGTTCGTCTTTGCTTAATTCAAGTGAAGTGAGTTTGATCGCCTGGGTATGTTGCCCCATCCAGGCAAGGTTATGGGCGAGTGTGATGGGTGAGGAGGGGTCGGTAACAGGGGCGGATGGAGGATGACTTTTCAGCCTTTGCCCACTTTCAGTCGCCTGCATTTTCGCCCCCTTTTTAACAGCCTTTCTTACGGGTGATGCTTTTTTTGCCATGCCCGTTTCTCCTCAACCTCTGGTTTGATTAAATGGAAGTTTATCGGGCGGAGCACCTTAAGTCAATGGGAGAAGTTGGGTTGGATATGTCTGCAATGTGAATTTAATCCGATCTTAACCAACCGACAACTGGTTCTTAAATCCCGACTCTTATACTACCCGATCATGACATTTCAAAACCGTGTTCTCTGGCTTATGTATATTCTTCTGGTCCTTGCACAATGGGTGTGGGCTTTGTTTCTACGGCGAAGGGAGCGGGTTGAGTATCTGAAATATCTTTTACAAGATTCTCTTGCATAATTCCCTGGTCACCTGATTGAATCATTCTTCACAAGTCTGCTGCAAAACGGTTGCATTATATTTTGCGGGGAGTATAATGGGCGAAATCTATTCCGCACCACCTCTGCAAGTTATCCCATTTTTCAAGGATTTGCATGTGACTACCATATTTTTTGCTACAGATATACATGGTTCGGATATTTGCTGGAGCAAGTTTCTTAATGCGGGGAAATTTTACGGCGCCGATAAACTGGTACTCGGCGGCGATATGACGGGCAAGGCGGTTGTCCCGTTTGTGCATCAGGGTGGCAAAAATTACCGCATCACTTTGCTTGAACAGGTGTTTGAAACAACAAATGATGAAGAGCTTGCGGATATGACCAAACGTGTCCGCAGTCGCGGCTATTATCCATACCTGACCAACCCCGATGAAATTGCGGAATTGGAAAAAGACCCTGACCGTGTCAGCAAGATCTTTTTGCAGCAGGTACTCAAGGTTGTGCAACAATGGATGGACCTTGCCGACAAAAAGTTGGATGGCACCGACATGATGGTCTATTGCTCGCCTGGCAATGATGACATGGACGAAGTGGATGAGATTATCCGTTCAAGCAAACGGGTGATGCTGGTCGAAGGTCTGGTCTCCCAGTTGGATGAAAACCACGAGATGATCGCCTCGGGCTGGAGCAATATCACACCCTGGAAGACGCACCGTGAGGAGAACGAGGACCAGCTGGCAGTCAGGTATGAAGCGATGTACTCGAGGCTCAAAGACCCGCGCAATTCCATCTTCAATATCCACGTGCCGCCTCATAAATCAGGTCTGGATGAAGCGCCTGAACTGGACGAAAATCTGCGCCCTGTGCTGGCTGGAAACTCAATGATCCCCGTTGGGTCCACTGCTTTGCGAAAGGCCATAGAAAAGGTTCAACCGTTATTGAGTTTGCATGGTCACATCCATGAGGGCCGCGGCGCAACAAGGATCGGCAAGACACTTTGCATCAATCCAGGTTCCATGTATGAGCAGGGAACCCTGCTTGGCGCAATTGTCAAGTTAGGAAAGAACAAGATCGAGAATTACGTTCTGACAACAGGTTAACCGTACCGCAAAATTTATTTGCAGTACTAATAAAACCAAAGAGGAGAGAGTTATGAGCAACTTGTTTGTCCGTAAGGCGACTGGCATGGTTCGGTCCTGGTCAGTCTTCGACGCATTTATTTATGCGTTCTTTTCCATCAATTTTGTGACCCTGGGGTTTTATGCCTTCAGCCAGATGTACTACTTTGGCGGCGGCATGATCAATGCTCTCATCATCAGCGCCATCTTCCTCGTATTTGAGATCATCGTCTACGCTTCGTTGATCGCGGTCATGCCCCGTTCAGGCGGTGACTATGTCTGGATGACGCGTATTTTCGGCGGCAGCATTGGCTTCATCCTTGCCATTACGGGTTGGTGGTTCACCCTGTGGCTGTGGACCCCTGTTTATGGCGATATGTTCCGCCAGGTGGTATTGGTGCCCATCATGGGTGTGCTTGGAATGAGAGATACTGCGGTGTGGTTCGCGGGTACTGGAACACCCCTCTTTGTCAGTTCACTCATTACCCTTGCCTTCGTTTCCCTCGTCATCATCCTTGGCATGAAAACCTATGCACGCATTCAGAAGTTTTCCTTCTATGCGGGTGTGCTTGGTTTGTTGATTGTCATTGTCCTGCTTTTTACAGGTTCCCCCGATAAATTCAAAGCTGGCTTTGAGAAGAATGCCGCCGCCATTTTCGGTTCCCAGCCCGGTGTGTATGATGCCACCGTGCAGACGGGCACCGATGCCGGCGCAGCCACCCCGCTTACGGGCGGCTCTTTCAGCCTCATCATGGTGACCCTTCCGTGGTTGGTTTTCTTCAACTTGTGGCCGAATTGGGGCGCAACCTTGTACGGCGAAGTTCGCGGCGCCACGGATTACAAGCGTAACTTCTCAGGCATGGCTTGGGCGCTTGGCACAGTGACCGTGCTTGGTATTGTCTTCTTCCTCGGCGTGGCGAAGACCATCGGCTGGGATTTTTATATGCAAGCCAATGGCTCCTGGTGGAATTACTATTGGGGCTACGTTACCGATGTGCCCCCGTTGCCCGTATGGCCTTACCCTGCCATGCTGGCCACATTCCTCACTGAAAGCCGCGCCTTGCAGCTCATCGTAATGGTGCTGATGAGCTTCTGGTGGTTCGGTTGGGCTGGTACCTTGTTCCTTTCCTCTACTCGCGTGGTGTTCGCTGCAGCGTTTGACCGCCTGCTCCCCGAAAAAGTAGCTGAATTGAATGAGCGCGGTACCCCCGTCAACGCCATGTTGTTGATGGTTATCCCTGCAGTGATCGTTTCCTACATGTATGCCTATAACGTTGGCGGTTTTATTTCCGTTACCCTTGCCGCTACTCAGGCCATTGCGATCATGTACTTTGGAACGGCCATCGCAGCTATTGTTCTGCCCTATAAGAAGAAAGACCTCTTTGAGGCTTCGCCAATCGCTCAGATGAAGGTTGCTGGCATTCCGCTCATCACCATTGCAGGTGTGATCTTTGCCAGTTTCCTTGGCTTCCTGCTCGTGGAGTGGTTCTTCGACCCATGGCTCAACACGGGTGGTGAAGGCGCGGGCCTGTATGGCATCAGCTTCAAGAATACGAACTCCGTCATCTTCCTGCTGGTTACCTACGGCCTGGCTGCCGCCATTTACTACGGGTTCAAGTCCTACCGTAAGAAGAGCGGCATTGATATGGACAAGGTCCAGACCGAAATTCCTGTCGAGTAAGTAATACAAACTGGGTGACAGCCGCCTTGCATGGGTGGCTGTCACCTTTTTGATTTCCAATGGGAGTGCAGAATCATGCCAGTGATAGATGAAGTGGTTTCCAAAATGGAAGCATGGAAGGGGAGAGATGTATCCATCGAACACCTTTCAGGCGGATTAACCAACACCAATTACAAGGTTCATGTAGATGGCCGTCCGTTTTTTATCCGCGTGCCTGGGGAAGGCACCGAATTACTGGCCATTGACCGCAACAACGAGTATCACAACAGCAGAGCCGCGGCCAATGCGGGTGTCGCACCGCAGATCCTGCATCACTTCCCGGAATACAGTGTGATGGTGTTGGAATTCCTAAATGGTAAGACCATGTCGAAGGATTCCCTAAATCAGAAGGGGATGCCTGCACGCATGGCCCAGTCCATCAAGAAACTCCATGCGGGCGAACGCTTCTTGACCGACTTCAACATGTTCCGCCTTACGGAATATTATCTGCGCCTGTGCAAGGAACGCGATATCAAAATCCCTGATGGGTATTTGGACAGGCTGGAGACCGTTGCCCTCATTGAAAAAGCGATGTCGGTGAATCAACTTGCGACGGTTCCGTGTAACAATGACCTGCTTGCAGAAAACTATATAGACGATGGCAATCAACTTTGGCTGATCGACTACGAATATAGCGGCAATAACGACCCGACCTTTGAGCTCGGCAATACCTGTCAGGAGATGCAATTCAACGACGAGCAGATCAGGGAGGTGTGTGCGGCATACTTTGGCGATGTCTCTCCCGCCATGATCGCACGGATGAAGCTGAATATGATCATGTCTGATGTGGGTTGGGGATTGTGGGCAGCCATTCAGGAGAAAATATCCACCATCGAGTTTGATTTTTGGGGTTGGGCTTTGGAGCGTTGGGGCAGGGCCCAGGAGAAAATGGACTCGCCTGATTTTGATATTTGGCTCAAGGATGTGCGACAGTAACAAGATAAACACACAGGCGCGCAAGCGCGGAAGCATGTATACTTAATTAACCTGTGTTCGCGTTTCCAATTTTCAAAGGATAGAATCACTTGGATATCATACAAGAAATGCACCGCCTCATTGATGCGGCCAATGGAAAGAATATTCAACTGCGTGCCATCGGTGGGCTGGCCGTGCAGTCTCACAACAAGAAGAATCACCCCTTGTTCCTCAGGGAGTTTGCCGATCTTGATTTTGTGGTCGCCAAAAAACAGCGCCGTGAATTTGAGGCATTCATGCCCGAAGTAGGATACGCCCCTCATCGGCAGTTCAATGTGTTGAATGGGGATCAACGGCAGATCTATTACCACGGTGAGACGGATATGAAGATCGATATCTTCGTGGGCGACTTTATGATGTGCCATAAAATCCCGCTTGAAAATCGCTTAAAAGCCGACCCGGTCACCATTCCATTGGCAGAGCTGTTGCTCTCGAAAGCCCAGATCGTCCACCTTAACCGCAAAGACGCTTTGGACATTGCCTCCCTTCTGCTGAATATCGAAGTGGGTACTGGCAACGATAACATCATCAACTTGGCCGTCATTGCACAATTATGTGGCAGTGACTGGGGGTTGTATAAGACTACGTCCATAAACCTGGAGCGGGTCAAGGAAGTGGTCTCTGCGGATGATGTTGCCCTGACCTCTGATGAAAAATCATTGATCGTTTCTCGTGTGGATAAAGTGCTTGATGCTTTTGCCGCCATGCCAAAGACTCTGGCCTGGCAGATGCGTGACAAGGTGGGGACACGTGTACGCTGGTATGAGGAGGTTGAGGAGGTCGCACGGTGAATAAGCACCTGCGCTTGTTCTTTGCCGTCCTCATCCTTACACTCTCCATTTCGTTGCTGGTTTGGGGATACATGCCGAATCCGCACGAAACACGGATTCAATGGATCGCGCCGACAGAAATGCAGCTTCCATGAAAGAGGTACTCAAGCCGCTGTATCGGCTGGTCGTTTTTCCTGTTTTTATGGTTGTATTCATTTCCCTTGCTTGTGTTGGCAATGGAAACGCTCCGTCCTCTGCTAGTGAGCCGACCGCGATCTCTGCAATTGCTACGCAAACTACCAACGAAGTTTTTCCTGAACCTGCACCAGCCATCCCCGAAACCCGCCGTCTTACGCTTGAATTCCCGCCAAAAATGCGGGCAGGTGTGGAAGGTGATATTGTCCGCTTGACTTTAGAGGTGGATGACCTGGGAAACATCACTCCAACCGCTCAATTTGAGGGAAATGTAGTGACGGGTGAGGTGATTGAGATTCCCGATTTATATGAAACGCATAATGTCACCGCTGAAGCCCGGCTTGATATGGCTGGGATGCAGATTCAGCCCTCAGGCGCGATTTACGAGCCGCTAAAACGCGGACAATCTGCCACATTTTTTTGGAGTATTCGCCCGCAGGACACAGGGGTTTATCGCGGCACGGTCTGGCTGCATTTGAATTTTACAGACATCTCAACGGGAGAACAAAGCCGAATTGCAGTATCAGCACACACGGTCGAAATTGAAGCGGTGGATTTTTTCGGGCTGTCTGTCAATGTGGCGCGAACAACCGGGGTGGTCGGTTCTGTGGTCGGTGGCATCCTCGGATTCCCGTTTTTAGAGGATATTATCAAGTTCCTGCTGAAGTTTCGGAGAAAAAAACAGTCTCCATTGGCAAATTAAATATATGACGAAAATCACCTAAAATATTGACATGCAGTTATAGGGGGTGATTTGTTCTATATGGTACAATTTTCCCATACAAGATTTTCGCTATGGAGCACACAAATGAATGAATGGCTTTACGTTGGATTGTTTTTTATTGTTGGTCTGATCATCCCCGTGGGCGCAATTGGTGTTGGCTGGCTTTTGAGCCCCAAGAAGCCCAATCCCATCAAGCAATCAACCTATGAATGCGGTATTGAACCTGTGGGCGAAGGTTGGGTGCAGTTCAAGGCTCAGTATTATATTTTTGCACTGGTCTTCCTTGTGTTCGATGTGGAAGCCGTGTTTCTTTTTCCCTGGGCTGTGAAGTTGAATCAGCTGGGGTTGTTCGCAGTGGTCGAAGGTATTATTTTCATTCTCATTCTCGTTGCAGGCCTGGTTTATACCTGGCGCAAGGGGATGTTGGAGTGGGCTTAGTTTTCAACACAATAACGAGAAGGCTGAACGGATTTTTCCTTTCAGCCTTTTCTTTGTGTAAAGCAGGTAAATTTTCGTAGAGCGAACTGGCACTTCGCTCTACAGATTTACAGGAGTGACTTATGAATTTTTGGAATGACCCTCTTAAAATAGCCGCAGATTGGCTGACAGGTATCTTTGTTGGGTGGGGCATGAATGACACCGCCGCCCATGTACTGGTTGCCTTTCTCGGCGTGTTGATTCTCATCTCCATTTTGATGGTGGTGGACATTTTCCTTGTGTGGATCGAACGCAAGGTGGTGGCGCGTTTTCAGGATCGCATTGGCCCGAATCGCCTTGGACCTTTTGGCCTGATCCAGCCATTCGCAGACATCATCAAGCTGATGATCAAGGAAGACACCACGCCCGATGGCGCGGACAAGGTTGTGTACAACCTTGCCCCAATGCTTTCGATGATGTCGGTGTTGATCCTGTGGGCGGTGGTTCCGCTTGCGCCTGTGATGCTCGGCGTGGACCTGAATGCGGGTGCTTTGTTCATCATTGCCGCAGGTTCCATTGGCACGCTGTCCATCATTATGGCGGGGTGGTCGTCGAACAACAAGTTCTCGGTCATCGGCGCATTCCGTCAGGTGGCTGTGATGGTTTCGTTTGAAATCCCGATGTTGGCGACATTGCTCATCCCGACCATCTTCGCTGGTTCGATGGGGATGAACGCGATCATCCAGGGACAGGATATCTGGTTTGTGTTGCTTTCTCCGCTGGCGGCCTTGATCTTTTTGATCGCAGCCATTGCAGAGTTGGGACGTGCTCCTTTCGACCTTGCTGAAGGCGAATCGGAACTGGTCTCTGGTTACAACATTGAATATTCTGGCATGAAATTTGGCATGTTCTACGCAGGCGAGCTTTTGCATGCCTTTACGTTTGGTGGTTTCTGGGCAATTTTCTTCTTTGGTGGTTATCGCTTCTTCGGTTTGGAAAAGGTCAGTCCTTTCCTTGCGATCGCGATCATCCTGTTGAAGGCGCTCGTTGGATACTGGATCATCATGTGGGTCAAATACACAGTGATGCGTATCCGTATTGACCAGATGCTGGCTTTCAATTGGAAATTCCTCACCCCTGTTGCGTTTGTGCTGGTGATGGTAACAGCCCTGATGAATGCGCTTCTGCGCGAGGCTTCAAGCGGGCTTTATATCACGGGCATGATCCTCTCGAACATCATTGTCGGCTGGGTCTCGCTTGAGATCGTCCGTTCCATGAGCAGGAAAGAGCGCGAGCGGGTGGAAGGTGTAAAGCAGGTGGTGGAGGCTCACCACTAAATCCTTCGCATGAGCGCGGTTTTGATGATCGGGTCCAAAAACGGGACCCTTCGCTCAGTGCGAAACAGGAGATTTTATGACAGCAGAACAAATCATTTTTCTCATTGTTGCGGGCGTCACCCTGGCTTCGGCTTTGTTGGTGGTGACCACACGCAACCTTGTCCATGCGGCGTTGTGGCTGGTGGCCACACTTTTTGGTGTGGCGATCATTTACGCCATTCTCAACGCAGGCTTCATCGCTGTGGTGCAGGTGGTTGTGTATATCGGCGCCATTGCCATTCTTTTCATTTTTGCGGTCATGTTGACCCGCAGAGAGTTGCGTGACAATACCCCGCAGTTGAACAGGAATTGGTGGTCAGGTGCGCTTGTGGCGGTGTTGACCTTTGCAGGCCTCGCCTCGCTGCTTTCGAGGTGGAGCGGCTTCTCGAAGACCGCAGCAGCCCTCCCGTCAGGTTTTGATGCGGTGGCCGAGTTGGGCAATCAGCTTGTTTCTCCCGATGCATTTGTCCTGCCGTTCGAAGTCGCATCCGTTCTTCTTCTCGCGGCGATGGTGGGCGCAGTTTATGTTGCGTTCACGCGCAAATAGGAGGCTGAAGAGATGATCCCACTTTCCTGGTATCTTATTTTTGCGGCAGCGTTGTTTAGTGTTGGTTTGTTTGGCGCATTGTCGCGTAAAAATGCCGTTGCAATCTTGCTCGGCATTGAGTTGATGTTGAACGCGATCAACGTCAACCTTGTGGCTTTCTGGCGCTATGGGGATGTGGCGGTGATGGCTGGGCAGGTTTTCGCCGTCATCGTGTTTGCTGTGGCCGCAGCGGAAGTTTCCGTCGGTCTGGCTTTGGTCATTTCTGTGTATCGCCGCCGCAATACGGTGATCGCAGATGAACTCGATATGTTGAAGTGGTAGGGACGTATTATGACACATGAATTTGTGACGAATTTGGTTTGGCTTATTCCCTTGCCACCTGTGATTGCTTTTGCGTTGATCGTGTTATTCACGAACAAGAGCAAGGCTTTGAGCCATACAGTGGCGATCAGTGCGGCGTTCCTCTCCTGGCTGGGTGCCATGATCGTGTTTTGGAATGCGGTAAAGGTTGAGCATTTTGCAGAAGAACCTTTTGCGGCTTCCGTCAACTGGCTGCCGACAGGTGAAACTTGGTTGAAGGTCGGTGTGTTGATCGACCCGCTTTCTGCGACCATTTTGTTCTTCGTGGCATGGACTGTTTTGATGATCTTCCTGTACAGTGTTGGTTATCATAACTTCGGCCAGCCTGCAGGCGACCACGACCACAAGGGCTTGCCCCCGCATGGCGCAACTGTGACTGATGACCTCGGCCACAAGCACACTGTGCTTTCAATTGAGCCGATGTACTCGCGCTTCTTTGCCTTCATCAGCCTGTTTGCCTTCGGTATGTTGACCCTCGTGGTTTCCGATAACATCCTGACCCTTTTTGTGGGTTGGGAGATCATGGGCTTGTGCTCATATCTGCTCATCGGCTTCTGGTACGGAAAAGAATCCGCGCGCAATGCCGCCATCAAAGCCTTCATGACCACCCGTATCGGCGATGTCTTCATGCTTTTGGGGATTTCATTCCTGTACAGCGTAACGGGTACGTTGTCCTTCCGTGAAATCTTCACCGAAGAAATTCTGCACACCCTCGCTTCTGTTCCGAGCGGTGTGTTTGGCCTCTCTGCGGCAGGTTTGATCGGTTTGCTACTCTTCATCGGTACGGTAGGCAAATCGGCGCAGTTCCCGCTGCACGTTTGGCTGCCCGACGCGATGGAAGGCCCGACCCCTGTCAGCGCCATGATCCATGCGGCGACGATGGTTTCGGCGGGTGTGTATGCGGTCATTCGCATGTTCCCGATCATCAGCCTCGATGAAAAGACGATGGCGGTTGTTGCTTTCATCGGTGCATTTACCGCGCTCTTCGCGGCGACCATTGCTGTGGCACAGAATGACATCAAGCGCGTTCTGGCTTACTCGACCATTTCACAACTTGGTTTCATGATCGCAGCACTTGGCATCCATGCCTATGTTGCGGCCGTCTTCCATCTTGTAACCCATGCCTTCTTCAAGGCTTTGCTCTTCCTTGGTTCTGGCTCTGTCATTCATGGCATGGAACATGGCGTGATGCACACAGGCAATCACAAAGTTGACCCGCAGGATATGTTCAACATGGGCGGCTTGCGCAAGAAAATGCCCATCACATTCTGGACCTTCCTGATCGGCGGCTTTGCCCTTTCTGGCTTCCCGATCGTAACCGCAGGTTTCTGGTCGAAAGATGAAATCCTTGCGGATGCCTTCGGCCATGGACACACCGTTATTTTCGGCACCCTCGCCTTTGCAGCTTTCCTGACCGCCTTCTACACCATGCGCCAGATTACGCTGACCTTCCTCGGGGAACCCCGCACGAAGGAAGCGGAACACGCCCATGAGACTCCCTGGACGATGACAACTCCGCTTGTAGTGCTCTCGGTCTTTGCTGTGACCTACGGCTGGGTCGGCATTCCCGAGCATTTCCCACTCCTCGGCGGACTCGTGCCAAACTGGTTCCATGAATTTGTCGGCTCTACGTTACATGAACACCCTGAAGCCCTGGAGTTCAGCATCGTTCCTTTGCTCACCTCGCTCGGTGTTGCTCTTGGCGGCTTGGGGCTGGGCTGGCTGGTTTATCGCAACGTCAATTCTCCTGCTGAAGACAGGCTGCAGATTGGTCTGCTCAAGAACAAATACTATTTTGACGAGATTTACGATGTTGTCTTCGTCAAGCCTGCCTACTGGCTTGCAGAGAACGTTATCTACAAATTTATGGATCAAGGTGTCATTGACGGCATTCTCCATTTCTTTGGGCCAGCCACAGGCGGAGTTGGAAGCACGATCCGCAATTACTTTGACATTCCCGTTATCAATCATCTGATTGGTGATGGTTCCGCCGATGCGACCTACTGGATCGGCAAGAACCTCCGTCCCATTCAAACAGGGCGTATTCAGCAATATCTCATTCTCTCCCTGATATTGCTTTTCGTGGTGGGCGGCCTGGTCTACTACATTCTCACACTGGCGTAGGAGCATACGATGGACTTTCTCAATTCTCATCTCCTTAGCCTGATCTTGTTCCTCCCGACCGTTGCGGCAGTCATTATGCTCTTCCTGCCGAGTGAAGAAGCCAAACTCCAGCGCTGGTTTGCATTTACGGCCAGCCTCATTCCGTTTGGTCTCACCCTCTATTTGTGGAACGCGTTTGACCCCAACAGAACAGGCTTTCAATTTCAGGAACAATATACGTGGTACGAAGCCATCGGCTCCAACTTCCACCTTGGCGTGGACGGCATATCTCTTTCGATGGTTTTGCTCACCACCCTCCTTACACCATTGGCCATCCTCGCTTCCTTCTCGGTCAGCGACAAGGTCAAGGCGTATTTCATGCTTTTCCTCTTCCTTGAGACAGGTATGCTCGGCGTCTTCATGGCGCTTGACCTGCTTATCTTCTTTGTCTTTTGGGAAATCGGCCTCGTTCCGATGTACTTCCTCATCAATCAATGGGGGAGTGCCAATCGGAATTATGCCTCGCTCAAATTCATGATCTACACCATGGCGGGGTCACTTGGCCTTTTGCTTGCGGTGCAGATGCTGGGCGTTCTCTTCGGGACCTATGACCTGGTCACCCTTTACGAACGCTGGAATTCGCTGGATGCTGGTTCTGTCTTACTCGGTATGCCAGTGCATACCGTCAAAACCATCGCTTTCTGGGCGTTTGTTGTCGCTTTCGCCATCAAAGTCCCTGTTTGGCCCTTCCATACCTGGCTGCCAGATGCACATACTGAAGCCCCAACAGCGGGCTCAATGATTTTGGCGGGCGTACTGCTCAAGCTCGGCGCGTATGGGTTTATTCGGCTGGTACTGCCTTTTTATCCGCTTGAAGCGAAGATCTTTGCAGGTGCGTTGGCCTTCCTTGCTGTAGCGGCCATTGTCTTTGGTGCATTTTCATCCTATGCGCAGACAGACTTCAAACGATTGGTTGCGTATTCCTCAGTCAATCACATGGGATTCGTCATGCTCGGCATCGCTGCGGCGGGGCTGGCTTCTGGCACGCAAGATGCGCATATCGCCATGAGCGGTGCGGTGCTGCAGATGTTCAATCATGGCCTTTCGGCGGCAGGCATGTTCTTCCTCGTCGGTGTTATTTACGAGCGCACACATACCCGCAACCTCAATGATTTCGGCGGGCTCTTCCCGCTTGTGCCTGTGTATGGTGGCATTTTGATCTTCACCAGCATGGCCTCCCTTGGCCTGCCCGGACTTAATGGCTTCGTTTCTGAGTTCATGGTGGTTCGAGGCGCTTACCCCGTGTTGACCACATACACGGCCATTTCCATGCTTGGCCTGCTTTTCACGGGCGCCTACATTCTCAAGGGTATCAAGAGTGTTTTACACGGCCCCTTGAACGAACACTGGGCGCATGGTGAACACAAACTGACTGAAATCAACACCCGCGAAATCCTGGTTATGGTTCCGTTGATGGTTCTGATCCTTGTCATTGGCGTCTGGCCCATGTGGCTTTTGGACGTGATCAACAAAGCCGTCACGGCTTTGTTCTAAGAGGTGATGGATGACGAATTTTCCCATCCTAAGTGTTATTACCTTCCTTCCGATCCTTGCGGCTGCCATTATTTTGATGATGCCTGCAAATCGGAAGAATGAAGTCCGCGCAGTGGCGCTTGCCGCTGCCACATTAGACCTGTTGCTCTCTGGCTGGCTCTACCTGCAATACCTGCTGGGAGATATGACAGGCTATCAGTTCATTGAGCAATATAACTGGCTTCCTGCGCTTGGTATCAGCCTGAAATTTGGTGTGGACGGTATGAGCACCCCGTTGGTGTTGCTCACGGGTATTGTCATGTTCACGGGTGTTCTCATTTCCTGGGGTGACGAAGACCCGCATGTCAAAGCTGGTATTCAAGATAGACCGCGCGAGTTCTTCGCCTTCCTGTTCCTGCTGGCAGGCGGTGTGTTCGGCGTATTCGTTTCGCTCGACCTGTTCATGTTGTTCTTCTTCTATGAAATTGCCGTGTTCCCGATGTATTTGCTCATTGCCATTTGGGGTTGGGTGAAGACTCGCGAATATGCAGCCATGAAACTGACCCTGTACCTGTTCATCGGTTCAGTGGTCGCCCTTGTCGGCGCACTGGCCATGTATTGGACCCAATATCAGAATACAGGCGTACTCTCTTTTGACATGCTTCTGATGGAAAATGCGAAATTTTCGCCGACCTTCCAGTATGTCTGGTTCCTGCCTGTTTTCCTCGGTTTTGCGGTTTTGGGTGGTATCTGGCCTTTCCATAACTGGTCACCAGATGGTCACGTTGCAGCGCCGACGGCGGTTTCCATGTTCCATGCGGGTGTGTTGATGAAACTCGGTGCTTTTGCCGCTCTTCGCGTGGGGGTGATGCTTCTGCCTGAAGGTGCAAAAGACTGGGCCTGGCTCCTGATGCTTTTTGCAGGCGTTGCGGTGGTTTATGGCGCGTTCATCGCCTTTGTCCAGACCGATATGAAGTATATGATCGGCTTCTCGTCTGTTTCGCACATGGGTTTGGTGGTGTTGGGTGTTTCCACACTCAATCATGACGGACTTGTAGGTGCGGGTGTGCAGATGTTCTCACACGGTGTGATGACGGCTCTTTTCTTTGCGGTTACAGGCATGATCTATGACCGCGCTCACACCCGTATGATCCCCGAACTTGGCGGCATTGCCAAAGTGATGCCATTTGCCACGGTCGGCTTTATCATCGGCGGTCTGGTCTCGATGGGCATGCCTGGCTTCTCAGGTTTTGTTGCGGAATTTCCCATCTTCATGGGCGTGTGGGGACGCCAATGGCTGGTGGCAGTGATCGCCAGCATTTCAATTGTCATTACCGCGGCATACATCATGATCAACATTCGCAAGGTGTTTTTCAGCGAGATGCCTGAAAACCTCCACGGTCACATCGGTGATGTCACCATGCTGGATAAAATCGCCATTACAACCCTTTGTCTCTTCATGATCGTCATCGGTATGTTCCCTGCTGTCATGGTTCCCATGGTGGAAAAAGGCGTTGAGAATGTGCTTCGCCTGTTGGGAGGTGCATAATGTTTACATCTACAACTTTCGCTTCGATCCTCCCTGAAACCTTGATCCTCATCCTGGGAATCATCCTGTTGATCGTTGAGCCGTTCTGGAAGGCTGAGAACCGCCGCAACGTTGGCTGGCTTACCGCTGTTGGGTTGTTTATTGCCATGCTGGTGAGTTTACTTTTCGGCCAGCCTGGCGAACCCACCTCTGTTCTTGGCGGCATGATCCGCTTTGACTGGCTTGGCTTCTTCTTCAAAATGTTGTTCATGTTCGCGGGCGCGGCTACGGCCCTGCTTCTGATGGATCATGAAAAAGCAGGTCCGCGCGGCGAGGCTTACCTCATGCTGCTCGCTTCCATCATTGGCATGAACCTGATGGCTGTTTCTTCCGATCTGGTGATGATGTACCTCGCCATTGAAACGGCCTCCATTCCGCTCTATATTCTTTCGGGTTTCCTTTTGGGCGATGAGCGTTCTACAGAAGCGGGCTTCAAATACCTGCTATTCGGCACACTGGCCTCCACGGTCATGTTGTATGGATTTAGCCTCATCTTCGGGTTTTCCGGCACGACGAACATTTACAAACTCTCTGAAATGCTCGCCGTTGGAGAACTTCCGCTCTTTGTTAACTTTGGCCTGATCGGCCTTGTGGTGGTGGGTCTTGGCTTCAAGATTGCGGCTGTGCCCCTTCACTTCTGGGCTCCCGATGTGTATCAGGGTGCGCCGACTCCTGTGGCTGGTTTTCTTTCCACGGCTTCCAAGGCTGCGGGTTTTGCAGTGATCATCCGCCTGTTCTTTGTGGCGTTTCCTGAAATTGCCAACTATTGGACGGTCATTTTGGCGGCCCTTGCCGCGGTGACCATGACGGCTGGTAACCTGCTGGCTCTCTCACAAACGAATATCAAACGCCTGCTTGCGTATTCTTCCGTCGGTCATGCGGGGTATGCATTGATCGGGGTGGTGGCCTTCAGTCAGCTCGGCGCTGCAAGCGTGGTTTTCTATCTTGCGGCTTATATTGCGACCAATTTGCTGGCCTTTGGTATTGTCATGGCTTTCAGCCGTGTCGCTGGCTTGGAAGACATCACCGATTACGCTGGTTTGAGCCGCCGCAATCCCTTGATGGGTTTGATGATGCTGGCGGCCTTCCTTTCGCTGGCGGGTATGCCTCCGTTCGGTGGTTTCGTGGCGAAGGTCTTCGTCTTTGCCGCGGGTGTTCAGGCCAATTACACATGGCTGGTTGTGGTGGGTATTCTCAACTCGATCATCGGTGTGTATTACTACCTGAACGTGTTGAAGTATGTGTATCTCTATCGCATGCCGAATGAAGACGAAGAAAATCATCCCATTCCATTGACTCGTCCATACACCATTGCGCTGGTGGTTTTGGCTCTGGGCGTGATCTTGGTGGGTACGGTCTTTGCTCCGTGGTTTAGCTGGTCTGATGCGGCGGCTTTGAATCTATTCTAGGAATTAGGCTTTGGACGATGGGCAGTAGACTGCGGTTTATTGTCCATCGTTTTGATTAGGTGTAGAAAAAAACATAGAAAGCAGAGTCAGGTCAAAGGTCCAGACAGATGCGCTGTTTGGGCGGCTGGAAAGGCAGGTTGGCGGAAGTCCGCCTGCGGTGTTGAAAAGGGCCGTTCGGACGGGAAATCCCAATTTGGATTTCTGTTTGACAGCCCTTTGACCTGTCAGTTATAATCGTGCGACATGACACAATCAAAGCAGACCAATCGTCAAAATATGGTGTATACCCTGCTCGTGGTTATGGTTGGGCAGGTGGGTTGTTTGACCATTGCTGTGATTTTGGCCTCGGTATTTGGCGGGTTGTGGCTTGATAATACTTTTGGAACGAAACCGGTGTTTACACTGGTGTTGTTGTTTGCTGGAATCCCTCTCTCGGTCTTCCTGATGATTTTCGCGGCGCGGAAAACGCTGGCGCGGCTGAAGGAAAAATACGAAACCGAAGAGCAAAAAACTACTGCTTAGGAGGCGGGCTTGGAAACCCAAAAACGTACCCCCTGGCGGCGCTGGATCGTCCTTGTGCTGATGATCGTGGGCTTTATTCTGGGCGGAATTTTCGTCCCTGTACAGCCTGAGATCACGGTTGCCGCCGAAAAATTGATCGAAGAACCCTTGATCGAGAACTTTCTCGGTCAGCCGTTCTATCTGGTGAACACACTCCCAACCCTTTTTGTTACTGTGTTCATTATCCTTTTGCCGCTTGCCTGGTCTGCTGGACGCTCTTTGAAGAAGAGTCAGGAGACCGACCTTGTGCCGCGTGGTGTGGGCAACACAATGGAAGCCATTTTGGAAATGTTGTACAACATGACCGAAAGCTCCGCTGGCGTGAAGTGGGCCAAGACCATCTTCCCGTGGTTTGCTACCATTATGATCTATGTTTTGGTTGCGAACCTGCTCAAACTGCTTCCTGGCTTTGAGTCGATTGGTGTGATCCACCACGCTCATGGCGAAGGTCATTTAACGCAAGAATTGGGAAACTTCTTAGGCTTTCGATGGGAATTGCTTTCCCCTGATAAAGTTGAAGAAGGTGGCTATATCCTGGCTCCGTTCTTCCGCGGTATTTCCGTGGATCTGAACTTCACCCTCTCGCTGGCGTTGATTTCCTTCTTTGCCATTCAGATCATCGGCGTCCGCTCACAGGGCATTGGTTATTTCAGCAAGTTCTTCAACACGAAGCGCATGTTCAAGGTGCCGTTCTTCGGCGCGATGGATTTCCTCGTAGGTTTGCTGGAAATCATCTCTGAACTCGCCAAGATCCTCTCGTTTACATTCCGTCTTTTCGGTAACATGTTCGCGGGTATCGTGTTGGTGGCAGTGGTGGCTTCATTGCTTGGCAAGATCAGCATTCTGCCTGCAATGATCATGATGTTTGAGTTGTTCGTGGGTCTCATTCAGGCCTTTGTGTTCGGTATGTTGACCATGGTATTCATGGCAATGGCGACACAGGGTCATGGCGATGAAGAACACGCTGAACACTAAGTCAAAAAATTCAATTCATAAATTATTAGGATACCCCTAAGGAGGCTTGTAACATGGAAGGAAATATTCTCGAAGCAATGCGCTTTGTTGGCGCAGGTCTGGCGATGATCGGCGCTGCAGGCGCTGGTGTTGGAATCGGTTTGAGCGTGCAGGGCGCCCTCACAGGCATGGCCCGCAACCCCGATACCTATGGTAACTTGTTGACCAACATGATTCTCGGCGTGGCGTTCTCCGAATCCATCGCTATTTATTGTCTGGTCATCGCGTTCCTCATGCTCTTCAAAGTTGTGTAATTCAAGGAGCAACGAAACATGGAAGCTCTTGGTATTAATCTCGGATTGCTCATTGTCCAGTTGATCGCGTTCGCAATTGTGTTCCTCACGCTGAACGCCTGGGTGTACCAACCCATGCTGGACATGATGGAATCCCGCAAACAAAAGATCTCACAGGGCCTCGAAGATGCCCGTGTTGCTGCTGAAGCCCGCGCAAATGCTGAAAAAGAAGCTGCCAAAGTCATCGCTGAAGCTCAGGCTGAAGCAAGCAAGGTGGTTCGTGAAGCTACTGAACGTGCTGCCGCCGCTGGCAAGGATGTCAAGGCTGCTGCTGAAGCTGAAGCTGCCAAGGCCCGCGAAACCGCGATGGCCGAAGCCGAACTCGAACGCACCCGCATTCTTGGTGACCTGCGCGGACAGGTTTCTGCCCTCGCCATTGCCGCTGCCAATAAACTGGTCGGTGAAGCTTTGGATGAGAAGAAACAACACGCCCTCATTGATGAATTCTTCTCTGGCGTGAAGGCTGGCAAGGTGGTGGTTGTGGATGGTGAATTCAAGGGCGATGCCGCTGAAGTCACCAGCGCACTTCCGCTCAACAACCAGGAACAGGACGCTGTTAAGAAGAGCTTTGGCGCCAAGGAAGTATCCTTCAAGGTCAACCCTGCCATTCTCGGCGGTTTGGTCGTGAAGATCGGCGATAAGGTTCTTGATGGCTCCGTCGCTGGCAAACTCGAAGGTCTGCGCCAGACTTTGAAGTAAGCCTGTATAAATGAACACCGAAAGGGTTTTGGTAAAATTACCAAAACCCTTTTTTGTTTAAGCAATCGGAGTGACATGCTTCTAAAAAAACTGTTCGTTGATTTTCCACTTTCCATGCCTGAGGTTATCCCCGATGTGGAAATTTCAGGCATTGCCATTGATAGCCGGGCGGTAAAACCTGGTCATCTTTTTGTTGCCATGAAGGGTGGTTTTGCCGATGGGCATGCCTACATTCAGAAAGCCATCGAAAATGGCGCTTCGGCAGTTGTGGGTGAGAGGGAATTGGACGGGCTTTCTGTCCCATATCTTCGACTCGAAAACCCGCGTCAGGCCCTGACCTGGCTGGCTGCTGCGTTTTACAATTGGCCTGCCCGCAAGCTGACGGTGATCGGTGTGACAGGCACAGATGGCAAAACAACCACGAGTAATTTGCTCCACAAGATTTTGCTCGCAGCGGGAATCAAAGCAGGGATGATCTCCACTGTTAATGCAGTGATTGGGGATGAAGTGTTGGATACCGGGTTTCACGTCACCACGCCCGATGCGCATGATGTGCAGGCTTACCTCGCCCGTATGGTGGAGGCTGGGTTGACGCATGTGGTGCTTGAAACCACCTCTCATGGCTGGTCACAGCATCGTGTGGATGCTTGTGAATTCGATATCGGCGTAGTCACCAATATCACGCACGAACACATGGATGAACACGGTAGTTATGAAAATTACCGCGCTGCCAAGGCGCGTTTGTTCTCCAGCCTGGAGTGGACTCGTTCCAAGCCTGCTGGAAATCCTCGCCTGGCGGTCATCAACCGCGATGATTCCAAGTCATTTGGATTTTTGGATGAGTTCATCAAAGTTAACAAGGTGAATTATGGGTTGGGGAAGGATGCAGATGTTTGTGGGATGGATATCGAGTACAACCCCGCTGGCATCCGTTTTGTGGCAACCTCCAAAGATTTTCGTGTAGCCGCATCCAGCCGTTTGGTTGGGGCGTACAATGTTTCAAATTGTTTAGCCGCTTTATCAGCTGCTGTGTATGGATTGGGCATCAAACCTGAGGTTGCGGCACAGGGAATCGCTGCTTTGGAGGGTATCCCCGGGCGTATGGAGCGCATTGATCTGGGGCAGAACTTCACTGCCATTGTAGATTTTGCTCATACCCCCAATGCACTCAAAGTGAGCCTGGAGGCAGGCAGGACGATGACACGGGGAAGGGTCATATCTATTTTTGGTTCCGCAGGCCTGCGGGATAAAGAGAAACGTCGCATGATGGCAGAAACGTCCGCAGAATTGGCAGACCTGACCATCCTGACAGCTGAAGATCCGCGGACCGAGTCGCTGGATGGCATTCTTGAAGAAATGGCGGCAGGCGCTATAGGAAAAGGCGGGCGTGAAGGGGAGACCTTTTGGCGCGTACCCGACCGCGGCGAAGCCATCAAATTTGCCTTGCGCTTGGCTCGTGAAGGGGATATTGTCCTTTCGTGCGGCAAGGGGCATGAACAGTCCATGTGTTTTGGCAAAACCGAATACTTGTGGGATGACCGTACCGCTATGCGTGCGGCGCTTGCGGATTTTTTAGGTGTGGATGGTCCAGCGATGCCCTACCTGCCTTCACGGGATATGAATGAGTCGGATTGGTTGAAGGGATGAACGCTGCGGCTGTGAGATTATGATCCATACATTGCATCGTGAGCAGATCATTCCCACTTCTGTGGAAGTGTTGTGGGATTATTTTTCGGCCCCTCAGAATTTGAACGACATGACGCCACCTGATATGAATTTTCAGATCGTGATGGGTGGCGATGTGAAAATGTACGAAGGGCAGATCATTGAATATCGCGTGGAGTTCATCCGCGGAATCCGCTCGTTGTGGCTGACTGAAATTGCCCATGTCCGCGAGAAGGAATATTTTGTCGATGAGCAGCGTGTTGGGCCTTATCGGTTTTGGTATCACGAACACAAGTTTGAGCCTGTGGCGGGCGGTGTGAAGATGACCGATCATGTCACTTATGCTGCGCCGTTCGGATTTTTGGGTGATTTGGTCAATGCTGTTTGGATTCGTCGAAGATTGGATGCCATTTTCGATTTTCGGCATCGAAGGATCATCGAATTATTTGGGAGTGTGAAATGACAAAACCTTGGGCAACTCCAGTAGTATTGCAGGGAAAACATGTGCGGCTGGAGCCGTTGAGCGAGGCGCACGTTGATGGCCTGGCTGAGATCGGTGTGGGACAGGATTTTTGGGATTTCATGTTGTATGGCCGCATGGAAACGAAAGAAGATATGCGGAATTGGGTCAAGGATATTATGGGGCGTGGTGAAAAAGGGACCGATTTGCCGTTTACGGTCATCCATTTGGATTCAGGGCGGGTGGCTGGTGCAACCCGATATTTGAATATCATGCCTAATGACCGTGGGCTTGAGGTGGGCGGTACCTGGTATGGACTTGATTTTCAACGTACGCCTGTGAATACCGAGTGTAAATATTTATTGTTATCCCATGCGTTTGAAGTATTGAAATGCATCCGCGTACAGATCAAAACCGATTCACGAAATATCCGTTCACAGAAGGCCATTGAAAGGATTGGTGCGGTAAAAGAAGGAGTGTTGCGGAACCACATGATTCTCCCCAGCGGCATATATCGCCATTCAGTTTTTTATTCCATCATTGATACCGAATGGGAACAGGTAAAGAAAAGGCTGGAAGCATTCCTTGAGGGGTGATTTTAGCGATTCGAAGAAAAATCCCCGTGTTTATTTCACGGGGATTTTTGTATTATTGATTAATGCCTTTTTTGACGGCTTTTTTTGTGTTATGCGGTTGCCTGGCCGACATTCATGAACGGGCCAAGCAGATACCTGACCACATCTTCCGCTGTATAACTGGTTTTGCCCTCTTTGAGAAACTGCCCGACTGCAACGAGGTCATCGCCTGAGGTAATGATGGGTTCTTCCACGTAACCATCCTTGCGGACTTGTGGAAAGCCTGCAGTGGCTGTCAGATTGTTGCACAGACAGGAGCGGTTGACCGTATCTTCAAGGTTGCCGCCCTTTTTGACAAAAACATCCACAGGTTCGGAGGCGCAGCGATAGCCTACAGAACCATCTTCGCGTTTGTATAAGATGCGAAGGAAACCGAGGTCGCAGATGCGGTTGCGGGCGCTGTAGGCCTCAGGGTCAGACAGTGTGCCTTCGAGTTGTGCCACTTTGAAAGGGAATCCCGTAGGAGAGACCAGCGGACTGGTGAATACCTGCGCCTCTTCAGCGCGGACCTTTTCGAGCAACCGCTGTTTCAGGTCGGGGCGCATCCCTGATTCTTCACATAGGGAAAAGGCGGTGCCAACCTGCACACCAGCCGCGCCCGCTTCCAAGGCAGACTGTACCTGCTTCGGATTTCCATAGCCGCCAGCCAGCCAGAAAGGCAGGCCGAGCGCCTTCATTTTTTCCAGATCCACGGCGTCTTTTTCACCGTAGATCGGCTCGCCTTTTTCATTGTAGTTGACCGTGCCGCGAGGTGGGGCATTGTGTCCGCCAGCGGTGGGGCCTTCGATCACGAAACCATCCACTGAGCCTTCGCTGCGTTTGATGAGGGCCTGTGCCAGTACCACCGAGGAAATAATGGGCAGGAACTTGGGCCGCTTAAGTTTGCCGACCAGCTTGGCGATGCCAGGGAAGATGGCCTCAGGGTCAAAGTGAATACGGTGGTCATCATCCTTGCCTGCGCCGTGAACATCAAGGCGATACGAAACAGGCTCATGGTTTGAAAGTTTGTCGAGGATGCCAGCGATCTGGGTGGGAATCCCTGCTCCCATCAACACCACGTCTACACCTGCGAGCATGGCGCCGTAGAGCGAGGCCAGGGTTGGCATCTGCACTTTTTCGAGCAGGTTAATGCCAACCAGGCCGTTGTGACCTTCTTTGGCAAGGAAAACTTCCACGTAATTGGCGATCGCCGTCACCTGATCGAGGAATTTGGGCGGTTTGATGGTGTAGGCCGCAGGGGTTTTGTATGGGGTCTGCGGTGATTTTCCACCTGGGGTGTAATACCGATCAATGATCTGTTGAACGGGCTCTGGTAAAGAGAAGTTGGACAGGGCGCGGCGTACATTTCCGCTGATATCGCCATCCATGAGGCGGCTGGCTAAAACTCGGCTGATGCCCGTGCCAGAGACCACCCCCAATTGCCCGAGGTTTGAAACAGCTTTGGCAAGCCTCCAATCAGAAATGGCAACACCCATACCGCCTTGGATTAATTTTGGTAGATTCATTCATTGACTCCAGTGATTAGTATTAAATCTGGTGCAGGGTTACATGTTAATAACCCCTTTGGGCGGTTATGGTTCTGCGTTTATGAAGACATTCTCAGCCTTCAGCGGCATCGTCGTAGGGATGTTTTGCGAGAATGGCCTCGAATTCTTTTTGTTTTCGCTCAGCCCAGGCAGGCTTGACCATCATTAAATATTCAATATTCTTGGCGAACAGCAGGCGGCGGAAACTCTGTCCTTTGACCCTGTGTTTGAATTCATAGGCACATGCCTTGCTCCAGGCAATTTCATCTACAAGCCAGTAGAGCAGTTCGTTTTTGTCGCTGGTTTGCTTTTCGCTGAGGATGAGTCCGCGCTCGGTGGCGATGTAATGATAGGAGTTGTCTCTGATCTCGAGGTGCGAAGTCCCATCATCGCCTCTGATGGTTTGGATTTTGACATGGGCATAGGCAGGGTCCATGCGGCGGCAATACTCGCGGAGCTCGGCCTGGATTTTTTCGAAGGATGGCTCGAACATGGTCAACTCTTTCGGGGTGGAGATGTTTCAGGAAGCCGAATCAGGTTTCGGTTGCGGGCGAAGCGCTGCCTGGGCGAGGGTTCTTTTATTAAGGATGAGCAGTCCCGCAGTGCTGGTCATGCCGATGAGCAGACCTCCGATCCAGATGGCACGAGGCGAGATGCTGTCATTGATGAATCCACCGATAAGCGGCGAGAGCGTGCGGGCAAGGCCCCAAGCCAGCCAATACACCGACATGTATCTTCCGCGCAGGTCGGCGGGGGCGGTGTCAGCCACATATTTGCTTGCAGTAGGGACAAGTGTAAGTTCGCCAAAGGTGAGCATAACCATGCTTAACCAGAATCCCCAAAAGCCCGACATGAGCGCCACGCTTCCCACACTGATGGCGTAGATAAACATGCCTGCCGCGGCCACGGGCAGGGTTTTGTAGTGCCTCGTGATTCGCGTGACCGCGTATTGAATGAAAACGCACATGACCGCATTGGTGGTGGGGATCCAGCCATACAGGGCTTCAGATAAACTGAAATTTGTCTTTGCGTACACGGGCATGAGGATCCAGACCATGGTGGGGGCAATGAGGCCGATGCCAGTGAGGACGACGAAGGCCATAAAATCGCCGTCTCTAAAAACGCGGACGAATCCTTCCATAACGGAGGGTTGGTCGGCTAAAGAATGGCCATTTGTTGCGCCGACAGTTTTGTGGAGTGTTTCATGTGCAAAGAGAAACATCAGCAGGCTATGGGCGAAAAAGCCCACAGCGGCGCCATAAAAAGCGAGATCGTATGAGGAAGCTGCCAGAAATCCGCCGATGGCTGGGCCAAGGGCAAACGCTGCATTGTGAGCGATGCGATTGATCGCGAATGCGTCGGTGCGTTGTTCGGTAGGGATGATATCTGCCATCATGGCATCGGCGCCCACTTGATAGAGCGGGTTGCATAAGCCGATGAAGATCATCAAAGCGATGAACTGTGGATAGGTTTCAGCCTGCATAAGAAACAGGTAGGCGATGCCGTTTACGACCAGGCTGAACACCATCACTGCTTTTCGGCCGATTTTGTCTGTAAGAGTGCCAGCGAGGAAGGAGGCGAGCAGGCCTGTCCCTGCGTTGATGGAAATGAGGGTGGCTACAGTGCTGAGGGGCAGGTTGAGTTTTCCGCCTGCATAGATAAGCAGAAAGGGCCAGATCATGCTTGCGCCAGCCGTGCTGATGACGATGCCTGCCACCATCAACCAGAACTGGCGTGGATATTGATTGAAGAGGATTTTGAGTTTGGAAGCCATGGGAAGTCGAGTCTAACATATCCTCACTGTCGGGTGAGGAGGTGGAATGGGGCCTGAGATCAAAGGTGAATGGCGGTGTTTGTTGGCGCGATTTTTGGATCCAGGTGTTTTTATTTATTTGGAGGTCGGTGTAGCAAGGTAGTCTTCCATCTGGCGGGTTTCGTAGACCTCACGCCAGACTGGTTGAATGGCTTTATGGATGGCTTGATAATTTAGACTGTCTTTTCGGATGGCTAGGCCAAAATCGAAGGCGCCAGGATAGAACTCGTACTGCTCCCAAAATGTTTGAGAATCAATGATCTCTGCGGTGATCTTGGTGTAATCGAAATGAGGAAACCAGATGAGGTCAGGTTTGCGGCGCAGGAATTCGTCTACGGAGAAACCGTTATGGGCGAAGTAGGAATCGTGCAGTCCAATAATGTCAACAATGTAGAGGTGCGGCGATTCCGCGCCTGTAAATCCATATTCCGATTGGGCAAAAATGATTCCTTCAGGAAGTGATTTTGAGAATTTGGCTACTGCGAGAACCATGGGCCATGTTCCGCGTTCAGGAAGTTCTTTTGCGGCGGGCGTAGTGTATTCTGTGTGAGGAGAGTACAACTTTGTGGCAGCGATCTGTGAGTTTTTGTATGCGTCACTGGTAATTGTTTTTAGAGTGGAGTTGGAAAAGAGTGCGACAATCAGAAGGAGAATCAGGACCCGCATGAGTCTTTTGCCGTGACTTTCTCCTTCCGTATCTCCTGAAGAAAGCGAGCGGTCAAGCATGAGGATGCTCAGAACGATCAGGTACGGGAGGGCAGGGAAATAATATCTGGCTTCAAAACCCATGATCTGAACAACTGTGAAATAATAGGTGAAGGTCAGGGCAATGGGGAGCAAAAATACGGCCAGTAATTTCAGAGTCTGTTTTGTGGATGACAGGACGATCAAAACAAGAAAAGGCAGGGCAAGGGTTCCGAAGGCGAATAGATATTCGATCGGGTTCCAGGTGTGCGTGCCGATATAACCTTCATAAAAGCCGCTGGACTTGGCATAAAACGGCAGGGGTAGAGGGTCAGAGAAGACGATGAACTTCACCAACGTATCGAGTGCAAGAAGAACGCCCAGCCAACCTAAAAAATGGACAAGTCGTTTTCTCCTGCCTTCAGGAGCAAGAAATAGGATCGCCAATACTGGAAAGAAAAATGTATAAAGCAGGTTGTCGGGGCGTGCCAGAAAGGCAAGATACCCTGCAATGACCGTCAGGGTTGAAAAAAGCCTGTACCGATTTTCGTTGTAAACCCAGCCAAGCGTGGAGAAGATAAGCAGGGCGTTGCACAAAAAAGAAAGCGTGGTGTCCATTCCGCTCTTCATGTGGAACAGGTATACAGGTGCTGTAACCAGATAGCCAACAAGCAGTACGGTCAACCAAAGAAAAGAGCTTTTCAGGAGTTTTGACTCGGCGTACCTGCTGACTGTATAGGCGGTCAACACAATGGCGGGCAGCCCAAGACCAGCGGAAAGGGCAACAAGCAATTTGCCTGATCCCAATCCTTGGAAAATGATTCGCGCAATAATGACGAGACCCAGATACAGGATACTTGTGGCTCCATAGGTTTGAACGCCATCTGGGTTCCAGGCAAAGCCGTATCCGTGGATGAAATTATCCGCGTAACGAATGAACATGTATGCATCATCAAATGTGGTTGGCCCTGCTGTTCTGAAAACATCGATGTAATATAGCAGCAAAGCAGCGAGGATGATTACCAGAGCGGTAATACGCAGTCTGGGGTTTGAAAAGAAGGAGGGTTTATCCTTGAGGTCGTTCACAGCATTGACTCCAATTGCTTTTACAGAAATAGCACATGTAAAATTATAGCACTGTCATAAAAAAAGGACGGGTGAATGCTTTCACCCGTCCTTTTGATTCCTGAGAAAATCTTTTATCTACGTCCGCCGCGGTCCCCGCCGCCTCGACGATCCCCACCGCGATCGCCGCCACGGCCTCCCCTGTCTCCGCCGCGTCCGCCACGGTCACCACCGCGACCCCCACCTCCGCCGCCGCGCCCACCCTTGTCTTTTTCACGGGCTTCTTCGGCTGACCAGCCTTCGAGTACAGCCTGACGCGAAAGGCGGATCTTGCCCTGCGGGTCGATATCTGTGACCATTACGGTCAATTCGTCGCCGAGCACACAAACATCCTCGACTGTGTTGACGCGTTCACTAGCCAGTTGCGAAATATGAACCAGACCATCCACACCGGGCAGCAGGTTGACGAACGCACCAAATGCCTCAATGCGTACGACCTTGCCTGTGTAAATATTGCCAACAATTACAGACTCGCCAAGACCTTCCACGCGTTCCTGGGCGATCTTTGCGCCCACGCTGTCGGTCGAAGCAATGTAAACTGTGCCATCTTCTTCGATGTCGATCTTTGTGCCAGTCTCTTCCTGCAGGGCGCGGATATTCTTGCCGCCCGGGCCGATGAGCGCACCGATCTTGTCCACGGGGATTTTCACAGTAATGATGCGAGGAGCATGCGGCTTCAATTCTGCCCGTGGGGCATCCAGCACTGCCAACATCTTTTCCATGATTGACATGCGCGCTGTGTTGGCTTGCGCCAAAGCTTCCTTCATCATTTGCGCGCTCAAGCCGCTGATCTTGATATCCATTTGCAGGGCGGTGATGCCCTGTGCAGTGCCTGCCACTTTGAAGTCCATGTCGCCGAGGTGATCTTCGGTTCCCTGAATATCAGTCAATATTTTGTAGCGTCCAGTTTCGTCTGTGATGAGGCCCATGGCTACACCGGAAACAGGCGCCTTGATCGGCACACCTGCATCCATCAAGGCAAGGGTTGAGCCGCAGACCGAACCCATCGAAGTGGAGCCGTTGGAAGACAAGGCCTCAGACACCACACGGATCGCATAGGGGAAGGTCTCTTCGGATGGGATGACTGGCTCAAGTGCGCGTTCAGCCAACGCTCCGTGACCAACCTCGCGCCTGCTCTGGCCGCGAAGGGGTTTCACTTCCCCGGTGGAGAATGGCGGGAAGGAATAGTGGTGCATGTATCGCTTGCTCTTTTCAGGCGACAGGTTGTCGAGTTCCTGTGCTTCACCCAGGGTGCCAAGTGTGGCAAAGGAAAGTACCTGGGTTTCACCACGGGTAAACAGGCCGGTGCCATGCGCACGCGGGAAGAGACCCACTTCACACCAGATCGGGCGGATCTCGGTGGGGGTGCGGCCATCAGGCCGCTTGCCCATGCTCAAAATTCGCTCGCGGACGATCTTATGTTCGGCTTCACTGAACGCCGATTTGACATCTTTTTCAGAGGGGGCATTCTCATCGCCAGCCACGCAGAATTCGGCAATGATCGCGGTTTGTAATTCATCCATGCCGCCGTAGAACTCAGCTTTGCTCAGGGGCTTATCGAGCAATTCGTTCATGCGGGCATTGACCGCATCTAAGACCTTCTTTTGCAGGTCTTCGTTGGCTGTGACGATCGTAGCCTCACGCTTGGGTTTACCGATCTCGGCCTGCATCTGAAGCTGGAGGTCAATGATCGGCTGAATGGATTTGTGTCCCAGTTCCAGCGCTTCAACCATCACATCCTCAGGAATTTCGTTTGCACCGCATTCCACCATGAGGATGGCATCTTTGGTGCCTGCAATTCTCAGATCGAGGTCTGAGGCGTTCATTTCATCGAAGGTGGGGTTGAGCACAAACTCGCCGTTGATGCGTCCCACGCGAACAGCGCCCACCGGTCCGCCCCACGGAATGTCTGAGATCATAATGGCGGCGGAGGCGGCATTGATGGCAAGAATATCCAACGGGTTGACGCCGTCAGATGAGAAGGTGTACATGATGACCTGCACTTCGTTGCGCATTCCATGGGCAAAGAGCGGGCGCAGGGGGCGGTCTGTGAGGCGGCCAGTGAGGATGGCGTCTGTTGCAGCGCGGCCCTCACGACGGAAGAAGGAACCGGGGATTTTTCCACCGGCATACATGCGTTCTTCAAAATCCACAGAAAGGGGGAAGAAATCAATGCCGTCACGTACACCACCCATGGTGGCTGCGGCAAAAACGATCGAGTCTTCCACTCCGAAAGTGACCGCACCACCCGCCTGAGCGGCCAGTTTGCCGGTCTCAAAGGTGAAGGTGCGCGTGCCTACAACGGCTGAATAGCGTTTTGATTCGGGTTTCATTATTTTATTGTCTCCTGTTGCGCGAGATACGATCTCGCTGTACTAATTTTCCGCCAAGGGTCAGGGACTGAAGAGTGGGAACAACCTCGGTTGTTCGCGCTATTCAATTCCTGACGGCGGTGCCTATTTACAATATAGGGACACGGCGTCGCCGTGTCCCTACGGGTTAAAACTTTTTACTTGCGGCGGAGCTGTAAGCGGTCGGTTACACTGAGGTAGCTCTGGTAACTGCTTGAACGCAAGTACGTGAGCAAGCGGCGGCGTTGACCTACCAACTTCAGCAAACCGCGGCGGCAGGATTGATCCTGCTTGTTGCTTCGCAAGTGCTCAGTGAGCTGATTGATGCGATTAGTCAGGATGGCGATTTGCACTTCAGGCGAACCGGTATCCTTGTCGTGGCGATGAAAATCTTCGATCGCCTTTGTCTTGACTTCTTTTGCAAGCGGCATGACGTATGCTTCCTTTCTTTTTAGATTACGCAGGTCTCCATGCCCACAGCTTGAGACCATAGGGCAGGACCAGTCACGAAGCGGGATTATACCAGAAAACCACTCCCTTGGATGAAAAAAACGCCTCTTTTCGACCTGAAACCTGCTTGCCCTTCTGGAAGCAGGGTCAGCGCCGAAGGTGAGTCTGTTTTACACCTCGATCTGTATTGCACTCCCGCTTTCATAACGGCGCAACCCCATGCGAAAGGTGAAAACTGCCAATGTAAGGAACCCGATGGCCCCTAGAAGCAGTTCTCCGAGGGTTTGCCAGGTAAAGGCACGGATAAACTCTGCAGGGATGGCTCCCATCAGCGCAGCAGGGATAAGGGTAAAAAGGATAAGTTTCGCGTAGCTATCGAAAAGGGTGATCGGGTAGATGCCAAAGGTTAGCATGGCATTGAGTACGAGGTTACTGAAATTGGTCATCATGCCGAACCAGAACGCCAGACTCTGTGTCAGGATGAGAAATGCCGCGAAAACAGTAGCAGCTAACAGCATGGCAAGAACGTAGCGGAGCAATCCATCCCAGGTGAAATATCCAGAAAGTCCATAACTGACGAAGCCGTACAGAAAATCTCCCATTCCGCTGGCGATGGTTCGGCTGGCTATGGTATGCAACAGAACCGGGCGGGGCAGGGAGAGGTAGTAATCAAGGCGACCCTTGGCGATAATATCGCTGAGGTTGAAGGCGTTTCCGAAAAAAAGACTCACGAGGCCAAAGGCACTGGCCAGCACACCAAAGGTGACGTACATGTCGTTGACGCCCCAACCGCGCACATCTTTGAAACGATCGAAAAAGATGATCCAGATTGCGAAGTAAATGAAATTATTGACCATCATGCCAATGGCTTGCGTCAGGAAGGCCGCACGGTATTCCATGGCAGATTGCAGGTTGGTTTTCCAAATGGCGAAAAGGAATTTCAGTTCTTTCATATGACGATATCCTGCTATCTTGTTCGATGAGACCAGTTTTTTCAGCCGCCATTCACTGTCAATTGTGTCAACCCGCGGCGATAGACAATGGTTAGCGCAACGACCAACGCAACGATCCATGTGACTTGCAGGGTCATGACGCTGACAAAAAGATCATAGGTTGGGGTGACAAAAAGCCGCGCAGGTCCATAAATGGCGCTGGAGAAGGGCAGCAATTTTGCGAGGTTTTGCAGCCACTGAGGGTAAAAATCCAGCGGAATCAACATGCCGCCGAAAATGAACGCCAGCTTTTGGTAGATCCACGTAAATGCGGAAACATCCTCCACGACAAAAGCGGAGAGTCCGATCATGGCATTGATGGCAAAATGCAAAACCCAGGCCCCGAGAATGGCAGGCAGTGCGATCAGAAATCCTTCTGGGTGATTGGGTGTGCCCACCAGCCACCAAATGGTCAACCCGCCAAATACGGCATTGAGCATGGCACGGAAGATGGTTTCGCCCATGGCAGTGCTGAATTGGTAGAGCAAAAAATCGTATGGCTTGTTGAGAATGTAGGCGATGGAACCATCTTTGACGTTTTCAGACATGGTGCGGGCAATGGGCGGACGTCCCAGTTCGATGGTCTCTGCCAGCATGAGATACCAGAGCGTGTCGCGCAGGGTCAATCCATTGATCATGCCATCAACAGCCCCAGCCGCGCTGAAGGTGACCTTCCATAGTTGATAGAAGATCCACATAAACGGGATGATCATCAAACTGCGCCCAACCAACTCGCCAGGATAGGCGAGCGAGTTCAAAAGCGTGATCTGAAAGATGGACCAGTATTTGGAAATGGATTTCATGGAAAAGACAGGAAATAGTTTGTTTTGATCACAGCCGAAGAACACTATGGAAAAAACACTCTTCGACTGTGCCCAAGAATGTTTCTAAAATGGCCGCATGCTTGCCGCCGCTTCGAGGGCGAGTGCTGATAACTCCTCCTGGCGGGGCAGTTCTTTCATCTGAAGGATACGCAGGTGAATGGCTCGCAGCAGGTTGCGGGCATTGAGATAAGCGCGGGATTGTTCCTCATGATCCCATGCACCTTTCCAGTCAGTTGTGAGGTTTTCGAACCAGGCCTTGACCTGCTCAAGTGATAGTTCTTCGCGGGCAAGGGCCGTGACAATGGCACGGGCAAGGCGGTCATCTTCGCCATGGATGTAAATCCAATTTTTGGCGGCGCGCATCTTTTCAGAGACGGCAGACAGGATGTGTTCCAATTCTGTTGCACCCAGGTGCGGGCTGCGGGCAAATACCATCAGCATATCTGCGGTATGGGCTAATGCATGTGCCCAACCTTTGACGGGAACGTATCCACGCGGGTCACGTTCTGCGGCGAGATAGGCAAGGACACGAGTCAGGGTTTCTTTTACTTCATGCGACTCCAGATATGGTTGTTGGTTGTCGCGGTGGATCACTTCTGCCAGATAAAGCACGGAAAATGCGCGCCCAAATACACTGTCGTCATCTTGCTGACCCAGGCCAACTTGCAGGTTTTCGAGCAGACGTTTCAGGTAACCGCGTAATTGCTCGGCCTGGTAGGGCTCGGTCTCGATCCAGTTGGCAAAGATTTCGTAGCCAATGCCATCGCGTAGATCTGGGTCGGTGCTGGGGATGTAGGAGAATAATTCATCGGTCAATGCTGTAAGGTCGTGACCCTGAGGGAAGGCATATTTATTTTCCTTGATCGTGTGCCAGAAATTTTTGTCCATAATTGATTGAAACGCTAGGCGTTCCCTGCCTCCTGATAAATTTTTGAAATGACCTCTTCCAGCGGCGGGTCGGAGATGGTGATATCCACGATGTCGCCTGCGCTGGAGAGGTGAGAGATGACCGTATCCACAGGTGTTTGGGTTGTATCGAATTTCAACTTGACACCATAATGACCTACTTTCAAGGTTTCCACACCCTGAATGGCAAAGTCTTTGGAGACCTCCAAAGCATAGCGGACCTCGACCAATTTTGTGGTGAGGAATTTGCGCTTCAGGTTTGAGACCTTGTCTTCGTACACGATCTGTCCGTGATTGACGATGATGACGCGTTTGCACAGGGCTTCGAGATCGCCTGCATCGTGTGAGGTGAGCAAAACGCCCACACCTTCCTCCTGATTCATGCGTTTGATGGCATCGCGGATGTGTTGTTTGGCGACCACATCAAGGCCGATGGACGGCTCATCGAGCAGGAGCAGTTTCGGGCGATGTAGAAGCGAGGCAGCCACTTCGCAGCGCATCCGCTGGCCGAGTGAGAGTTTCCGCACGGGGACATCCAGCAAATCCTTGATCTCAAAGGCTTCGGTGAGGAAGTCGATGCGTTTTTTGATTTCACGATCATCCAGTTCGTAAATTTTTCCGAATAGCATGAAGGTGTCGATGGCGGGCAGGTGATACCAAAGCTGGGGCCTTTGCCCAAAAACCGTGCCAATGTGATAGGCCAGTTTTTGACGATCGACCCAAGGTGTGAAACCGAGTACCTTTGCCTCACCGCCGCTCGGGTGCAGAATCCCCGTCAGCATTTTGATGGTGGTGGATTTGCCAGCGCCGTTCGGACCAATGAAACCCAACAGTTCGCCTGTGCCCATTTGAAAAGACAGGTTGTGTACCGCTTCAACCAGACTGTACTCTGGCTTGAAAAGCGAACGAATCGAACCGCTGAGCCCTGCGGCCTTGCGTTTGGTTTGAAAGGTTTTTTGAAGGTTGCTTACATCGATTGAGAGCATGTTATTATAATTGGCAGTAGAATCGGATTGATAATTATAGCGTGAAAGAGGTATTTTAATGCGAAGGCTATCCTGGGTGATTGTGTTGGCGTTTTTGTTGCAGGCATGCGCGGGTTTTAGTTTAAACCCGCCTACTTCCACACCAACGATTACTTCAACACCAACCATTACATATACACCGACCATCACTCCGACCATTACCATTACACCCACCCGCACAGCTTTGCCAACCATTGTTCGAATCCCAACCTGGGATCCGAATCAGCCGACACCCACTTTTATGGCGATTCCCATTTTCATCGGCAGTGTCACTGCGACGCCGATCGTTTCGCCGACACCGACCCGCCCAGGGATCGGATTTGTTTCTGTGGACGTTTCTGAGCAGAAGATCTTTTGGGGAAGCTGCAAGCATAACAAGGCGAAGATCATTGCGAAGGTACAAAACCCCGACGAAGTTTTCAGCGTGGTTATTTTTGTGCGTGTAAAAGCATTGTTGAAGGAAGATTATACGCCCTGGACCACTGGCGATGTCATGACCAAACATGGTGATGGAACATTTTCCTACACCCTTGTGGGCAGCGAGATCGAAGGCCATAACCATTACAGGGATTCGTGGGTGTACTTTCAACTGGTTGCGACCAATGAAGAAGGTGAAATTGTTGGCCGAACGATGATTTACACCAATTCACTTTCGCTCTCGCCCTGCAAATAAACAAAGGATGCGATCATGAAAAAGTTTTATGCCCTTTCTCTTTGCACCATTATGCTGTTATCTTGTTCGTTGAATTTGTTGGCGCCCAGTATAAGTTCCACGCCTGTGCCTACGCTGACAAACACACCCACCGACCTGCCTTCCGCCACACCCACAGTGCCCACACCTACTTTCACCCCTACACCTCCATTGGTTGGCTTGCGGACCCATACGCTAACCCCAACCATCACGGCAACATCCACACAGCCAACTGAAACATCCATCTTTTTGGCCACACTTGATACGCCAACACCCAGCGTGGAAATGAAGGGTTTTGTTTCCGTCAATGTTTCAACCAAAGAGTTTTTCAAAGATGCAGAATGTCAGCCGACTTCAGTGAAGTTCGTTGCCCAGGTGGCTGATTCGGCGGGTACCGCTTTTGTGGTTCTTTTTGTACGTTTTAAGAGCAAGCAAACAGGAACGACCAGCGAATGGACCAGCATCGGCATGTCCACCATTGGCGCGGGCACATATACCTACGAATTGAAACCAGAAGAGATGAAAGGTGTGGATTCTTTCAAGAACCCGTGGGTGCAATATCAATTTGTGGCAACCAATGCCGATGCGAACGAAATCGGACGAACGGGAATTTTCAGCGAACGCTTATCGCTATTGGAATGTGAACCGACACCCAGCCCAAGCCCATCACCCGAACCGACGGTGTTGCGGCCATGATGGAATTCCCCGATGACCTGATCCGCTTTTTGACGAAGGCCACCCGCGTCTCTGTCTTAACGGGAGCTGGTGCCTCACAAGAAAGCGGACTCCGCACTTTTAGAGATGCTCAATCTGGACTTTGGGCACAGTATAAGCCTCAGGACCTGGCCTCACCTGAAGCCTTTGCCCGCGACCCCAAACTGGTTTGGGATTGGTACGCATGGCGGCGTGAAGCCATTAAAGGCGTACGTCCAAATGCGGGGCATTATGCCTTGGTGGATATGGAGAAAAAGGTTGAGGTGTTTACGCTCATCACACAAAATGTGGATGGGCTGCACCGCATGGCGGGCAGTTCGAATGTGCTCGAACTGCATGGAAATATCTTAAAAGTACGCTGTTCTGAATGCAGAACATTTACGGAAGTTTGGGGCGACGATTCGGAATCTGTGCCGCTCTGTGATAAGTGCGGCGGAATGCTGCGCCCCGATGTCGTTTGGTTTGGAGAGGCGCTTCCACGCGAAGAACTTGAGGCCGCGGTCAATGCTGCGCGTTCGTGTCAGGTCTTCTTTTCCATTGGAACATCGGGGGTGGTTCAGCCTGCGGCAGCCTTGGCCCATGCGGCGCGCAATAAAGGGGCCGTGGTGGTGGAGGTGAACGCAGAGCCGACTCCGCTGACCCCGAAAACCGATTTTGCATTTCACGGTAAATCCGGGGAGATTCTGCCTGAGTTGGTTAGGGCAGTTTGGGGGTAGTTTGAGTCGGGCTATTCACGGCCAGGCGACTTCCAGGTAAATGGTCACGTTGTCGTCCACGCCTATGTTCTCCGATTTTTGAACACTCATTCGAATGGGGACAAGGTAGCGGCCATCTTTTGGAAATAGGGAGGTTTTCCATTCCGTGCTTCCGATCCGCACCTGAACTGGGATGACACCCCAGCCATATGTGACGCTGGAGGAGATGGCTTTCAAATCACGGCTGGGTTTTTCTGGGACAGCCACAAAGAGAAAGGGGGCGGGTCCGCGCCAGTGAAAAATTTTTCCTTTGAATTTGAT
>DAOQID010000024.1:37205-38828 GCA_035339375.1 Anaerolineales bacterium | reverse complement strand
TATGATAGAATCAAAAATCAAAGGTACATCCCATGAAACTCCTCTACAACGCAAATATTCACACACTCGATTCATCGCACCCGCAGGCCTCCGCCATTTTGATCGAAGGCGGGCGCATTGTGGCAGTAGGGGAGAAAGATACGCTTGAAGCCATCGCGCATGGCAGAGTGGAAAAACAGGATATGGGCGGCAGAACCATTCTGCCGGGACTCACCGATGCGCATCTGCATCTGCAACACTACGGGCTTTCCCTTCAAAAGGTAGATTGCGAAACAAAGACCAAGGCAGAATGTCTGCGCCGTGTGGCGGAGCGCGCCCAAAAAGCCAAACCCGGCGCGTGGATCCTCGGTCACGGCTGGAATCAAAATGAATGGACCGATGACAACGCCTTCCCTGCCGCCTCCGAACTCGATGCCATTGCCCCGAACAACCCCGTTTATCTCACAGCAAAATCACTGCACATGGGCTGGGCGAACACCGCCGCATTGCAGCGAGCCAGCATCACCAACGATACCCCCGACCCCAAAAACGGAGCCATTCAACGCGACAACACAGGCCGCGCAACGGGCATCCTGCTCGAAACAGCGATGAGCCTGGTGGAAAAGACCATACCCGAACCGACCATTTCCGAAATCGAATCTGCAATTGAGAACGCCCAATCCATTTTATGGAAGATGGGCCTCACAGGCGTTCATGATTTTGACCGCCGTGATTCTTTCATGGCTTTGCAACACTTACATGCGCAAAAGAAACTAAAATTGCGCGTGAACAAAAACATCCCCGTCGAAAGTGTGGACCATGCGAATGCCCTTGGCTTGCGCACCGGCTTCGGCGATGACTGGCTGTGGATCGGCTCTGTCAAAGCTTTTATGGATGGCGCACTCGGTCCGCATACCGCTGCCATGTTCCAACCGTATCAGGATGAACCCGAAAATCGCGGCATCCTCAACATGGACGGCGAGGAATTGTTCGAGCACTGCCGCAAGGCCGCCGATGTCGGCCTGAGCATGACCGTCCATGCCATCGGTGACCGCGCCAATCACGAAGTGCTCAACGCCTATCAACAACTGCGCGCCTACGAAACAGAAAAAGGACTGCCGCATCTGCGCCACCGCATCGAACACGTGCAAGTCATTCACCCCGATGACGCGCCGCGTTTTGCCCAACTCAACGTCATCGCATCCATGCAGCCCATTCACGCACCCTCCGATATGTTCGCCGCCGACCGCTTCTGGGGAGATCGCTCCGCACATGCCTACGCCTGGCGTACACAACTGAATCATGGTGCAACCCTCGCATTTGGATCGGATGCCCCGGTCGAATCCCCAAATCCATTTTTGGGATTGCACGCCGCAGTCACTCGAAGAAGAGCCGACGGATCCCCCTCCGCCGAAGGCTGGTACCCCGAACAAAAATTGACTTTGGCTGAAGCATTATCCGCCTACACCGTCGGCGCCGCCTACGCCGCCAATGCAGAGAACCGCCTCGGGAAACTTGCACAAGGCTACCTCGCCGACCTGATCGTGCTCGAAGAAAACATCTTCTCCGCCGACCCGCAATCTCTGTTGACAATTAAAGCAAAATCAACGATGATAAACGGTGAATGGGTGCTGGAAGATTGAT
>DAOQID010000024.1:0-37105 GCA_035339375.1 Anaerolineales bacterium | reverse complement strand
TTACCGAGAAACCCCATGTCACAAAACCTTCCGAAACTTACCCCCGAAATGCTGATTCCCCGTATGGGCGAGTACATCGTCCAGAAAGGGCTGATCACCGAAGCAGACCTGCAACGGGCGCTTACGTATCAGCAGGACCAGATCGCAAAAGGCAATCATTATCTGCTCGGCCAGTCTTTGATGGATCTAAACCTGCTGGATCGTGACACGCTCGATCAGGTGGTCACTGAGCAGATCCTGCAATTGCGCTCGGCTTTGCAGTCGGCCAATCGCAACCTCGAACAGCGCGTGAAGGAACGCACGGCAGAATTGAATGAAGCCCTGCAAAGACTTTCGGAACTCAGCCAGTTGAAATCGAATTTTGTTTCGAACATTTCACATGAATTGCGCACACCGCTCACTCATGTAAAAGGTTATATCGAATTGCTGGTGGCTGGGTCGCTGGGTGAAATCTCAGAAGAACAGCGCCATGCCCTGCAGGTGAGTCAACGGGCCACGGCAAAACTGGAAGGCATGATCGAAGACCTCATCATGTTCTCGCTGGCTTCGAAGGGCGAGATGAGCATGAAACTGCAAAGAGTGGATATCCGCCGCATCGTTTCGCTGGCTGCGAAATCGGCCCTGCCCAAAGCCGAGGAACGCGGTGTACAGGTGCTGGTCTCAGCTTTGGAGAATATTCCATCTGTGCAGGCCGACCCTGAGAAGATCGGCTGGGTGGTGAGTCAACTCCTCGATAACGGGATCAAATTCACCCCGTCAGGTGGAAGCGTGGTGATCTCCCTCAAAGAGGAAGGTCACAATCTCGTTGTCCTTACGGTCACCGATACAGGCATTGGAATTCCATCCAATAAAATAAAAGAGATCTTCGAACCCTTCCATCAATTGGATGGTTCTTCAACGCGGCATTTCGGCGGCACGGGGTTGGGGCTTTCACTGGTGCGGCAGATCGTTGAAGCCCACGGATCGTTATTGGATGTACAATCAGCAGAAGGCAAAGGCTCTGTTTTCAAATTCCCGCTCCTTGCCCTGGGTGACTAATTATGGATCTGGCTACGCTAACATTTTTGCACAAGACCTTTCAAGAGGTTCAGATACAACAGGATTGGAGAGCCGCGTTGGATGCGTTGTTTGTATCCATGCGCGGTTCTTTTGTATTTGACAATGCCGCCATCTATCTGGAAGACCCGCGCACGAAGGGTCTCGAAGTTGTGTATGCCCGTGCAGTGGGGCGCGGCAAAGCCGCCGAAGCAGACTCAATGTGGGGCGAGGGCATTGCAAATGAGGTGCTTTCAAAAGGCAGAATGATCCTCAAGGAGCCGAGAAAGAATCTCAATTATGCCAACCGCCTGACCGAGGCTCATTTGTTGGGTTTCCCCATGTACGTGGGCGGAAAATTGAATGGCGCTCTGGTCTTCATCCGTTTTGGCGGCCCTGAATATTCCAACCTGCATATTCAGATCGCATCTTTGCAGTCGTTTTGGGCCACAGCCCTGATCGAACGCAGAGACCTGCTGGAGGCGCGCACCGAACTGGATTCAGTGCAAAGGCAGATGCGTTTGCAGGATGATTTTGTCTCCACCATTTCACATGAACTTCGCACCCCGCTCGGGTTCATCAAAGGTTACAGCACCAGCCTGCTCAGGCAGGATACCACCTGGGATGAAACCACTCAGCGCGAGTTTCTCAACATCATTGATGAAGAAGCTGACCGCCTGGCACGATTGATTGAGAACATGCTCGAGTCGGCACGCCTGCAAAGCAAGACCCTGCAATTTAAATTTTCACCCATCCGAATCGATGCGCTTGCTCGTGACGTAGCCATGCGCATCCATACCCATCACCCTGAATTGAAGGTCAATTTTGAAACCGATTCACTGCCCTCCATTCGCGGTGATGGAATGCGCATTGCACAGGTGTTTGAAAATCTGTTTAGCAACGCCTTGAAATATGCGCCCAATTCCGAAATTACGATCGCCATGCGCATGCAGGGAGATAAGATCCGCGTCTCTTTTGCCGATAAAGGTGAGGGCATCCCGGAAGATTATCTCCCCTTTCTTTTTGAACGTTTCTATCGTGTGCCCGGTGAGCGTACCGTGACGGGAACTGGTTTGGGGTTGTATATTTGCAAGCAAATTGTTATGGCGCATCATGGTAATATTTGGGTAGAGTCAGAGCTGGATAAAGGCACAACGTTCATTATTGAACTGCCTGTCGATTCAACGCTTTGACCAACCTTCAACTCTTTCCTCAAGGAGATCGTTATGTCCAAGCGTATATTGATCGTTGACGATGAGCCCCGTTATTTGCGCCTGTTGGAGGCAAACCTGCGTACTGAAGGTTATGAAGTAGCCACAGCGCAGGATGGTGTGCAGGCTTTGGATGTGTTTTCAGTACAACCCATTGACCTTGTGCTTTTGGATGTGATGATGCCTCGGTTGGATGGGTTTGGGGTATGCCAAAGGTTGCGGGAATTCTCGAACGTCCCAATTGTGATTTTGACGGCACGCGGCGAAGAGCAGGACCGTGTCCGTGGGTTGGACCTTGGTGCAGATGATTATTTGGTGAAGCCTTTCTCTGCCACCGAATTGCTGGCACGTGTGCGGGCTGTTTTACGCCGGGCACAAGCGCCCACCGAATCGGGGCAGGCCCGCTTCTTTACACATGATGACCTCAAGATCGATTTTGCACGTGCCGAAGTATGGCGCGGTGAAGAACCAGTTTCGCTTTCCGCCACAGAATACCGCCTTCTTCTGCAATTTACGCATAACGTAGGAAAGATCCTCACCTCGGAAGACCTGTTAACCAGTGTATGGGGTGTGGAGTACAAGAACGACAAGGAAATCTTATGGGTCAGTATCGCCCGTTTACGCCAGAAACTGGAGGCGGATGCGCATTCTCCGCGCCACATTGTGACCCGCTCCGGTCTGGGATACTTGATGCCGCCCACAGAAATTTGACCCGGCGGTGCGCGTGACCCACACGCGCAAAGGAATTTGAATCATGTCTGAAAAGAAGATCCTTATTGTTGATGCAGATGTCGCCAGTCGTAATTTTATTTCACGTAATCTGCAGGCTCAAAAATATGAAATCATTCAGACTGGTTCAGGTAAGGAGGGATTGATCCATGCATGGCGGGATCGTCCTGACTTGATGGTAATAGACCCCACCGTCCCGGATATTACCGGGGAGGAGGTTGCCAGAAAACTCAAGCAGGATGCCCGCACTACGAATATGCCCCTCATTGCATTGAGCAGTGATCTGGGGGTGGCCCGCATCAAGTCGTGCCTTGATGCGGGGTTTAGCGAATACATCGCAAAATCAGGCCAGGCCATGGCCACCCTCACCGATGCGATTAACCGCCTGCTGGGAATATCGTCCGCGCTTGTAAAGGAAGGCGGTTTGTTAATGGCCTTTATCAGCGCCAAGGGTGGAGTTGGAACTTCTTCGTTGTGCGCAAATCTCGGTTTGACCGTCTGCCAAAATCAACCCGAAGCCCGTGTGGCTGTGGTGGATTTGGTTCTGCCCATTGGGTCCATTGGATCCATTGTCGGCTATGAAGGATCGTTGAATATCGTCACAGCTTCAGATATGCCCGAAGAAAAGATCACCCCCGATTATTTCCGCGATCAATTGAAAGAGGCTGGCATCTGGCGTTTTCATCTGCTTTCGGGTTCGCCTGACCCTGAAAGCAGCAATCATCTCAAAGTGGGGCGCATCTGGAACGTGATCGCTGCTTTGAAAGCTTCCTATGATTATGTGTTGATCGATATCGGACGCGCACTTTCGAAGATCAGCCTTCCGATCCTTCAGCACGCCGATCTGGTCGCCCTGATCATCAGTACCGATGTCAGTGCCCTGCCGCTCACAAAAACCGTGTTGGATTACATGAAAATCAAGGGTGTGGAGCCTGCCACGATCTTTCCGATCTTGAACCGAGCCAGCGGATTGGAGGGATTGAGCAAGCCCGATGCCGAAAAGGCATTGGATATTCAGATCAAAGCGGCCATGCCCTACCTTGGCAGCAGTTTCGCGTTCGCCTCCAGCCATCATCAACCTTTTTCTTTGAAATTCCCGAACGATACGGCTTCCTTTGTCTTTTTGGAGACCGCAAAGGAAATGGCGGTTCTTGCTCAAAAACTACGAACAGGTCAATAGACTTATAATAGACGTGCTTCATCGATCATACAGGTGTACATCCGTTACACCTGCATCCATGTAAGGCGAGCACCAAAGCCTCTTTTTATCACCGCTTGCATTGCGGGCGGTCACAAGGAAAAGCATCATGACAATTGAATACGATGAGAAGGGCAAGTTCTACACCGAAGTGGTGACCAAAGTCCCCACCGCAGTTGTGATACAAACCACCACACACCTGATACGTGGGCTGGTACATGTCCGTCAGGGGGAAAGGCTCAAAGATGAATTGGAAATGGATGAAAGGTTTATTGCCGTAACCAATTTCACCATTCAGGATGCAAACGAGAAGGTGCTTTTCTCCGGGGCGTTTCTGGCGGTTTTGCGCGCACAGATCATATGGATCACCCCCGCAGATGAATCCAGCCAGGGAGGTTGATCATGACAACCGTTACCCCATCCAGCAGATTGACCGGACAGGATCTCTCCCGCTTAAAGAAATATCTCGCCGATAACTTGATGAGTGCAATGGGTTCCGAGCGGGTTCCCGCTGCTGAACGCTCTGCCTTTGTCAAAAAGAACATTGTCCATGTGTATGAACAGACGCAATTGAAACTGCCAGAGGATCTGCGAAAACAGATCTTTGAACAGGTATTGAACGACGTGCTCGGATATGGTCCCATCCAATCCCTGTTGGATGATGAGGATGTTTCCGAGATCATGGTCAATGGCCCCAAGAAAGTGTTCGTTGAAAAGAAGGGACAGTTGACCAAGTCCACGGTCACCTTCGATGACGATGACCACGTCATGCGCATCATCGATCGTATCATCCTGCCGCTTGGCCGCCATGTAGACGCAGACTCTCCCACCGTGGATGCCCGCATGCCCGATGGGTCGCGTGTGAATGCAGTGGTGCGCCCGGTGGCAATTGATGGGCCTTCCATTACCATTCGTAAATTCAGGAAAGACAAGTTAAAGCCCGAGGATCTGATCAATTTCGGTTCATTGACCCGCCAAATGGCTGATTTTTTGCAAGCCTGTGTGAAAGCCCGCTTCAACATCATCATTTCTGGTGGAACGGGGTCTGGCAAAACCACATTGTTGAATGTGCTTTCGGGGTATATTCCCGAAAACGAACGTATCATCACCATTGAAGACGCCGCTGAACTACAACTCCAGCAGGACCATGTCATGCGGATGGAAACAAAGGTAGCCAATGCAGAAGGACTTCATGCGGTGACCATTCGTGAACTGGTGAAAAACTCCCTGCGTATGCGCCCCGACCGGATCGTGGTGGGGGAGGTGCGTGGCGGCGAGGCCCTGGATATGTTGCAAGCCATGAACACCGGCCACGACGGTTCACTCACCACCGTACATGCAAACACCCCGCGGGATGCCATCTCGCGCATTGAAACCTTGGTGCTCATGGCAGGCATGGACCTGCCAATTAAAGTGGTGCGCCAGCAAATTTCATCTGCTGTTGATCTCATCGTTCAACAGACGCGCTTAAAGGATGGGCAGCGCAAGGTGACAGCGGTCACTGAAGTGGCAGGTATGGAAGGTGAGATCATCGTGTTGACCGATGTGTTCAAGTTTATTCAAACCGGCGTGACCACCGAAGGAAAAGTGCTCGGCGAGATCAGTGCCACAGGCATTCGTCCCAACTTCACGCCCCGCCTTGAAGCGGCTGGGTTCAAGCTCACTGCTGATATCTTTGCGCCAAAAGCGTCGGCCAATCAAGGCTCTCGGCGCTGAAACACTCTGCTATAATCTAGGCCTGTTCGCCCGCCATGCAGCAAAATAAATTCCACGTTGAGCATTGCTGGCGAAAATGACCCTTGACCCAAATTAAAAAATATCCTGTAACCCTATTTACGAGGAATAATGAATAACGCCCAGATCATCATACGTGAAAAAAAGCTTGGTTTACTCATTCGTGATGCGCGTATGGCCGAACGACGCAGCATCAAGGAATGTGCGGATGCCATCGGTGTAAAGCCGGGGTTATTCCGTGCTTATGAAGAAGGGCGCCGTTCCCCATCCCTACCGGAGTTGGAAACGCTTGTTTATTATCTGAAGTTGCCGATCACTCACTTCTGGGGACGGGAAACCATGTCCGAGACATCCTCCCCGGCGGAGACTCTTGATACGGCACAGTTGATCGCATTACGTCAAAGAATGATCGGTGCCTTGTTGCGACAGGAACGTAACAAGATCAATATGTCGCTTCGGCAGCTTGCAGTGGATACGGGGATCAAATCCGCACGGCTGAACCTGTATGAATTGGGAGAACGCCCGATCTCCGTCCCTGAGTTGGAGAGCATTCTGGCGGTTTTGGGCAGCCGCATTGAAACCTTCTTTGACCAGAATGGCCCCGTAGGCCAGTGGATGACCAGTCAGCGGGCCATGCAAAAGTTTTTGGAATTGCCAGAAGAGATTCAAAATTTTGTCTGTCAGCCGGTCAACCGCCCCTACCTGGAATTGGCCATGAAACTCAGCGACATGTCCAAGGAAAAATTGCGCTCTGTTGCCGAAGGGCTCTTGGATATCACGCTTTAGCGGATTACCATTCCCTGCATCGTTGCAAAACATTCTTGATTTTGGGAAATGACCATGACAATCGAACCCGCCCAACTCGCAGAACAAGGCAAGCAGGCCTTCAGAAACAAACAATTTGACGAATCCGCCGAATTGTTCCGCCAGGCCGCGGAGGGGTTTTCACTTGGCCGCAATGGGTTGCTCGCCGCTGAAATGAAAAACAACATGAGTGTGGCATTGTTGCAGGCGGGCAAAGCGCAAGAGTCGCTGGATGCCGCATTGGGAACCGATTTGGTCTTTGCAGGGGCAAAGGACATTAAAAGTCAGGGAATGGCATTGGGGAATCAAGCCGCCGCCCTCGAAGCGCTCAATCGTTTTGACGAAGCCATCGCCGCCTATGAACGTTCTGCAGAATTATTTGCCGAAGTTGGGGAAGGCGACCTTCGTGCCATGGTCATGAAATCTGCCGCGGCAATCAAGCTCAAAACAGGCAAGGTAACAGAATCGGCCTTCAAAATGATGGGGTCTCTTGATGCCAAGGACAATCCTGGCTTCTTCGAACGCATTCTGAAATTCTTTCTCCGCTTTATCAAATGATCAATATCAACTTGCAGGCCCGCCGCATGGTTGCTGAAGATTACAACCAGGTCTCCAGCCTTGTCTACTACGAAGCCAACAACCACCGCCATTTGGATTGGCATTCACCGCTGGAACGGATCAACCTGCCGAATTGCTGGGTGCTTGCTGAAGGTGCAAGCATCCATGCTGTTTTAATTTGCCCTGAAGACCCGCCTAACGTGGCCTGGGTCAGTTTTTTTGGATACAGCCCCTCCCTCTCTGGGGCAGAAGCGTGGTCATTGCTTTGGGAAAAAGCCCGCAGTGATCTTGCATCGGAGAACAGGCCGCTCAAGGTTGCCGCAATCGTTGTCCGCCAATGGTTTCAACCGCTTTTGCTTTCCAGTGGATTTATCAATCAACAGAACATCGTATTGCTTGAATTGCGAAACGAAGACATTCGATACTTTCTAACCCCGCACGGGGTTCGTATTAGACCGATGACCGATGCCGATATTCCCATGGTCGCCAAATTGGATCTGGCCGCTTTTGGAGATTTCTGGCACAACACAGCAAGCACCCTTCAACGGGCACGGTTGCAGTGCGCAAGTGCCACGGTCGCTGAAGATGATTCAGGGGTGATCGGGTACCAACTCAGTACGAGGAATCCGCTTGGGGCACACCTGGCCAGGCTTGGGGTGAGTCCTGAAGCGCAAGGCAGAGGGGTGGGGGCTGCCCTCGTCAGCGACCTGATCCAATCGTTTGGCGGTGCCCAATTGCATCGTCTTTCCGTCAACACACAATCAGATAACGAAGCTTCACTTGCACTTTACAAAAAGATGGGCTTCGTCCGCACTGGTGAATATTTTCCAGTGTTGGTTTACCCATTGGGATAGGTGCCTGATGACAGAGATCGGTTTCCCCGTTCATATCTTGAAAAGATTCGTAGAAACCCTTTCTGCAGAAATGGGCCACGAAACATTGACCGGTGCATTGACGAATGCAGGCCTGCCTGCAGAGTGGGCGCATTCGGCGCATTTTTCTGCATTGGATGACCAACGTGCCGCCAATGTGTACTCACGCCTGCAATCTGCTTTGCGCAAGTATTATGGCCGCGGTGCGCGCAGCACCCTGTTATGGATCGGGGTAAAACTTTGGGAACAACTCTTGAACGATTCCGCCTTTGGAATTAAAGCGCAGGCCGCCATTATACAAAGGCTTCCAAAAGGATTGCGGCGTAAACCTGCTTTGGAACTGCTGGCACGGATCTTAAGCGCCACATCGGGAAATGTCTCGGTTCATTCTCTGGACCTTGACCTGCTCTTTGTTGACCATGCATCCCCCACGGCGATGGAGCAAACCGATACAGCCCCGATCTGTTTTGTTACCCTCGGCCTGATCCGTGAATGTTTGTTTTGGGCGGTAGGGCAGGAACACGATATTGAAGAACGCGCCTGTCGAGCCATGGGCGCACGGCAATGTGAATTCAAGATCAGCATTGGAGGAGAAGCGTGAAGCACTTTGAAACGAGCTGGAAAGCTCATGATGGTTTGGAAGTTTTTGCACAGGGTTGGGAACCAACCGTGCTGCAGCCCAAGGGCGTGGTTTGTCTTGTTCATGGTCTTGGAGAGCATACCTCGCGTTATGCTCATGTGGCAGAGGCTTTTAGCAGGGAAGGGTTGATCCTGTTTGGCCCGGACCTGCGCGGACATGGCCGTTCTGGTGGAAAACGTGGACATATCAACTCCATCGAAGATTTTATGACTGTCATCGATCAGCTGCTGGAACAGGCCCGCAACCGCTACCCCAACCTTCCCATCATTTTGTATGGTCACAGCCTGGGCGGGGTGCTGGTTTTGCACTACACCCTGCTGCGAAAGCCCAATATCAAGGGTGTGATCGCCACCAGTTCTGGCCTGCGTACCGCCCTCGAAGATCAAAAGGTCAAGGTGCTGTTGGCAAAGGTGCTGGGGTCTGTGGCCCCATCTGTGACCATTCCCAGTGGACTCGATCCGAAAACCATCTCCCGCGATGAAAAAGTAATTCAGGCCTATATCAACGACCCGTTGGTGCATGATCAGATGTCTTTTGGGTTTGGAAAGATCATGATCGGCGTTACAAGCTGGACCCTGGCACATGCCAGTGAATTCCCATTGCCCCTCCTGCTCATGCATGGCAAGGAGGATCACCTAACCTTTTCCGCTGGCAGTTCAGAATTCGCCGCCCCGCTGAAAGAACGCTGCACCCTCGTCCTGTGGGATGGCGCGTATCACGAACTGCACAACGAGCCTGAAAAGGCCGAAGTTTTCAAAACCATGGCGCTGTGGATGGATGCCCGCCTGCGTGAGTGAAAATAAGAGCCCATTAACCCTGTACTGGACAAATTGATTTCAGCATGGGAAAATTCGCATCCATCTAAACAATAGGAGAGTAAGAGAATATGAATAACCCGAAAGAATTGAGCAAACGGCAGGCGCGCCGTGAGCAGATACGCCGTCAGTCTCAGCGCCAGCGTTTTATCGGCATCGGCTTGGTCGTACTTGGTGCTTTGGCTGTGGCTTTTTTGATCATTTGGCCTAATTTGAAACCGATTACTGGCATTATCTCTGTTGAGCCAAATCCGCGTCCGCAAGCTGATGCCAACAACATGGGTGACCCAAATGCTCCGGTCAAACTCGTGGAATATTCCGATTATCAGTGCCCGTTCTGTGAACGATTCGCTTCTGAGACAGAAGCAAAACTGGTCGAGGCTTATGTTTCCACTGGCAAGCTGTACTTTACCTATCGTTCCGCGGGGAACTGGGTAAGTGACAACATCCGCGGCGGCAAGACCGAATCTGAAGATGCTGCCAAGGCTGCCTATTGTGCAGGCGATCAAAATCTGTACTGGGAAATGCATGATATGCTCTTTGCCAATGTGCTTGGTGAAGATGTGGATTCCTTTACCGACCGCCGTTTGGCTGCCATTGCCGAACAAACCGGGGTGGATATGACCCAATTCAATGAATGCTATTCCAGCGGCAAGTTTGACGACCAGGTCTTCCAGGATGGCAAGGATGCGCTGACCGCCGGTGTGCGCGGTACCCCTGGCTTCGTCTTGAGCTATGTCAACGCCAGCGGCGAAGAAGTGACCCAACTGATCGAAGGCGCCCAGCCATTTGATGTATTCGCGCAAGCGATCGATGCGGCTTTGGCTGCAGCGGGTCAATAGGATTTCTAAAAACAAAAAAGGACACGGTCGAAAGACCGTGTCCTTTTTTGTTTCAGGTGGATTTATTCACGTGGGGCGCTGTCTCTATTGACAATGCCTTGCTGCCAGGCATACACCGCCAGTTTTGTACGGTCTGCCAGGTGTAACTTGCTTAGGATGTTGCTCACATGCCCCTTGACGGTGTTTTCACTGATGACAAGTTTTTCAGCGATCTGGCTGTTGGTCAGGCCGTTGGCGATGAGTTTCAGTACATCGGTTTCGCGGTCGGTCAAATCGGTAAACAGGGGCTGCTCCTCTCCATTTTCACCGCGAATGTTCTGAAGAACACGTGCCGCCACCCGCGGATGCAGGGTCACCTCACCCTGTACGGCGCGATGTAGAACTTCAGAGAGTTTCTCCATTTTCATGTCTTTCAAAATATAGGCAATGGCCCCGGCCTTCAAGGCAGGGAAGATATGCACATCCTCATGGTAGGAGGTCAGCACAACCACTTGTGTACGCGGGCTGGTCTGTTTGATGCGGCGGGTGGTTTCGATCCCGTCCATGCCTGGCATGATGAGGTCAAGCAGAACGATATCGGGAATCAATTCTGCGACCATGAGCAGGGCCTCTTCTCCTGAAGAGGCTTCGCCGACGACCTGAAAATCTGAAAGTGTTTCGAGATAGGAACGGATCCCATTTCGGACCACTTCATGGTCATCTGCAATTAAGATGCTCGTGCGATGGTGTTTCATGTTGAAGCCTCCTTACCCGGTGATTTGATGGGTAATTGTGCAATAAGACGAGTCCCTTGGCCGGGCGCGCTTTGAATTTGAATGGTTCCTCGAACACTGCTGATCCGTTCGCGCATGGAACGGAAGCCCATGCCTTTGGCCCGCTGATTCATGTCGAAGCCGTGACCATCATCGGCCACCATGATCTGCAGGGAGTCGGAATTATAAACCAGCGATACATCTGCACGTTTGGCCTTGCTGTGACGGGCCACATTGGCCAGTGCTTCCTGAATGATGCGGTAAACGGCCTGTTCGATCTCCAGCGGCAGCGGACGTTCGTTGCGAATCGTCAGCTTGACTTCGGTATCGTTGCGGTTTTCCCATTCAAAGATGTATTCACGCAATGTGGTGGGCAATCCTTTTTCCTGCAGGGCGATCGGGTAGATTTCTTGAATGAGGAAGGTCAATTCTTGAATGACTTCGAAAACAAGAGTCTCTGCTTCGGTGAGGTGAACTTTCACATCATTCGGCTTGGTTTTCAGGATGCCATTGGCGGTACCCAACTGCGCAAGGGCGGCAAATGCCTTTTGTTTGGCACTATCATGCAGGTCCCGTGCGAGGCGGTTACGTTCTTCCATCACAGCCAGATCCTTGGTCTGTTCGAAGAGCTGCATGTTGGCGATGGATAATGCAGCGCGATTGACCAGCGATGTGAACAGGCGGATGGTGTCATCGGTGAATGCATTTGGACGGGTGTAGGCTACATTGAAGATGGCGATGACATTGCCATCTACCACGATGGGGAAGTGGGCAAATGATTGGATCCCTTCCCTGCGAATGACGGTTTCCACATCGCCGCGCAGGGTGCCGCGTTTGATATCCATTACGATCAATGTCTCGCCTGTTTTCATGGTTTGGCCGACCAGTCCTTCGCCCTGGTCGAAATGAAGGGCATATAATGTTTCAGTGCGGAAACCATAACTGACGCGCGGGGTGATCTTGTTCTTTTCCTCGTTCCAAATGAAAACCATGCTGCGATCTGCCTTAAGCATGGAAACGGATACATCCACCAGGGTTTGGAAAACCTGAATCAGGGTGACGTTGCGTAAAATCCGTTCGTCCGCTTGATACAGGGCTTCGATTTCACGGGTGCGTTTTTCAAGATCGCCGGTGCGCCTTTGGACGAGACGTTCCAATTCGCGGTTGCGTGCTTCGATTCGTTTAACACGCCAGCGGTATCCTAAAAATACGGATGCTGCCAGAAAAACCAGCAGGGAACTTCGGAACCACCAGGTTTCCCAGATGGGTGGGATGACCGTGACCCTGATGGAGACGCCTTCCTTGTTCCAGACCCCATCGCTGTTGGCGCCAAGCAGGTGCAGGGTGTAGGAGCCGCCGGGCAGGTTGGTGTAGCGTCCATTGCGTTGGGTGCCGATCATGTTCCAATTGGCTTCGAAGTTTTCGAGGATATAGGCATATTGATTCTTCGAAGGCTGCTCATAAGCCAGCGCGGCGAATTCGAATTCAAAGGAATTTTGCGGCCATTGCAGGGTGATCTCCTTGATACTTTCAGAAGGGATGTTGTTGGAGATCGGGGTGCGGTCGCGCGTGAGTGAGGTCAGTACGATCTTTGGCGCCACGGTATCACTGTCAATGGCATCGGGCGTAAAGACATTAAAGCCGTTGTTACCGCCGAAGTAGAGGTTGCCTTGCAGGTCAATCGCAAAGGCATTTTGGTGAAACTCATTGCTTTGCAGGCCGTCGCTGGCCGTGAAATTACGGAAGGTGTTGGTCTTGGGGTCAAAGCGGGTGATACCGAAATTGGTGCTGGCCCACAAAAAACCATTTTTGTCTTCGAGAATGCCATAGATGACATCATTAGGCAGGCCGTCTTTTTCGGTAAAACGGACAAACGAGTCGGTTTCGGGGTTGTAGCGGTTTAATCCACCGCCTGCGGTTCCGATCCACAAGGTGCCTGCCCGGTCAATGTGCAGGCATAGGACGGCGTTGCTCCCCAGGCTGGAGGGATTATCTGGATTGTTGGTGTAGCTGGTGATTTCGCCGTTGCTCGGATTAAAGCGTTTGATGCCATCATCGAAGGTGCCGATCCAGAAATTCAGATTTTCATCTTCGAGCATGCTGGTGATCTGATTGTTGTCGAAACTGTTCGGGTCGTTATCTTCGGTATCGTATTTGATAAAGACCTGTGTCTGCGGATCAAATTGGTCGAGGCCACGGCTGGTGCCGACCCAGATGGTGTTCGAGTGGTCTTCATAAATGACATTGACAGGGGCCGCCGAGAGGCTCTCAGGGTTGTTGATATCGGGGACAAAATGAGTGAATTGACCTGTATCCGCATTGAGGCGATCCAACCCGATGGAGGTTCCGATCCACAGGTTGCCGCTGCTGTCTATTTTAAGGGCGGTCACATCGTTGGTGCTGATCGAGTTGGAGTTGTTGGGGTCATGCACATATCGTCTGAATTGATTGGAAATGGCATTGAGGCGGTTCAGCCCTGTTCCATAGGCACCCACCCAAACAGTGCCATTTTCGCCAACAACGATGGGCATGATGAAGTTTCCGCTCAGGCTGGTGGGGTCATCGGGGTTGGCGCGGTAATAAGCAAAATGGTCCTGCTGACGGTTGTATTTGTTCAAGCCGCCGCCATCGGTGCCGACCCATAAAACGTTGCTGTTGTCTTCAAAGATGGAAATCACAGTATCGTTTGCAAGGCTGTTGGGTGTGGTGGGCTGATGGTTGTGATGCACAAAACTTTCGCGCTGAGGGTCGTAGCGGTTGAGTCCGTTGTCGGTTCCGATCCAGATGCCGAGGGAACGGTCTTGATAGATCGCGTAAACAACGTCACCGCTCAGGCTGTCCGAGTCGCCATCGACATTGACATAGTGGGTGAAGTATCTGCCCGCCGATTCGGAGTTGTTTAATCCGTTGGCGGTGCCAACCCAAAGCACTCCACGGTTGTCGATCAAAATGCTGGTGATATGGTTGTTGCTGATGCTGGTAAAGACGTCGTCACTGTGTTTGAAAACGGAAAATGATTTTTTGGTTTTATCGTAAAAATTCAGGCCTGAGTCTTGTGTGCCGACCCACAGGTTGCCATTGGCATCTTGAATAATGGCGCTGATCCAGTTGCCGCTCAGGCTGTTGGGGTTGACTGATGAGGCGCGGAAATGCTCGATTCTTTGTGAACCATATGAGAGGTAGTCCAGACCGTTTTTTGTCCCGATCCAGATGCCATCTTTATCGGCGCTAAGAGCGGTGATGTGATTGTGACTGATGCCTGCGCTGTTCGTGTTGCTATACAGCAGATGTGAGAATTGTCCCGTTTCGGGGTCATACCGATTCAAACCGCCGAGGCGTGTGCCGATCCACAGGTTGCCTTCGGGGTCTTCTGCCAGTGCTGTGACCCAGCGGTCTGTGAGGGTATTCGGGTCTTCCGGGTTTGGTTTGTAGATTTTGAAAGTATAGCCATCGTAGCGGTTTAATCCGTCTTCCGTGCCGATCCAAAGGAAGCCCTTGCTGTCTTGAAAGATGACCGTGATCGTGCTTTGCGAAAGCCCTTCTTCAAGGCTGAAATGTTCGAAGCGGATGTTCTGGCTGTAGGATGGGGTTGAGCGGCTGTTGCGCGATGAATTCAGGCCCGACTGTGGCTCGTCGAATACAACGGGCAGTGGGGGCTTCAAGGTGTCGGGCGCCGCAACACAGGAATTGCCCAGCAGGGTGAGTAAAAAAATCGCGTAGACGAAGTATTTTCGCATGGTCAGTTCAATTATATGCAGTTTGGGCCCGCCCCACCTGTTTGAATACCCTCCTCTGGGAGGGTTTTTTTATTGCCTTGGGAGCAGGGTGCGGGTGGTTTGGCATGGTTGACGAACGGTTCAAGTGTATTGGCAAAGATGCTTATGCAGGTGCATGACAGTTGCAGCGGGAATTCGTATCATGAGTTCAAGTTTGGCGGGCAGCCTTCTCCTCACGAAAGCATACCGCTCTTTGACAGGCGAGGCGGATTTCAGAATTACGCACTGAACTCCGCCTCCCATTCTATCTGCTGAATAAAAGACAAAGGAGGTGGTTGGTTGTAGATCTTCCATTGTATGCAATTTCATTTGTTCAAAACCAAACCAAGGAGAAAAGAGAATGAAACTGAAAAAATTATATGCGTTGTTCAGTCTGCTTGTGGTTTTTAGCATGATCCTGGCAGCCTGCGCACCCGCTGCTACTGAAGCAGTTGAAGAACCAGCGCCCACCGATGCGCCTGCCGCAACCGAACCTCCCACCACCGCTGCCACGGAAGCGCCTGCGGCGCCCGCCACTGACCGACGGGGCGGCTGGCTCGACGAAATTGATTTTTCTGTGGTTGCGGCTGATTCTGCGATCTCGCAGCTGCAGGCAGGGACAATTGATTTTTACTCCTTTGCCCTTGCTTCTGATGCTTTCCCAGCCATCAAGGAAGCCGGGCTGGGCTATACCCAGTCGTTCGGCGGAAGTTATGCCATCAGCATGAATCCTGCTGTATTCACCGATACCGCAGTGTTGAATCCGTTCTCGAACCGCAAGATCCGCGAAGCGATGAACTGGCTGATCGACCGTAACTACATCAACCAGGAAATTTATGGCGGCGGCTCTCTGCCGAAATTGTTCTCGATCACCACCCAGTTGGTGGAATATACCAACCTCGTGGAAACCGCCCGTGCATTGGAAACCAAATATGCCTATAACCTCGATCAGGCCAAAGAAGTGATTAGCGCCGAAATGGTCGGGATGGGTGCTGAATTGGGTGCCGATGGCAAGTGGCAATACAACGGCGCACCCATAACACTGGCCTTCCTGATCCGCTCTGATGGAGATGGCACACGCCAGCCGATGGGTGATTATGTTTCCAATCAATTGGAAGCCATTGGTTTCACCGTTGATCGTCAGTACAAGACCTCTTCCGAAGCCTTCCCGATCTGGCAGGGCACCGATGCGAAAGACGGCCAATGGAATCTGTACACCGCTGGGTACCTGCCTTCAGGTCTCACCCGCGATGAGCGCGCCAACTTCCAGCAATATTACCTGAACACCAGTGTGCAGGCTGCCGAGCCTTTCCTCTCCAACGTTTCTGACCCTGAATTCCAGAAACTGGGCGATGACCTGGCTTTGGGTAATTTCTCTACGAAGGAAGAACGTGACGCGATGATGGCGGAGGCTTTGCGGCTTTCTCTGGAAGATTCTCTCTTCGTCTTCGTCATTGACCAGCAGACCTATGCACCTTTCAACAGCAATGTTTCTGTGACCTACGATCTGGCCGCTGGCTACGAATCGACCTTTATGGGGAACTACAACCTGCGCTTCAAAGATCAAGAGGGTGGCACCATGAAGATCGGCACCAACGATCTCTTCACCCAGCCGTGGAACACCATCGGCGGCAGTAACTGGGTATGGGATTCGAATGTCATGCGAGCCACTACGCAGGGCGCAGATAGCATCACCGGCACTGGCGGCATCATGGGCGATCCATACACAGGCCTGGCCTGGCCGCAGCGCATCGAAAGCGCTTCGTTGACCTATCAAAAGGGCCTGCCCATCACCCACAACCTCGACTGGTTGAGCGTGGAAGCTGTGGACCAAATTGATGTGCCCGAAGATGCCTGGGTGGATTGGGACGCCGCCAACCAGAAATTCATCACCGCGGGCGAGAAATTCCCCGATGGCACCACGGCCAAAGTGAAGAGTGTTGTCACCTTCCCTGCCGACCTTTATGACACTGTGAAATGGCATGATGGCAGTTCCATCTCTGTAGCCGACTTTGTCATGTCGATCATCATTTTCTTTGACCGCGCCAAACCCGAAAGCTATGTTTACGATGAAGCGGCTGTCCCTGGTCTGGCGGGCTTCCTGCCATCCTTCAAGGGATACCGCATCGTTTCGACCGATCCGTTGACCATTGAAGCCTACTCGGATTCCTACAATGCCGATGCGGAATTGAACATCCTCACCCTTTGGCCGAATTCTCCCTTTGGTCTTTCCGGTGAAAATAGCTGGCAGATTTTGGCTGTTTCGAACCTTGCTGAAGCCGCTGGTGAACTCGCGTACTCCTCCGACAAAGCCGATGTAGCCCAGATCGAGCAAATGAGCTGGGTGGGCGGGCCGAGCCTTGAAATCCTTGAGAAGTACATGGATCAGGCACAGTCTGAAAACCTGATTCCGTACGAACCCACTCTGGGTCAATACCTCACCGCCGAAGAGATCACCGAGCGTTACGCCAACATGAAGAAGTGGTACGAAGATCATGGTCACTTCTGGGTTGGCACCGGACCGTACTATCTCGATCAGGTCTTTACGACCGAGAAATCGCTCGTGTTGAAACACAACGCCGAGTATGTGGATGCCTCCGATCGCTGGTCACGCTTTAGCGCGCCCAAACTGGCAAGCACCATCCTCGATGGCCCCGGGCAGGTGACTGCTGGTCAGGAAGCCGTCTTTGATGTGACGGTCAACCTTGGCGATGCCGCCTACGCAAATGCCGATATCAAGCTGGTGAAGTACATTCTCTACGACACCACTGGTGCGGTGGTCTCCGTCGGGGAGGCGCAGGCCGTTGGCGAGGGGCAGTTCCAGGTGACGTTGGATGCGGAAGCAACATCCAAACTGCAAACTGGTTCAGCGAAATTGGAAGTGGCTGTCGTCCCGATTCCTGTGGCGATCCCATCCTTCACATCGTTCGATTTCGTTGTCATCAAGTAAGTGATTTGTTCAGGGCGGGGCACCCGCTCCGCCCTGAACCCTCGATTGTGGAGGCAGTCATGTCAGCTACCGCTCAACCTTTGGAGAATGTGGTCGTCAAAAAATCATTTCTCAACAGTTCCTTTGCACGCATCCTGCGTTATTCAGCGAAGCGTTTGTTGACGCTTTTCATCACCGTGGTGATCGGAATCTACCTGACCATCTTGATCGCCAACATGGGCGGTTTTGTGGATGAGATCATCAAAGGACAGATCCGCGATTCGGTGACGCAAAGAATCGCGAACAATCCAACCGCCTTGCAAATGGCTCCCGATGTGCGCAAGAAATTGATCGAAGACCAGATCGCCCTCGAAGAAAAACGCCGCGGATTGGATACCCCCATTGCAGTGCGTAACTTCCGTTATCTCTCGAATGCCCTGCAATTGGACCTTGGCCGCGCCATCAATCTGACGAGCGATAGCGGCTCCAAACAGGTGCGTTTGATCCTGCTCGAACGGCTGCCTGCCACCCTGTTGTTGATGGGTACCTCGCAATTATTCCTGTTCTTTTCCAGCATCTTTATTGCCCTTTCGCTTTCGCGCAAGTACGGCAGTTTCCTGGATAAGCTGGTCATCGCGCTTTCACCTACGTCCGCCGTACCGCCCTGGTTTTATGGCATCTTTCTGATCCTGATCTTTGCTGCGGCTTTGAAAGTGCTGCCCTTTGGCGGCATGGTGGATTCGCCCCCGCCTGACAACACTTTTGATTATTCAATGAGTGTGCTCAAGCACTTGACCCTGCCTTGCCTGGCGCTGATTCTAAGTTCGTTCTTTTTGAGCGTTTACAACTACCGCACCTTTTTCCTCATCTACTCCAGCGAAGATTATGTGGATATGGCAAAGGCAAAGGGCCTGCCCACCCGCGATATCGAGCGGACCTACATCCTGCGCCCCACACTGCCGACCATTATCACCAATTTTTCCCTGCTCATCATCACCCTGTGGACGGGTGCCCTTTTCACAGAAACTGTATTCCTCTGGCCGGGGCTGGGTCGTACGCTTTTTCAAGCCATCGGTCAATACGATACGCCAATCATCGTCGGCTCATCCATCATCTTTGCCTACATGCTTGCCATGACCGTTTTTCTGCTTGATTTTATTTACGCCCTGGTTGATCCACGGGTGAAGATAGGCGGCTGAGGATATGAATAATTTTAGAAGTTCGTTCCAGAAACTGGTTCAATATCCATCGGCAGTGGCGGGCATTTTTGTAGTGTTTGCCCTGGTGTTTGTTGCCGCCTATGCCATGATCACCATTCCCTATACCGAGGCCGTACGTTTGTGGCGCGGTGGGGAGGAGGTCTGGTATCAAAATCCGCGGTTTGCCGCGCCTGCCTGGATCAATTATTTTTCCAGCAAACAATATTCCGAATCGTTTGCCGTCAACACCAAAGACGGCCAGATGACGAAGACCGTCACCCCGGGCAATGAAGGCATTTCAACCTTCGATATGGCCTATGAGTTTGATTATTCCTACGACGTGTATCCGCAGGATCTGATTTTATACGTCACGACCACATACAAGGAAAAACAACCTTTTATCTCTGTTGAATTGCTCACGCCCGATGAACGTACCATCCGCATTGGAAACTTCTCTGTCAGCAATGAGTTCACCTACCGCTTCTCGCAGGATGAAAAACTGCTGACCAAATTACGTGCGGATGAGGTCATCCCCGCCCTGTTCTCTCTGCCCGGCAGCGACCAGCCCTTGAAAGGCAAATACAAACTCATCATCACAGGGACGACCTTCGAACCTGACTCTGACTTGAATGTGGAATTTGTTTCACATGGACAGGTCTTCGGCTGGGCGGGAACGGATCATGCGCGCCGTGACCTGGTCCTGCCATTGCTGTGGGGTGTCCCCGTGGCATTGGCCTTCGGGTTGATCGCCTCAATGGGCACATCAATTTTGACGATGGTCATCGCCGCGATCGGCGCCTGGTACGCGGGCTGGGTGGATGAGTTGATCCAACGCATCACGGAAGTGAATCTGGTGCTGCCATTCTATGCGCTGCTCATCATGATCGGCACTTTCTATTCGCGCAGTATCTGGGTCATCCTCGGTGCGACGATTATCTTGAGCATCTTCACAGGGTCCATCAAGGCATATCGCGCCATCTTCATTCAGGTAAAGGAATCGATGTACATCGAAGCGGCCAAGGCGTATGGGGCGAGCAGTCCGCGTATCATTTTCTTGTATTTGATTCCGCGCATGATCCCGTTGTTGATTCCAAGTTTGGTTCAATCGGTGCCCGCCTTTGTATTTTTAGAGGCTTCACTGGCTGTGATCGGGCTGGGTGACCCTGTGCTGCCCACCTGGGGCAAGATTATTCAGGATGCCAATTCCAATGGCGCATTGTACAAAGGGTATTACTACTGGGTCCTGGAGCCTGCCATGCTCCTGATGATTACCGGGTTGGCCTTTGCCTTCCTCGGTTTCGCACTGGACCGGGTCTTCAATCCAAAACTGAGGGATGTATGAACGCTGCGCCTGAGAAACTTCTTCATATCAAGAACCTTGTCTTGCATTTCAAAACCGCCAATGGCTCCGTGCAAGCCGTGGATGGGGTTGACTTTGACCTCGATTCCAATCGCGCCGTGGTCATCCTCGGTGAATCGGGCTGTGGGAAGACCTCGCTTTCAAAGGCCTTGTTGCGCCTGCTCCCCCGCAATGTGGATAAATACTCCGGGCATGTCTATTTGCAGGGTACCGATGTAATGGCCCTGGACAATGAGGAGTACCGACAGAATGTGCGCTGGGTGGGCATGTCATTGGTGCCTCAAGCCGCCATGAATTCATTGAACCCCGTCTTGAGGGTGGGCGATCAGGTGGCTGAACCTGCCATGGTGCATTTGGGCCTGAGCAAAGTTGACGCCTACAAACTGGTTTACAAAATGTTTCAACATGTCGGTGTGCCTGCCGATTTTGTGGAACGTTATCCCTTTGAATTGAGCGGTGGGATGCGTCAGCGTGTGGCGTTGGCCATGGCCCTCGTCACTTCGCCCAGTCTCATTGTCCTCGATGAACCGACTTCAGCGCTGGACCTGCTCACACAGGCGAACATCATGAACGTGTTGAAACGCATCAAGCATGAGCTTGGCACCTCCTTTATTCTCATTACACATGATATAGCCACTTCCAGTGAACTCGCTGATGAAGTTGCCATTATGTATGCGGGCCAGATCGTGGAGACAGGCGATGCAAAAGATTTTTTCCCCGCCCCCCTGCATCCGTATTCGCAGATGTTAATGGCAAGTGTTCCGCGTTTGCGCACCGATTCAGACCCGATGTTCATTACAGGGCAGCCGCCAAGTTTGATGAACCCGCCGAAAGGCTGCCGTTTTGCGGCGCGCTGCCCGTATCGTTTTGAAAAATGCAGCGAGGAGCCGCCTGTTTTCCAAAAAGCGAATCGGAAGGTCAAGTGCTGGCTGCACGCGTAGAACACAAAAAGGAAGAATATGTCTCCACAGGCTCTTTATGACGTTCTCTACATGTTCAAAGATATTCACAAAGTGGTTCTTGATTTTGCTTCCCGACTGGATGATGACCAGATGCATTGGCGCCCGCGCGGATACAGCACCTCCATCGGTTTTCATCTCTGGCATCTGGCGCGTGAATCGGATTACCTCAAAGCGATCATTTTGGAACGCACACCTCAATTGGTGCCCGAGTTTGGCACCCCGCTGGAGATTTGGGTGAAGGAAGGTTTGGCGCAGAAGTGGGGCTTCCCAACGGGGTTGAATGCCACGGTTGGCACCGGATTGAGTGATGAAGCGGTGGAAACCCTGCCCATTCCACGCAAGGAGGAATTGGTGGATTACCTCCAGCGTTCCTACGATGCAGTGGAAGAATTTGTGGAGCGGCTCGACGAGCGTTACCCAAATTTCGACGATGTGGATGATGAATTGAAAAAGAAATTACAGAATATCCGCTTGAATTTGCTGGTTTTTCTAACGCACGATTGCCGCCATCTGGGCATGATGGAATGTTTGAAAGGCTTGCAAACGGGCTTCGGCTCGGCAACTGAAAATAGAAAGTGACGGATCCCCATGAATGCAGACATGATCACTGAATTACGAAAGGTGAACAAGATGACAGTTAATTTTGAAGAACCGAAGGAAACCTTGCTATCCATTCGTGATCTGCATGTGTGGTACGAACTGCGGCGCTTCGGGTTCGGCCATGCGGGCTACGTCAAGGCGGTGGATGGCGTCAGCTTTGATCTGGCTGAAGGAGAAACCGTTGCAGTTGTCGGCGAGAGCGGATGCGGAAAATCCAGTTTGATGAAGACCATCCTCGGGTTGAATATCCCCACCAGCGGCGAAGTCATTTTTGGCGGAGTCAATCTGGCTGGTTTAAAGGGGAATCTTCTGCGGCAATATCGTTTCGAGGTCGGTTATGTTCAGCAGGATCCGTATGGCGCGCTGCCGCCTTTCATGACCATTCAACAGATCCTTGAAGAGCCGCTCATCATCAGCGGTGTGAAGGATAAAACGGAACGGCTTGACCGCATCCGCAAGGCAATGGATGAAGTGAAAATGTATCCTGCCAATGACTTTCTGCCAAAATTCCCGCACATGTTGAGCGGCGGCCAGCAGCAACGCATTGTCATTGCGCGGGCAATGATCCTTGGGCCGAAATTGATCGTGGCCGATGAACCCGTATCCATGCTGGATGCGTCGGTGCGGGTTGAGATCCTTAAGTTGATGCGAACCCTTCAGGAGCAGCATCAACTCTCGGTCATTTACATCACGCATGACCTTTCCACAGTGAAATATTTTTCCTCGCGTATTTTTGTGATGTATGCAGGCAACCTGATCGAAAAAGCCGATACCCGCCGCCTGCTTGATAACCCGCTGCATCCCTACACCATGGCATTGCTCGCCGCCACCTCCGACCCCGATGCCCGCAACGCCGATACATACAAGGAGGTGCCGCCCGGTGAACCGCCGAGTTTGGTGAACCCGCCGAAGGGCTGCCGTTTTCATCCACGCTGTGCGCGGGCCATTGCGGGTTTGTGCGATCAAAAAGAACCCGTGGATTTTGAACCTGAACCCGAACATTTTGTGGCCTGTTGGCTGTATCAACCGCAATGAGATCTCCACGCTTCCTTTTGACCCTTGGCCTGTTCCTGATGATCCTGGGCATTGCCCTGCCCTTTATGATGGTCATCCACGTGATCGAGTCTACGTTCTTGATCAATTTCTTTTCGTGGGCTTCTTCGGTGGTTGGCCTTGCCCTTGGCATGATCGGCGCAACTTTCATGGCCGCGCGCCGCCGTGAGTAACAATTCGGGCTGTTAAATAAAAAAGCGATGGCAGATTCATCTGCCATCGCTTTTTTATTTTCACTTTTTTTTCTTTTACTTCCTGTCCACTGCCCTGAACCTGTGGATGAAGAACACTGCCAGCCCAACCAGTACGATGGCGTTGGCTTGATGGATCAGCGCGATCACAATGTTTACGTAGGACAGGATGGTGAGCACGCCAAGTGTGATCTGCAAGGCCACCACACCGATCAACCATTTAAGTCCGTTTTGGATATCGGCGGGATAGTTTTGCTTTTTAACGAGATAGTACACAGCAGGGACGAGGATCAACCCCAGCCAGGCGAACCAGCGGTGGATGAAGACGATGGTTTGCGGGGATTCAAAGATATTGATCCACGAGTTGAACAGGTTGGGGGGAATTAATTTGCCGAGCATTAATGGCCAGGTATCTGAAACATGCCCAGCCTTGAGCCCTGCTGTAAACCCGCCGTATGAAACCTGAATGGCGAGAATGACAAAAGAGAATACAGCAAGTTTGGAGGGAAGTGACCAGGCCGCCTTCTTGCTGGTATCGTGAAAACCGTACTTGTGCCCGAAGGCAGTCCACAGGGCGAGGCTGAACAATGTGAGCGCCAGAAGCAGGTGAATGGTGAGGTTGAAGTGACTGACGGCAGGGCGTTTGTCCAGTCCGCTGGCAACCATGATCCAGCCTGCAACCGCCTGTGAAATGAAAAGAATGCCCATTACAAAGTAGATGCCAAATTCTTTGAAGGGAATGGTCTTTTTGAAGAGGAAGTAGAACACAGGGAAGGCGTAGAACAAACCCGCCAGACGCGCAACATTGCGATGGAACCATTCCATGTAGAAGATGAATTTGTATTCAGGCAGGGTCATGCCGGTGTTGATGAGTTTGTACTCAGGGGTTTCCTGATATTTTGCAAACTCCTCTTCCCAGGCTTGCTGTCCGCTGGGGGGCATGGCCCCGCTGATGGGATTCCACTCCACAATGGAAAGGCCCGAGCGGGTAAGGCGTACAAATCCCCCGAAGACGACGAGAAAAGCCACGACGAAGGCAAAAACGTAAAGCCACTTCATCACGGCGGTGTTTTGGGTTTTTAGCATTTTATTGTTCTCCGTTGTTGAAATCGCACGGATTATAGCACTTCGCTGTGAGAATGTTTCTGCTGGGGGTTCTTTGGAAAATGGGAAGCAGGATCAGGTTCAACGGTCAGAGTGAGAGGCGAAAAAAATCCCCGCCATTTTTATCTGACGGGGATGAAATCTAATTGCCTTGCATTTGGATGAGCAGTTGACGGTAGTCTGATACGTTGGGTGGGTTCATCAAAATGATCTGGTTGATGACTTCCATTGCACCGTGTTTGTCGCCCGTCTGCATGAGGTTTTCGCCGAGGACATCGAGGATGGAGATGGCTTCTTCGGTGCGGCCTGCAAAGTGCAGACGTGCCGCCAGTACGCGTTTGAGCAGGAGTTGGTCGGGATGTTCCTGCAGGAGGTCTTGAATGAAGGTGATGGAGAGGTCGTTCTTGCCCTGGCTTTCGAGATAGGTGATGTAGTTCTCGAGTTCGCTCATGGCTTTGTCGGGTTGGGCCATGCGCAGGTTGAGGTCTACCAATTGGCGGCGGGTGGCTTCGTCATCGGGGGTGATGCTGCGGAGTTGTTCGTAGATGCGGAGTGCCTGTTTCCAGTCCAGCCGCTGCAGGTCAATATCGGCCATGCGCTGCATGATGTGGGCATTCCAATCACGGTTGGCATTTCCCTGTTGTACGAGTCTGAGTGCGGTGGTGTAGGTTTTGCGGGCCAGGTCGAGTTCGGCGAGGCGGTAGTGAATGGCTGCCAGTTCAAGGTATTCGCGCACGGCTTCATCGGCATGACCTCTTGCGACGAGTTGGTCGATCAGGCGGTTGCGTGAACCGAGGTCCATGGGCGCAAGTTGGATGATGCGGCGCAGGAGTTTTGTAGCTTGATTTACTTCGCCGCGTACCCCATAAAGATGCGCAACGATGCTGTATTTTGCAATTGCATCTGCATCGCGGTTTTCCTGAACGAGCAGGTCGCCCATCAACGCGTGGAGGGGAAGATAGGTGGGCGCATATTGCACGGCATGATAGGCTTCGTCCATTGCGGAGCGCAGGCTGCCGATGCGGGCCAGTTGATTGATGCGGTTCATCGATTCAAGCACGGAGCTGGATTGCGCTTCGAGAATCACATCGGCCAGCGGGGCAAGCATTTCGCCTTCCTGCCTCGGCATTTGTTCGCGGGTTTTGTGAAGTTGTTCGCGCCAGTCGGGCCGCATCAGCAGGCCATTGATGTTTTCGCAGACTTTGCGCAGAACATTCTCATCTTTCTGGCTTTGATGCGCTTCGATCAGCGGCTCGTATTGCTGGCTGACCTCGTCGGCTTTTTCGGCGGGGACGGTGATCGAGTCGGCGAGTTTCAACGCTTCAAGGTATTCAATGGCGGCTTCATCGTAGAGCGATTTTTTAACGAGCAGTTGTCCCAACAGCAGACGAGTGCCCAGGGCGTAATCGTTGTGTTTGACGGAGTTTTGCAAAAAGCGTTGGGCACTTTCGAGGCGGTTGCCTTTGAAACGCAACAGACCAAGTGTGAAGTAAAGCGAGGCATGTTTGAAGCCTGCTTCAAGCGCGCCTTCCATTTCTTCGGCGGCTTGGGTTTCATTGCCTTTGGTTTGGGCATCAATTGCAAGGCCGAGGTGTAGAACCGCTTTTGTTTGTTCGGATTGTTGCAGGGAGAGGCCGCCCGTGCCTTTCATGATGGCGGACAGTCCGCGTTTTTCCTGTGCGGAGGGGTTGTCGTCGGAGAATTCGAAGAGAAGCTCTGCCAGTTGAGTCAATGCTTTTTGACGCGCCTCAGCGATCGGGTCCAGCCCGGAGGCGCTTTGCGATACGGTTGGCTTTTGCAGCTGCTTGACCATCGCCATGCGAATGGGGCCCGTTCCGCCTTTTCCGCGCATGGGTTTGGGGAGCAATTGTCCCATCTTCAATGAGGTCTGTGCCTGTTTGGCTTCGGGGCTGTCTGGCAAAAGGGAGAGGGCCTTGCTGACCATCTCTTGTGTTTTCTCGGCATTGCCTGCACGTTGGATAACGCTGGCGATGGCGAGGTATTCGGTGACGGCCTGTTGCATGTGCCCGAGTCTTTCATGGACTTGTGCAAGGCGTGAATGGGCGATGGCATTTTCCGGGTTGACGTTTGTGACACGCACCCAGTTTTCGAGTGCCTTTTCAGTATCGCGCTGTTGCAGGAAGAGGTCACCGGCGCGCATGGCGGCTTCCACGGCGGTTTTCAGGTCGCCGATGCGTTCTGAGATTTGCGAAACCTTTTCCATGGGGATGGGGTCATCGGGGGAGAGCCGCACCACATTCCTGTAGATCTGCAAGGCTTCTTCAAAATTGCCGAGCTGGTAAAGCGCAAGCCCCAGACTGTTCAACGCCTTTGGATGGTCGGGAAATTCCTCCAAAGCGCGGCGATAGGCAGCGCAGGCTTTATCCCACTCTTGATCCCAGGCCGCTGAATGGCCGTCGTTCATTGCTTTTTGGAAGACATCTTCTCGTCCGGGCATAGTGTTTATTCTACTTTCGCATGTGCGCTGAATGAAAAATTATCACGCAATTATAACCGTCTCTCCAGACTGGATGAAGCAACGGGGCGGGCTACTTTAGTACGGTCATTTCGCCCCAACTCGCGCCCGCTCTTGCTTCTGTTTCGAGGGGAATGCTCATCGGGTAGGCCTCAGCCATGGTTTCCTGCACGACCTTCGCGGTCTTTTCCACTTCCTTTTTGGGGCATTCGAGCACGAGTTCATCGTGTACCTGCAAAAGCATTTTGCCTTTCAAACCCGCCGCCTGCAACGCGGAGGGGATCTTCAGCATGGCGAGCTTCATGATGTCTGCCGCAGTGCCTTGAATGGGGGCATTGATGGCTTCGCGTTCTTCACGGTTCTTCAACTGCATGTTGATCTTGCCCTGCAAAGCGGGGAAGTAGCGTTTGCGTCCGAGCAGGGTTTCCACGTATCCGATCTCGGCGGCCTGACGGCGCATGCCATCGAGATATTTTTTCACACCGGGGAATTTTGTGAAATAGGCTTTGACGAAATCTTCGGCTTCGGCCAGGGTCAGGTCGGTGGAGCGGGTGAGGCCAAATGCCGACATGCCGTAGATGAGACCGAAGTTGATGGCCTTGGCATGGCGGCGCATATCTTTGGTCACATTGTCCAACTCGATGTCGTAGATGGCGGCGGCGGTGGTGGCGTGAATATCCTCACCAGCGCGGAAGGCTTTGAGCATGGCTTCATCCTGTGCCATGTGCGCCACGATGCGCAATTCAATTTGCGAATAATCCACTGAAAGCAGCACATTGCCCTTGTCTGCAATGAAGCCGTTGCGGACGCGCCGCCCTGTTTCGGTGCGGATGGGGATGTTTTGCAGGTTGGGGTTGTTCGAAGAAAGGCGCCCCGTCACCGCGCCGATCTGGCTGTATGAGGTATGCACGCGGCCGGTATTCGGGTCCATTGCGGCGGGCAGGGCATCCACATAGGTGGATTTGAGTTTGGAGAGTTCACGGTGCTCAAGAATGAAGTCGAGAGCGGGGTGCTTTCCACGCAAGGCTTCGAGCACATCTGCCGAAGTGGAGTAAAAGCCTGTTGTTGTTTTGCGGCCTTTGTCGGGTGGTTCGAGGCGCAAATGGTTGAAGAGCACATCCGATAATTGCTGCGGCGAATTCAAGTTGAAGGTCTTGCCCGCCAGCTGGAAGATCTCCTTTTCGATCTCTGCCAAACGCTGACCCAGTTCCTGCGACATCGCCGCGAAAAATTTCGTGTCGATCAGCGCGCCCGTCATTTCCATTTCCGCGAGGACAGGGGTGAGCGGCATGTCAATTTCATCGAGCAGTTTTGTGCCGTTCACACGCTGTAATTCCTTTTGCATGATGGGCATCAGGCGCAGGGTGGTCTCTGCATCGGCGGCGGCATAGTTGGCGACGCTTTCAATTGCCACTTCTGCCATGCTGATCTGTTTTTTGCCTTTGCCGATCAGTTCTTCGATGTGAGTCATCTCTTCACCAAGGCGGTATTCTGATAAATTCTTCAAACCGAGGTTGCGCGATGATGGATCCACAATGAATTCAGCCAGCATCGTATCGAAGGTGAGCGGCGAGATGACCAACCCATACCGCGCCAGCATGATGTAATCGTATTTTGCATTGTGCGCCACTTTGCCGATTTTCGAATCGGTCATGGCGGGCGTGAGCGCAGCGATCACTTTTTTGATTTCAAGGTTGTTTCCAGAAACATGACCAACGGGAATGTAATACCCATGACCCTCTTTGACCGCCAGCGAAATGCCGACGAGTTCAGCGGTCACTTCCTCGGTTGAAGTTGTTTCTGTGTCAAAAGAGATGACCTTCGCCCGGGTGAGTTCGTTTTTTAGTGCGCCCAGTTTTTCGTCTGTGTCCACAACCGTCACTTCGATCTTCGATGGTGTTGAAACGATGACAGGTGCATTTACAAACATGGACATCTGCTCGCCTGCCTTGCCTTTTTTCGGCGCAGCAGCGATCTCCACTGAGGGTGCGCTTCCACTGATGGCGGGCAGTTTGTTGAGCAGGGTCTTGAATTCCATTTCCTGAAAGAAAGCCGCCAATGCAGACGAATCAAACGGCCTGACCGCGGCATGGTCAAGGTTGAGATCGATCTTCAGGTCCACCTCGATCTTTGCAAGTTTGTAGCTCATGTAGGCCGCATCTTTGCTTGCTTCGAACTTGCCCTTCCAGCGATTTTCAACCTGATCGAGGTTGGCGTAGATGGCATCAAGCGTGCCGAATTTTTCGAGCAGGGCAATGGCGGTCTTTTCACCCACACCCTTCACCCCGGGAATATTATCGGAAGTATCGCCGACGATGGCTTTGTAATCCACCACCTGAGTCGGGCGCACGCCTAATTTTTTGATCACATCTGCATCGGTGATGTAGGTCTGGTCGTCACCAGCAAGATAGACAGCCGTGCGCTCGTTGACCAACTGAAGCAGGTCTCTGTCACCTGTGATGATCTTCACCCCGAGTCCTTTTTTGGCGGCAATGCGGGCGGCGCTGCCGAGAACATCGTCGGCTTCGTAGCCGTCCATTTCGAGGCGCGGAATATTGAACATATCCACCATCTGGCGGATGCGCTCGATCTGCGGACGAAGGTCATCGGGCATTTTTTCACGGGTGCCCTTGTATTCGGGGAAAATATCGTCGCGGAAGGTCTTGCCTACATCAAATGCAACAGCGAGGTATTCTGGTTTTTCCTGTTCGAGCACGCGCACCAGTTCACGCGCAAAGCCGTAAATGCCAGCCGTGGGCTCGCCTTTGGAGTTTTGCCAGCGTTGACTGCCTCCGCCTGCTGTAAGTGCAAAGTACATGCGATAGGCGAGGGCGTGTCCGTCAATGAGATAAAGGGTAGGGGGCATGTGGGATTCTCTTTTTGTTTGACTTCTTACATAAGCGGGTAACTGAAAAAACTTTTAGGCAGAGCCTTCATCGTTTTTCTCTTTAAGATTTTAGGCTTATGCAAGAGGTCCATTTTTTGAAACAGCTGAAAAATAAAAGCGCAGAGTGATTATACTCTGCGCTTCGTTTGTGTCGGAAAACTTACTTGCGTTTCGGTTCCGATGGGAGTTCCTGTCCCTGTCTTTGGCGGGTCTGGCGGATGTAATCACGCACCAATTGCTGCGGGTGGGGCTGGGTTCCGCCCATGATGAGATAGCCAGGCGCCCAGAAATCACCGGAGGGATTTTCCCTCTTCAAACGGGTGAAATCGGTGAATATCTTTTCAGAGGTTTGCTGGCGCATGATGCGCATGAGATAACCTGGAGAGGTATTCGGCTGTACGTTGACGACCCATTGCAAATATTCGGGGCGTACCGAGAGGAATTCCAAACGCCAGCCGAAGGCGATGCAAATATTGGGCAGCCATTCTCCCAGCTGGTCAGCCAGATCACCGGTAAGGTAGTGAGCTGAAAAACGCGGTACAAGCAGACAGGCGTAGGTCAAATGGTACAGGCCTGCCGTTGTCGGTTCTACGACGAGTTTCCGTGCGGCCTCGGTGGTGGGGCTTTCGCGGGTGACTTCCTGTTCGCCGGGAGCGGGTTTGGCCACCGGGGTTTCAGGCCTTTGTTGAATGCGTGATGGGGCTGTAACGTCAACTTCGTTCAACACAGCCTGGTTTTGAGGCTGAACCTGAACTTCTGGAATGGAGGGGGCTGGCTTTTTATTCAGGACCGGTATGCTGCCGTAATGGACTGCAGGAGACGGGTCTCGTTTGAAAACGGATGCATTCGAAAGCGATTCTGAAATTCGGGTCTGATTCGGGTCGAAGGCTTCCTGTGTTTCTTTTTTACGGGGCAGGTTGAAATCGCGGGTTGTGGCGGGTTCGGGGTTGGGTGTCGGTACGTTGTTGAGGATGTCTGAAATAAGCGGGATGTTTGGCGCATCACCGTCATCGGCATCTGCTTCAACAACTTGTTTTTCCGCATTGAACGGCTGAGATGGTTTCTGCGGTTCCGCGGTTTCGTTATCGAGATTGGTGACAAGTTGACTGGCCTGTGCGCGGATGGTGCTAAAGGGAGTTTCTGCGTCGAAAACAAGAGCAAGCACGGTGTCGGCAGCGAGGCGGGTGGCGTAAAGCATGTGTTCCGCTTTGGTACTTTCGAGGCGGATGAAGCGCAACAGGTCAAATCCTTTTTGCCCATCCCAATTGCGGGTGATGGTTTGTGCCACTTCCTTTGCTGCACCCTGGGAAAGACTGCCCGCATAGGCCCACAGGTCACTTTTACGAGTGATCAATGCGGCCTGTGCAGAAGACTCAAGCGTGAGGCGGGTAAGGTGCTGCGCCGCCCGGTTCGGGTCACTGAGCCAGGGCAGAGTGGGCGTGGAGGTATTTTGCGGCGCGGCTGCCGGGGTTGACGTTGTAGTAGCGGGGGTGGGGGGTGTTGCTGTTGTGGTTTGGGGTTGACTGATCGCGGTCATAAAATTTGACATCTTGAAAGGTTTACGAACAAGAATCCAGGGGCGCAATTCGTCAAACGGAGGGGGCGTGATGTTTTCATCGCAAAGGATGATGAGGTTGATGCCGGGACGAATGGTGCGGAGAGATTGTCCGATCTCTCGAATCACACCTTCTCCAAGGGCAAGATCAAGCATGGCAAGAGGCGCACCAACTTCATCTGCGCGAACGATGGCAGAGGATTTATTGGTGACAACATGGATACGGTAGAGATCCGTCTCTTCCAGGATGCGACGGATGGACTCTCCAAGTTGTGAAGAAGAGGTGACTACAAGAATATCCGCAGGCATTTGCAGTAGAGTTTATCACTTATAAGAGGGCTAATCAAGTCAAATTTTTTAGGGCGGTTTACATTAATGAAAATCTTTCAATTTGTCTAATCAACTTGTAATTTGGGCGGGAGTATGCTATTAATAATGAAAATATATCCATACAAGGGTGATTTATGCATCGTGAACGAGTTTCGGAAAATGTGTTCTGGTTTCAAAGCGAAGTTTATGCTCAGGTAACTGCCGGGGTTATTGTTGGCCCGCAGTGGGCCGTTGTGATTGACACGCTGGCCCTGCCTGAAGAGACACTTGGTATGCGCGAGTTTATTGAACATGAACTTGGCGTTCAAGTGCGTTATGTGATCAATACACATTACCATGCCGACCATACCTGGGGCAATTGTTTCTTCCCCGGTGCCACTGTGATCGGGCATGCGAAATGTCGTGAACTGCTGATCGAGCATGGAATTCCTTCTTTGGAGGGTGCGCGTAAACAAAACCCGAATTTGCGGCAGGTGAAGATCATTCCGCCGCATTTAACCTTCGATTCGGGGGAATTGACCATGCGGGTGGGCAAGAAGAATCTGGTGTTTTCGCAGTCTTTTGGGCATAGCGAAGACGGTATTTCAGTTTTGGTGGAAGAGGACCGCGTGCTTTTTGCCGGGGATGCTTTCATGTCCCTGCCTTACATCGTGGATGGAGATATTGACGAGATGATCTCCTCGGTCAAGCGGATCGGGCGCATGGGACTGGAGAATATCATTCAGGGTCATGGCGATATCATTTTGCGCGGCGAAATCGATGCGGCGGTCAAAGAGAATATGAACTACCTGAACAATATCAAAAAACTGGTGAAGGCTGCGGGCAAGCGCAAGAACGCAGATGAATATCTGGACGCGATCACCATCGAAGAATGCGGGAAGAGCCGCGTGTACCTTGGCGGCCTGGCAGAGACTTTGCACCGACGAAACCTGCGCGCTTTGTATCGTCAGATGTACGGCGAATAAAACGGACACCATGAAGACCTTACTTGAGAAATCCAAATATCTTGCAATTGTGGGTGTGCTTTCACTGTTGATCGCGGCGGTGGCGGCTTTTGCGTGGGGGACCCTGAAAACTGCCGCGGCGGTGCTGCTTGTGTTTGAGTCAATGGGCAAGGATGCGGCGATCACCATCGAGTTCATTGAGATCGTGGACAGTTTTTTGATCGCCACTGCCATTTTGATCTTTGCCGTAAGTTTGTATGAGTTGTTCATTTCTCCGCTGGAATTGCCGGAGTGGATGCTGGCCCACAACCTGTATGAATTGAAGGCAAAACTCAGCAGTATGATCGTTTTGGTGATGGGGGTGAAGTTCCTGCAGAAGCTGTTGGAAGTGAAGGATACGAATGACCTGTTGCGGACCGGGGTCGCCACGGCGCTGATGTCTGCGGTGTTGATCGGGTTTGGGTATTTTGGCAAGAAGGATTGATATGGCAATGATGGATGCTTGAGGTTTTGATGGGGGAGTGATGGATGATGAACGAACAATAAAAAGGAAAAAATGAAACCGCGGAGTACACTTCGAAAATTACATCCAAATATTTGGATCGTGACCGTGACCTCTTTTCTCACAGACATTTCTTCGGAGATGCTTGTGTATTTGATTCCGCTTTTTCTTTCGAACGTGTTGGGGGTGCGGATGGCGTTCATTGGGCTGATCGATGGAATTGCGGAAACAACGGCGAGTTTGTTGAAGGTGTATTCGGGGGCGCTTTCGGATAAGCTGGGACAGCGCAAGGGATTGGCGGTGCTGGGATATGCGATCTCCACTTTTGCCAAGCCCTTTTTGTATTTTGCAAATTCGTGGGGATGGGTGCTCGGGGTGCGGTTTTCAGACCGTGTAGGGAAGGGGATCCGTACGGCACCGCGTGATGCGTTGGTGGCCGCCAGTACCGATGAAACCAACCGCGGATTGGCTTTCGGTTTGCACCGAGCTGGCGATACGGCGGGGGCTTTTTTGGGGATCGCCATTGCCGCTTTGATCGTGTGGCTGACCCAGCAGGGTGCATTGCAGATCACACGCGAAGCGTTTCAAACGGCGGTGTTGGCGAGCATCATCCCTGCGGTGTTGGCGGTGATCGTTCTCGGGGTGGGGGCTGCCGATGTTGCTGCATCAGGCAAAGGCGCGGAGAAGAAACGTCTGTCTTTTAAGGAGATCGATCCGCGGTTTGGGAAATTTCTGTTGATCACGATTCTTTTCACGCTGGGGAATTCATCCGATTCTTTCATTATTTTGCGCGCACAGGAACGCGGGTTGAATGTGCTGCAGACGTTGTTCATGTTGATGACCTTCACGGCGATTTATACGATTCTTTCGGGGCCGTTGGGGGCGCTTTCAGATAAGGTGGGGCGCAGGCGGTTGATCATCGGCGGGTGGATGGCGTATGGGTTGGTGTATTTGGGGTTTGCGTTTGCGGGTGCTGGCTGGCAGATCTGGGCCCTGTTTGGTTTGTATGGAATTTATTACGCGGCGACAGAGGGTGTGGCAAAGGCCTTTGTTGCGGATCTGGTGCCAGAGGCGCAGCGCGGGGCGGCGTATGGATGGTTTAATGCGGCGATCGGGATCACGGCTCTGCCTGCCTCGCTTCTTGCGGGACTGCTGTGGCAGGGTCTGGGTTCATGGGCTGGATTCGGCGCTTCGGCTCCTTTTTTCTTTGGGGCGGCATTGGCTTTGGCGGCGGGTATTTTGTTGTGGCGGTTGGTTGAGTGATCTGATTTAGGGTTATTGTTTATGACGAATTCTTCACGCATTAGTTCGGGGTTTCCGCCTTTTCAACAGGGTGGGTTGGATTCGTTGTGCGGGTTGTACAGCATTGTCAATGCGGAGCGGTTTATCAATCATTCTTCCGATGAAGAGACGCAGCAGTTGTTCGATGACTTGATCCATTATCTTTCGCGGCGCGGTTTGCTGGGTAAGTTTCTGATCGGGGGGATCTTGCATCACCAGATGCTGTTGATCTTAAACAAGGTGGTGGGCAAGAAGCGGATTTCGAATGTGCAGATCCCGTGGCGCGGGGTGCCGAACCCCGACCTGACCACGTTTTGGCATTCGATGCAGGCATTTCTGGATGGCACGCCGGGACGTTCCATCATTTTGGGGTTGGAGGGTTATCACGATCATTGGACGGTGATCGAGAAGATCACGAGCCGTTCCATTTTGTTGTACGATTCTTCGCTCATTAAACGCCTGCCGCGCGGACGCTGTACCACGGTGTATGCCACTGAAAAACGGGTGCATATCCTGCTCCCTGCACAGACGTATTTCCTTTCGAACGAGAAGGAGGCTTGACCATGGCCGTTGACCTGACGCAATTTGAAAAAGAGCAATATTGCTACCTCACCACCCGCGGACGCAAAACAGGGGATCCGCATGAGATCGAGATTTGGTTCTGTGTGCATGAAGGGGCGCTTTATCTTTTATCGGGCAATATGGACAGGTCTGATTGGGTGAGGAATTTGCTCAAAGACCCGAATGTGACAGTGCGAATCGCGGGACAGACCTTCCCTGCGGTGGCGAAGCTGCTGGATCTGAAAGATGGACAGACCGAGACGTTGGTGCGGATGAAGATGGCGATCAAGTACAACGAGTGGGAAGGCAGAAGTCCGAGTGAGTGGGCGAGGACGGCGTTGGTGGTGAGGGTGGAGGTTTAGCGGGACAGAAGGTAAAATTAATTTGAAAACTATGTTGCATTGAGTGTAAGGAGGAAAATGAATACGCTAAAGTTAAATCGTCGTCCGCTAATTCTTCCGCTTTGGTCTGGATTGATTGGAATTCTTCCGTTAACTTTTTTGTTTGATCCGCCACGGGCATCGTTGAAATCCCTGCTGGAGTTGAGTTTCGTTAATCTTTTTACTGTTGGGGTGCTGGTTTTTTTTATATGGTTTTATTTTGTCCGTATAAAAAAAGAACTTAAATATCGTATTGTGTTTACAAGCGAGGCGATTGAGGAAAACCAAAATAAGGGTTTTTACTCATCCCGCCCACGGCGGATTCTGTACAGTGATGTATTATCAGTGCAGTATTTATTTCCAGGGGTCATTGTTGTACGCTCTAAAAATGAAGAGGATTTTAAATTTGTTTTGGCAGATATCGAAGGTGGGGCAGATAGAGTGATGGAACTCCTAAAAACCCACCTGCCAGGAACAGTGATAGATGAAAAATTGCCAGAAAAGATGGAAAAAAATTCCATCCTTGTAAAGATTAACGATGCGGGGATGGTATTGTTTCTCCCCCTCATAACGATTCCAGTTCTTGGTGTATACGGTTTTTTTCAGGGCGGATGGAATGTTCATAGACTTCCCTGGAACGAGTTTTTGCTCGACTTTTCAATCACTTCTAAGAACTCACCTTGGATTGCTTCTACTGATTTTAATGGTGACAATCTGATTGTTCATTTTGATGATCAGGAGCAGAGATGGCCGCTTCCGCTGCAAAACCCTCGAGGAACGATTATTCTGTCCGATTCTAATGGCCAGCCAACTCTGATAACTGGTGAAATCAATTACACCTGGCAGGATGGCAAATGGGTGCAATGGAAGTATTTCGGGGGTTATAAGGCTGCCATCTATCGTAAGAGATTTGTGAGTACGACGGAACAAGCCTGGCTGGTTTTGTACGGAGATAACAAACCCAATGTTTTGGTTGGTGCAACAGCTGGCAGGCCTGGTGTTGATGTGATCCAACTCCCAGAATCTGCAGTTCAAAAAGGATATGAGCCCTATTCCCTTTCCATTTTGGCGGATGAGACAGTTTTGGTTCATGCTGGGAATGAAAATGAAGCCAGAATATTTCTGTTGAAAGATGGACAATGGCTGGAGAAGTCTTATGATGTGCCCTTCGATTTTCTTCAGGTAAAAGACTTCATCGTGGACGATGTGGGGCGTCTCTTTATTTTCTATACTACGCAGACGGAAGAAGTTGAAAGTTATTTTGTTCAAATTCAAGACGATGAAAAGGCTTTGATCACTGAAATTCCGCTTTTAGGGGAATTTTCTGATTATGATTCCTTGCTGGTTGATTCGCATGACAGGTTATGGATTTTGGATGATTCATATGGAGGCGGAGTTACAGTACTGCGGCCTGTTTGGAGCGGTGTTGCAGAACTTGTTGTGCAGTACAACAAAGAAAATTCTAACTACCCCAGATCTGGCCGCTCTTCTTTTGTGCTTGGTGCCGACGGAAAAGTATGGGTTTCAAGTGAGGATCTGTACTGGATCGACAGCACCGCCAGCGAATTGCCGCGTCCTATGCCAGATTGGCTGATGGATATAGGTTATTCCGATACAGGATACTTGAAATACATTGCGATCTTGGCTGGAGTGTTTTTGGGAGGTTATGGTATTCTTTATTTGCTGAGTACAAAAGAACTCAAAAAGTAACGGTTGTGCTGAAGTGTTTGCACCTGAATGAAGAGTTGTGAGATCGAAGATTAGGACTTTCGTCCACCTCCTCCTTCTGTAAACCCCATTAAAATACCTGCTTGAAATCCGCTTTCGTGTGCGGATAAAAGATAAA